>NZ_JBHUSC010000056.1:0-41527 GCF_042673805.1 Streptomyces sp. NPDC057010 | reverse complement strand
GGGGCGCCCGCCCCCCCCCCCCCCCCCCCCGGGGGGGGGGGGGGGGGGGGGGGGGGCCGGGGGGGGGGGCGGGGGTGGGGTGTCGTCCGGGACGGGCTTCGATGTTCGGCGCCCTTTCCGGGGTTGTTCTGTCGGGCGGGAGCTTGCGCCGAAATCATCTCGTTTTAGTCCCGGACGACACCCCACCCCGTCCCCGACCCCGGCCTGGCGGCCCAGCCCGGCCGGCCACCCCCGTCAGCCACACGCCCCCGGCCGCGCGTACACCGCAACCCGCGCCCCGCGCACCCCGGTGACCGAGCACAGGTCGAACCAGGCGGCGAGGGTCTGCCGCTTGACCGCCTCCCGCGGGTACGGGTCCACCGGCTGCCCCGCCGGGTCCAGCAGGGCGATGACCCGCGGGGAGGCGATCAGTGCCTCGCGGATCGCCGCCGAGGGCAGTTCGGTGCCCTGGAGGCTGTGCGAGGCCGCCGGGGTGCGGTCCAGCGCCACGTCCCGCAGGCCCTCGTACACCCGCGGCGAGGACAGCAGCCACTCGCGCCGCCGCGACGGCAGGAAGACCACCGCGTCCCCCGGCCGGGCCCGCTCCCGGACGGCGGCGGCCACGGCGAGGGCGTCGTCCTTGCGGCTCTCGGGCGTACGCAGCCACACCGACCAGAAGGCGACGGGCACCAGCAGCACGCCCACCAGCAGCCACGGCCACCACCCCCGGGCCGCCGCGAGCCGGGCCCCGGCGAGCAGGGCGAGCCCGGCCAGCGCGTAGAGCACGTACCGGTCGACGTACCAGGGGTTCAGCAGCGAGACCGCCATCAGCAGCCCGGGCGGCAGCAGCGCCAGCGGCACGGCCACCCGTACGAGCTCCCGGTCCCCGGCGCCCCGCGCGAGCAGCAGCACCGCGCCCGCGAGCACCCCGTACGCCGCCCAGTCCTGCCAGCCCGGCCGCCCGAGCCAGCCGAGCTGCTGCGCGGCCTGGCGGGCGCTGACCACGGCCAGCGGGAGCAGCAGGGCCGCGACGGCCCCGGCGGCGATCCGCCAGCCGCGCGAGCGCCAGGCGGTGAAGCCGTGGGCGAGCAGGGCCAGTACGGCGAACTCGTGGAGCCAGCAGCCGAGCAGCAGGACCACCGCGTAGGCGGTCCACCGCTCGCGCAGCATCAGGTACGTCGCCCAGACCACGGCCGCGGCGACCAGGGCGTACGAGCGCCCCTCCTGGGCGTACATCTGCACGGGCGGCAGCAGGGCGTAGGCCGATCCGGCGAGCAGAGCCGCCCGCTCCCCCGCGAGGCGGTGGGCGATCGCGGCCACCCCGGCGGCGGCGAGGGCGGTCGCGGCGACGGAGGGCAGGCGCAGGGCCCACAGTCCGCCGTCCCAGGCCAGGAAGACCCCGTGCATGAGGAGGTAGTACAGGCCGTGCACCGCGTCCACCTGGCCCAGCAGCTCCCAGAGCCCGCCGAGCGGCCGGTGGGCGACCTGCCAGGTGACGGACTCGTCGCGCCACATGCTGCCGCCGCGCTCCAGGCCCCAGAGGCCGAGGAGGACGACGAGCAGCGGGGGCAGCACGCGCCAGGGGGCGGAGCGGGGGATGGCGGCCTCCTGGTGCTGTCGTATCGGGTGTCGGCACTCCATACTCGGGGTTCGGGCCCAGTACCTGCGGAGGTGGGTGTGCGAGCGTTCCGGGCGGTGCCGGTGGCGGTGGCCACGGCGGCGGTGCTGAGTGCGGTGGTCGTGACCGGCTGCGGGCCGTCCGGCTCCGGTTCCGGGGGCGAGGGGGATTCGCCGGCCGCGACCGCGCCGGGCACCGCGGCGCCCACGACGACGCCGACGACGACGCCCACGACACCTCCGGGCGTGACGTCACCACCCGCCACCTCCAAGCCCCCCGCCGCCGGGGAGACCCTGGTCCGGGCCAGCCGCAGCGGCGGCTTCGCCGGCGAGACGCACACGCTCATCGTCAAGGGCGACGGGTCGTGGACCAGGCTGGACGGCAAGGCGAAGGAGGAGGGCTCCGGCAGGCTGGGGCGGGCGGACCTCGACGCCCTGCGCACCGCCCTCGACGAGGCGGACTTCGCCCGTCTGCCGCGCATGGCGACGAGCAGCCCCCGGATCTACGACGGCTTCTTCTACGCGTTCGTGCACGGCGGGTACGAGGTGGCCGCCGACCAGGGCGCCCTGTCCCCGGCCCTGGACAAGGTGCTGTCCGCCCTGCCCTCGTTCACGAACGGCTGAGGACGGCCAGGGGCCGGCCCCGGCCGGGCGCCGGCTAGGGGGCCGCGATCTCCCGCAGCTGCCGGTCCAGGTAGGCCCGCAGCCGCGCCGGCATGTCCACGTTCCCGGGGTCCAGCACCCACTGGATCTGGAGGCCGTCCATGACCGCGAGGATCTCCCGGCCCACGGCCTCGCAGTCGGTGCCGGTCCGCAGCTCGCCGCGCGCCACGCCCGCCTCCAGCAGGTCGACGGTGTAGCCGAGCACGCGGGCGTAGCGCTGCCGGAAGTAGCCGTGGGCGGGGTGCCCGGGGTTGCCGGACTCGCCGACCAGGGTGTTGAACATCCGGACGATGCCGGGCCGCCGCTCGTTGTCGGCGGCGAGGGCGACGACCGTGTCGAAATGCGCGGCGACCGACGGGGCCGGCTCGCTGAACAGCCGGTCCACGTCGTGCTGCTCGCTCTGCGCGAGCACCGACAGCAGCAGGTCCTCCTTGCTGCGGAAGTGGTGCAGCAGCCCGCCCTGGGTGATCCCGCAGCCGGCCGCGATCCGGGCCAGCGAGGAGGCGTGGAAGCCCCACTGCGCGAAGTGCTCGACCGCGGTGTCGAGGATCTTCTGCCGCCGGGCGTCGCCCACCGCGTAGGTCCCCCGGCCGGTGGCCCCCCGACCGGTGGTCCCCGGGGCCGTGCGCTCCTTGTCCTGTGCCATGCCGCCCACCCTAGACGGACCGCTCCACCCCTCCCTCGTGAGTGATCCAGGTCACTTTTTGAAAACCTAGTGGGTACACGGTTTTCGCGTCTACCGTGGGGCGTCCGCGCCACCGCCCCGAGGAGTACGGCCATGAACCCCATCCCCGCCTACAAGGACGCCTCGCTCCCCGTGGACCGGCGCGTCGAGGACCTGCTCTCCCGGATGACGCTGGAGGAGAAGGCCGGCCAGCTCTTCCACTCCATGCTGATGATGAACCCGGACGGCACCCCGGTCACCGAAACCGACGGCTCGATGCTCCCCTTCACCACCCCCGAGCTGATCGAGGACCGCTTCCTGACCCACTTCAACCTCCTGGGCACCTACGGGGCCCGCGAGATGGCCCAGTGGCAGAACACCGTCCAGGAGATGGCCGCCGCCACCCGCCTCGGCATCCCGGTCACCCTGTCCACCGACCCGCGCCACGCCTTCACCGACAACGTCGGCGCCTCCTTCAACTCCGGCGCCTTCTCCGCCTGGCCCGAGGCCCTGGGCCTGGCCGCCATCGGCGACCCCGAGCTGGTGCACCGGTTCGCGGACACCGTCCGCCGCGAGTACCTGGCCGTCGGCTTCCGCGTCGCCCTGCACCCGCAGATCGACCTGGCCACCGAACCCCGCTGGGCCCGCCAGACCGGCACCTTCGGCTCCGACGCCCGTCTGACGGGTGAGCTCGTACGGGCCTACGTACGCGGCCTGCAGGGCCCGGAGCTCGGCCCTGAGTCGGTGTCCGCCATGGTCAAGCACTTCCCCGGCGGCGGCCCGCAGAAGGACGGCGAGGACCCGCACTTCGCCCACGGCAAGGAGCAGATCTACCCCGGCGGCATGCGCGAGCACCACCTGGAGCCCTTCAAGGCGGCCATCGCCGCGGGCTGCGCGCAGATGATGCCGTACTACGGCCAGCCCATCGGCACCGACTGGGAGGAGGTCGGCTTCGGCTTCAACAAGGGCGTGGTCACCGGCCTGCTCCGCGAGGAGCTCGGCTTCGAGGGCATCGTGTGCACCGACTGGGGACTGCTCAACGATGCGACGATCTTCGGCCAGACGCATCCCGCCCGCGCCTGGGGCCTGGAGCACCTGGACGTCGCCGAGCGCGCCGCCCGCGCCCTGGACGCCGGCTGCGACCAGTTCGGCGGCGAGCAGTGCCCCGAGGTCGTCGTGGAGCTCGTCCGCTCCGGCCGGATCGCGGAGTCCCGGATCGACGGGTCCGTACGCCGGCTGCTGCGCGAGAAGTTCCGGCTCGGCCTGTTCGAGAACCCGTACGTGGACCCGGACGAGGCGGCCGAGACGGTGGGCCGGGCCGACTTCGCGGCCCTGGGCGCCGCCGCCCAGCGCCGCTCCCTCACGGTCCTCACCAACCCCGGGAAGCTGCTGCCGCTCACCGCGGAGCCGGAGCGGGGCCCGAAGCTGTACGTGCGCAACGTGGACGAGGCCGTCGCCGCCGCGTACGGCGAGGTCGTGGCCGACCCGGACGCCGCCGACCTGGCCGTCCTGCGCCTGCGGACCCCGTACGAGCCGCGCGAGAACCTCTTCGAATCCTTCTTCCACTCGGGCTCGCTGGCGTTCCCCGAGGCCGAACTCGCCGAGATCCTGGCCCTCCTGGACCGGGTCCCGACCCTGGTCTGCATCAACCTGGAGCGGGCGGCCGTCATCCCGGAGATCGCCGACCGCGCGGCGGCCCTGATCGCCGACTACGGCGCCTCGGACGACGCTCTGCTGGACGTGGCCTTCGGCCGCGCCGTGCCCGAGGGCCGCCTCCCCTTCGAGCTCCCGCGCTCCATGGCGGCCGTGGCCGCCTCCCGCCCGGATGTGCCGAACGACACGCAGGACCCGGTCTTCGCGCACGCCCACGGGCTGCCCTTGTAGGGCCCGCACAACGCGAGGCGCCTGACCGCCCCGCCTCGCCGGGTGCCGTTCCCGTGGGGGGTACGGCACCCGGTACATCCCCCGCTCTACCAGGGCGTTCTGCACAAATACCCTGTCCGAACCCGACATAGCCGCAGGCCGGTGCCTCCTCTACGCTGCACCCCACCACGCAGATCTTCAGGGGCGGACCGGGACATGGAACAGACGCACACCACCCATAGCAACACCTCGGCGACCCCCGGCGCCCAGCGGCGGGTACTCGTCGTCGAGGACGACCACACCATCGCCGAGGCCATCGCGGCACGCCTGCGCGCCGAGGGCTTCCAGGTGCAGACGGCCTCGGACGGGCCTGCCGCCGTCGCCGCGGCCGAGACCTGGCTGCCCGAGCTGCTGGTCCTGGACGTGATGCTGCCGGGCTTCGACGGCCTTGAGGTCTGCCGCCGGGTCCAGGCACAGCGGCCGGTGCCGGTGCTGATGCTCACCGCCCGGGACGACGAGACGGACCTGCTGGTCGGGCTCGGGGTCGGCGCGGACGACTACATGACGAAGCCGTTCTCGATGCGCGAGCTGGCGGCGCGGGTGCACGTGCTGCTGCGGCGCGTGGAGCGGGCCACGCTCGCCGCGACCGCGCCGCGCGGGGCCACACTGCGGCTGGGCGATCTGGAGATCGACCACGCGCAGCGCCGGGTCCGGGTGCAGTCCGAGGACGTGCACCTGACGCCGACCGAGTTCGACCTGCTGGTGTGCCTGGCCGGGACGCCGCGGGCGGTGCTCTCGCGGGAGCAGCTGCTGGCCGAGGTGTGGGACTGGGCCGACGCGTCGGGGACCCGTACGGTCGACAGCCACATCAAGGCGCTGCGGCGCAAGATCGGCGCGGAGCGGATCCGTACCGTCCACGGCGTCGGGTACGCCCTGGAGACCCCGGCCCAGGCGTGAGCAGCCCGTCGGCGAGGCAGCGCGAGCAGGAACGGCAGCGGCAGGTGCAGCGGCGCCTGGAGGGGCAGCGCCCCGCCGTGGGCCTGCAGCCCTTCTCGCCGTTCTCGATCAAGACGAAGCTGGGCACCCTGGTGGTGGTCTCGGTCTTCATCACGACCGGTCTGCTGCTGGTGGCGCTGCGCACGGACACCGAGCTGCGGTTCATCACGGTCTTCTCGGTGATCGCCTCGATGCTGATCACCCAGTTCGTGGCGCACAGCCTGACCTCGCCGCTGGACGAGATGACGCGGGTGGCCCGGGCCATTTCGCACGGGGACTACACGCGCCGGGTGCGCGGGGCGGGCCGCCGCGACGAGCTGGGCGACCTGGCCGCCACGATCAACCTGATGGCGGACGACCTGGAGGCGGTGGACCGGCACCGCAAGGAGCTCGTCGCCAACGTCTCGCACGAGCTGCGCACGCCCATCGCCGCGCTGCGGGCGGTGCTGGAGAACGTGGTCGACGGGGTCTCGGCCGCCGATCCGGAGACCATGCGCACGATGCTGAAGCAGACGGAGCGCCTCGGCCGCCTCGTGGACACCCTGCTGGACCTGTCCCGGGTGGACAACGGGGTGGTCCCGCTGAAGGCCCGCCGTTTCGAGGTGTGGCCGTACCTGTCGGGCGTGCTGAAGGAATCGGCACTGGCGGCCGCCGGCCGGCCGGGGCTGCTCTCCGGTTCGGGCGGGCACACCCGCAACGACGTACACCTGCACCTGGACGTCTTCCCGCCCGAGCTGGCGGCGTACGCGGACGCGGAGCGCCTGCACCAGGTCGTGGCCAACCTGATCGACAACGCGGTCAAGCACAGCCCCCCGCACGGCCGGGTCACGGTCCGCGCCCGCTCCGGCGACGCGCCCGGGAGTCTGGCGCTGGAGGTACGGGACGAGGGCCCCGGCATCCCGGAGGCGGAGCGGCACCGGGTCTTCGAGCGGTTCAACCGGGGCAGCGCGCGCGCCGGCGACGGCGGCACTGGCCTGGGCCTGGCGATCGCCCGCTGGGCCGTGGAGCTGCACGGAGGGCGGATCGGAGTGGCCGAATCGTCACGGGGCTGCCGCATCCTCGTCACGCTTCCGGGCAGCTCGCAGGCGTCGGGTTGACGTAGGGTTCGAGTGGGAAGGACATGATCTCGGCCACAGGTACCCGGGGTCCGTCAGGGGTGCGAAGCCATGGGGGCCGCAACCACGGTGCCGCCTACCCGAACCACGCTAGTTTCCCGCCATTCAGACCGGCGAAACCCGCCGTTCGGTGTGACCTACATGACGGATGTCCCGCCCGGTCTGCATCCAGCGGCCCAGGAGGCGTAGCCTTTATTCCCGCTGTCCATACCTTGTGAAGCGGAAGAGGGCGGTTGCCGCCGTGTCGCCACAGTCCCCCAGTAACCCGAGCACCACGACCGAAGCAGCAGAGGGCGGGAAGACCCCTGCCTCAGGCTTCGGAGCCAATGAGTGGCTCGTCGACGAGATCTATCAGCAGTACCTCCAGGACCCGAATTCGGTCGACCGGGCCTGGTGGGACTTCTTCGCCGACTACAAGCCGGGGGGCGCTGCCGCTCCCGCTCCGGTGAAGGCGGATGAGCCCAAGAAGACCCTGCCGACGACGGACGGCGCCTCCGCACAGGCCGCCGCCACCGTCACCGCAGCACCGCAGGTCTCCGACGCCGCCGCCACGGGGGCGGCGCGCGCCGCCGCCGCGCCGCCGACCTCTCCGCCTGTGTCAGCTCCTGCCCCTGCTCCTGCCACCCCCTCTGGTGCCCCTGCTGTGACTGTCACCTCCCAGGCCCCGGCCGCCGCACCGGCCGCGCCCGCCTCCCCCTCCGTAGCCCCGCAGAAGGCCGCGCCCGCCACCGAGGCCCCCGCGGGCCCCGAGCTGGTGACGCTCCGCGGCCCGGCGGCTGCCGTCGCGAAGAACATGAACGCCTCCCTCGATGTGCCGACGGCCACGTCCGTCCGCGCCGTCCCGGTGAAGCTCCTGTTCGACAACCGCATCGTCATCAACAACCACCTCAAGCGCGCCCGGGGCGGGAAGATCTCCTTCACGCACCTGATCGGCTACGCGATGGTGCAGGCCATCAAGGCCATGCCGTCGATGAACTACTCCTTCGCGGAGAAGGACGGCAAGCCGACCCTGGTCAAGCCGGAGCACGTGAACTTCGGCCTCGCGATCGACCTGGTCAAGCCGAACGGCGACCGCCAGCTCGTCGTCGCCGGCATCAAGAAGGCCGAGACCCTCAACTTCTTCGAGTTCTGGCAGGCGTACGAGGACATCGTCCGCCGCGCCCGCGTCGGCAAGCTGACGATGGACGACTTCACCGGCGTCACCGTCTCGCTGACCAACCCCGGCGGCCTGGGCACCGTCCACTCCGTGCCCCGCCTGATGCCCGGACAGTCGGTCATCATGGGCGTCGGCTCCATGGACTACCCCGCCGAGTTCCAGGGCACCTCGCAGGACACCCTGAACAAGCTGGGCATCTCCAAGGTCATGACCCTGACCTCGACCTACGACCACCGGGTCATCCAGGGCGCGGCCTCCGGCGAGTTCCTGCGCATCGTCTCGAACCTGCTCCTCGGCGAGGACGGCTTCTACGACTCCGTCTTCGAGTCGCTGCGCATCCCGTACGAGCCGGTCCGCTGGAACCGCGACATCGACGCCTCACACGACGACGACGTCACGAAGGCCGCCCGCGTCTTCGAGCTGATCCACTCCTACCGGGTCCGCGGCCACGTCATGGCCGACACCGACCCGCTGGAGTACAAGCAGCGCAAGCACCCCGACCTCGACATCACCGAGCACGGCCTCACCCTGTGGGACCTGGAGCGCGAGTTCGCGGTCGGCGGCTTCTCCGGCAAGTCGATGATGAAGCTGCGCGACATCCTCGGCGTGCTGCGCGACTCGTACTGCCGCACCACCGGCGTCGAGTTCATGCACATCCAGGACCCGAAGCAGCGCCGCTGGATCCAGGACCGCATCGAGCGCCCGCACACCAAGCCGGAGCGCGAGGAGCAGCTGCGCATCCTGCGCCGCCTGAACGCGGCCGAGGCCTTCGAGACGTTCCTGCAGACGAAGTACGTCGGCCAGAAGCGCTTCTCCCTGGAGGGCGGCGAGTCCGTCATCCCGCTGCTCGACGCCGTCATCGACTCGGCCGCCGAGGCCCGCCTCGAAGAGGTCGTCATCGGCATGGCCCACCGCGGCCGCCTGAACGTCCTCGCGAACATCGTCGGCAAGTCGTACGCGCAGATCTTCCGCGAGTTCGAGGGCAACCTCGACCCGAAGTCCATGCACGGCTCCGGCGACGTCAAGTACCACCTGGGCGCCGAGGGCACCTTCACGGGCCTCGACGGCGAGCAGATCAAGGTCTCGCTCGTCGCGAACCCCTCCCACCTGGAGGCCGTGGACCCGGTCCTGGAGGGTGTCGCCCGCGCCAAGCAGGACGTCATCAACAAGGGCGGCACGGACTTCACCGTCCTGCCCCTCGCGCTCCACGGCGACGCGGCCTTCGCCGGCCAGGGCGTCGTCGCCGAGACGCTGAACATGTCGCAGCTGCGCGGCTACCGCACCGGCGGCACCGTGCACGTGGTCATCAACAACCAGGTCGGCTTCACGGCGGCGCCGGAATCCTCCCGCTCCTCCATGTACGCGACCGACGTCGCCCGCATGATCGAGGCGCCGATCTTCCACGTGAACGGCGACGACCCGGAAGCGGTCGTCCGTGTCGCGCGTCTGGCCTTCGAGTTCCGCCAGGCGTTCAACAAGGACGTGGTCATCGACCTCATCTGCTACCGCCGCCGCGGCCACAACGAGTCCGACAACCCGGCCTTCACGCAGCCGCTGATGTACGACCTGATCGACAAGAAGCGCTCGGTGCGCAAGCTGTACACCGAGTCCCTCATCGGTCGCGGCGACATCACCCTCGAAGAGGCGGAGCAGGCGCTCCAGGACTTCCAGGGCCAGCTGGAGAAGGTCTTCGCGGAGGTCCGCGAGGCCGCCACGCAGCCCGCGCTCACCCCGCCGGTCGCCCCGGCCGCGCAGGCCGACTTCCCGGTCGCGGTGAACACCGCGATCTCCCAGGACGTCGTCAAGCGCATCGCCGAGTCCCAGGTCAACATCCCCGAGGGCGTCACCGTCCACCCGCGCCTGCTGCCGCAGCTGCAGCGCCGCGCGGCGATGATCGACGAGGGCACCATCGACTGGGGCATGGGCGAGACCCTCGCCTTCGGCTCGCTGCTGATGGAGGGCACCCCGGTCCGGCTGTCCGGCCAGGACTCCCGCCGCGGCACGTTCGGCCAGCGCCACGCCGTCCTCATCGACCGGGAGACGGGCGAGGACTACACCCCGCTGCTGTACCTCTCGGACGACCAGGCCCGCTACAACGTCTACGACTCGCTGCTCTCCGAGTACGCGGCCATGGGCTTCGAGTACGGCTACTCGCTGGCCCGCCCGGACGCGCTGGTCCTCTGGGAGGCCCAGTTCGGTGACTTCGTCAACGGCGCCCAGACCGTCGTCGACGAGTTCATCTCCTCGGCGGAGCAGAAGTGGGGCCAGACCTCCGGCGTCACCCTGCTCCTCCCGCACGGCTACGAGGGCCAGGGCCCGGACCACTCGTCCGCCCGCCCGGAGCGCTTCCTCCAGCTGTGCGCGCAGAACAACATGACGGTGGCCATGCCCACCCTCCCCTCCAACTACTTCCACCTCCTCCGGTGGCAGGTCCACAACCCGCACCACAAGCCGCTCATCGTCTTCACCCCGAAGTCGATGCTGCGCCTGAAGGCGGCGGCGTCGAAGGCGGAGGAGTTCACGAACGGCGCGTTCCGCCCGGTCATCGGCGACTCGACGGTGGACCCGAACGCGGTCCGCAAGGTCGTGTTCTGCGCGGGCAAGGTCTACTACGACCTGGAGGCCGAGCGCGAGAAGCGCGGCATCACGGACACCGCCATCATCCGCATCGAGCGCCTCTACCCGCTCCCGGGTGCGGAGCTCCAGGCGGAGATCGCCAAGTTCCCGAACGCGGCGAAGTACATCTGGGCCCAGGAGGAGCCGGCGAACCAGGGTGCGTGGCCGTTCATCGCCCTGAACCTGATCGACCACCTCGACCTGGCGGTCGGCGCGGACGTCCCGGCCGGCGAGCGCCTGCGCCGCATCTCCCGCCCGCACGGCTCGTCCCCGGCGGTCGGCTCGGCCAAGCGCCACCAGGCGGAGCAGCAGCTCCTCCTGAACGAGGTCTTCGAGGCGTAACCCGCACTCGGCGACACCAGCAAGCCCGGAAGGCCCGACCCCCCAACAGGGAGCCGGGCCTTCCGGCTACTCGGGGGCTCAGCTGGGGCTACGTGTTCGCGAGGGACGGAGGGTGGTGGGCCGGCTGGACGTTGCCGACTGAGGTGGTGAACTCGCGGCCGGACGCGGCTCGGATGTAGGCAAGCTTCATCCAGTGTTCGTGAACGGAGTCAGACACATCCTCGTTGACCACGGCCATCAGCTCGCCCTCGACCCCGGACGCGATATCGCGTACACGATGGCGCAGCAGGCGGTGAGGGACGTACTCGTACTGCTCAGCCATCGGACGGCTCCCGGAGGGAGGAGACGAAACGCTCCCAACCGACCAGAGCCCGGTCGAGGAGTGCCTGGCTGAGCCCGGACCTGGCCAACGAGATGGGCAAGGGGCCGTCGGGAGGCTCGGGGAGATTCCTGACGCCCCCTTGAGATGTGGTCTTGGGTTCCATACCCGTGTCCCTCCAGATGGTCCGTCGGCTGGTCACCACTCAGCCTGGGCCTCTTTCAATGCTCCGGAAATGTCCGCCTGTTGTACTTCCGTTGCACTTGTGTCCCCCCGCGCGTCCCGGCCGTGCTTCGATGGCGACAGGAAGGGAGCGACGTGTGGCGAGCGTGCACCACTGGACTGGCCTAGAGGCCCGCGCCCTGCGCCGTGCGCTGCGGATGAGCGTCCGATCGTTCGCAGGCCACCTCGGCGTCGGCATTCGGACGATCTCCAAGTGGGAGAAGCTCCTGGCAGCGACCGAGCCCCGCCAGGACACCCAGGCAATCTTGGATACCGCTCTGGCCCGCGCGGATGCCGCCGCACATCTCCGCTTCGAGACGTTCCTGTCCGAACTCGGCCGGAACACCCCCTCGGGAGGCAGCCAGATCACGACCAGAGGGCCGTTGGCCTGGGAGTACGAGTCGTGGATCGACGATCTCGACCGGGCCGCGGTCGCCCTCTCCCGGCAGGACTTCGCCTTCGCCGACAGCCTGATCCGCCGCTGGCGCGGCCAGTTCAACCCGAGAGGTGGCCTCGACGACAAGGGGCTTTACCTGTTCGCCCGCTCCACCGCCCTGCTGGGCGATCTCCAGCGCGACCAGGGGGCCGTGCTCGGCCCCCTGTCGGCCCAGCACTCCTATGCGTCAGCGAAGTCGTTGTTCGGCCAGTTGGGCATCCCCCGCCGCGTCGCCCAACTCGACCTGTCCCTCGCGGTCGTCGCGGAGATGTCGGGGAAGCTGGAGATCGCTGCCCAGCAGTACGAGTCCCTGGCCGTCGACGACCGGCTCTCCCCCCGTGACCGGGCCCGGGCCCGGCTGTGGGTGGGCACGGCCCTCAGCAAGGACGGAAACCACAGCTACGCCTCTCGCGTCATGCTTGCCGCGACCCGGGAGTTCGAGGCTCTCGCCGAGCCCGAGGACTGGTCGGTCGCACACCAGAAGCTCGCCCTCGCCCACCGAGGGGCCGGAGATTTAGCCAAAGCCCTGCACTTCATCGGCATCGCCCGCAGGACAGCCGCCACGGACGCCCCGATGCAGAGGGTCCGCCTGGAAACCGCCCACGGCCACATCCTGCTATCCGATCCGGCCACCCGCGATGATGGGCTGACCATCCTCGACAAAGCCGCAAGACTGGCCGGGCAGTTCGGCCTCAGCCACCAGCTGGCCAGTATCGAGGGCATCAGGGCCATGAACGAGGGGGCGTCCGCCCCCCGGCGGCGGTGACCAGGGAGAGAAACGCGTGACAGACACCCAACAGGCGATCACCGGCGATCAGTGGCAGCGGGCCAAGGTGATCTGGGACTACCACCAAATGGGGCACGATGTAGCGCCCGTGGATGTCGCGATCGGATTGGGCAGCCACGACCTCGGCGTCGCCGCGACCTCCGCCGACCTCTACAGGGCCGGCCTGTTTCCGGTACTCGTGTTCACCGGCGGGAACAGCCCCACCACCCAGGCTCGGTTTCCCCGCGGGGAAGCCGTCCACTTCCGCGAGCACGCCCTCGAACTCGGCGTCCCCGACGACGCGATCCTCGTCGAACCCAACGCCGCCAACACCGGCCAGAACATCACCCTCACCCGTGACCTGCTGACCGCGAGCGGCATCACACCGAAAAGCGTTCTGCTGGTCTCCAAGCCCTACATGGAGAGGCGCTCCTTCGCGACCGCCCGCAAACTGTGGCCCGAGGTTGAGGTGCGGTGCGCGTCCGAGCCGCTGGAGCTGGACGACTACCTCAAGAGCATCGGCGACGAGAAGCTCGTCCTGGACATGCTCGTCGGCGACCTCCAACGCGTGATCGAGTATCCGAAGCTCGGGTTCGCCATTGCCCAGGACGTCCCCGAGGACGTGCGTGACGCGTACGAATCCCTCATCCGCGATGGCTTCACCAGCCGCCTCATCGGCTCCTGACCCCCAAGCGCAGGGCGTGCTCGGCGGGCGTACCCGGCCTGGCAAGCCGAATACGCCCCGGCGGAGCCTGATGCCAGATGGGCACAACTACCCGCTGTCGCCGTCGTGGGGTCGCTTGTAACGATCTCGGGCGGCTTGTGCCCAGCCCAGACGGCCGCCGGACGCCGTCATCGATGAGCGCGTAGCGATCTGACGCGGCCCAGCCCCGGACGGCCGCCGGACGCCGTCATTGAGGAGCGCGTAGCGATCGGACGCGGCCCAGCCCCGGACGGCCGCCGGACGCCGTCAACGAGGAGCGCGTAGCGATCTGACGCGTCGCCCGCTGCCGATGAGGCCCTCGCCGCTGTTTGGTGCGGGTAGAGCCGCCCCGACCCGGGATCCGATGCCGATGCGCCCCCGATGGGCTTGGTGCCCGGGCCCCCGGCGCCGCCCGGGCTGGGTGGTAGGGCTTGGCCGGCGCCCACGGGGCGGGCCCGCACATCCCTGGCGGGCCCGTGCACATGTCTCTGACCCGGCCCGTTCTTTTGGGGGCTTCCCGGCAGTCTTCGTTTTTCCGGGGCGGGCCGGTCTGTCAAGGGTGGCCGCAGGCCATCGCGAAGCGACGCGACGAAGGAGCGCCCTTGACAGGCCGGCCCGCCCCGGAAGGACGATGAGACTGACGGGAAACCCCCAAACCTCCCTGCCCCCGAGTGCGCGGCCCCCGAACCCCCCAGCCGCAGACCAGCAGGTCGACTTCCCTGAGCGAAATGCCGATGGGACCGACCCCGCTCGCCTTGTGCCCGCGTCGCGGTCTCGCTACCGAGGGGGGCGGGTGGGCAACCACCGCCCCGCAGCGGTGGTGAGAGGGGGGTGAAGGCCCCGACCGAGCGTGAATGCCCGCCACCCAGACCAACCTGCCCCCGCCGAAACCCCCGTAAGCCCCCTACGGCTGCGGCTCGAAGTCCCAGTACGGCCTCGTCTGTTGTTTCGCCGAGACCGTGTGGACGTGCTGGGGGCCCAGGGTGCGGGTCAGGGACCTGATGCCCGCGTCCTCGTGTTTGCCCGCCTCCACGTCCTCCCGTACCGAGCGGAGGTCCGCCGCCAGGGCGATCTGGGCGCTCAGGGTCATCGGGTGGTCCGGACCCAGCACCTGCTCGCAGGTGCGCAGGGTCTCCCGGCTCAGGTCCAGCGCGTCCTCCAGGCGGCCCGTGATGTTCCGGTGCCCGGTGGCGTTCAGGGCGCAGCCCAGCGTCCACGGGTGGCGGTCGCCGAGGGCGCCCCGCATGCCGACCAGGGCCTGTTCGGCCAGGTTCAGCGCCTCCGCCCGCTCTCCCTGGGCGCGCAGCACGAGGGCGAGGTTGCCGACCGTGCCGATGCTGTACGGGTGGGCGAGGCCGAGCTGGGACTGGTAGCCGCGGACCACGTCCTCGGAGATCCGGCGGGCCTCGCCGATGTCCCCGTACTCCCTGAGGTAGGTGGCGTAGTCGGAGGCCACCATCAGGGTCCACGGGTAGTCGACCCCCAGCACGCGGGTGGCCCGCTCCCACACGCTCCGCAGCCGCTGCCCCGCGCCCGGGATGTCCCCGGAGCGGCGCAGGCACAGGCCGAGGTTGTGCTCGGCGCGCAGGGTCTGCGGGTGGCTGGGGCCCAGCACCTGGGTGTTGAGCTTGACGCCCTGTTCCTGGCGGGTCTGCGCCTCCCGGTAGCGGCCCATGAGCCGCAGGCCCATCGCGCAGGCGATGCCCGAGGAGAGGGTGGAGATGTGCTGGGCGCGCAGGACGCGTTCGCGGCGGCGCAGGGTGTCCAGGTCGAGGTCGTAGGAGTCCTGGTAGCGGCCGAGGAGGCGGTAGGTGGCGGCCAGGTTGTTCTGGGCGCCGAGGGTGGTGGAGTCGTCCTCGCCGAGGAGTTCGCGGTACGTGGCGAGGCAGTGCTCGAAGATCTCGCGGGCGGGCTCGAACTTGGCGATGCACAGCAGGACCCCGCCGTAGGCGCTGGTGGCGCGCAGGCTCTCCAGGTCGCGTTCGCCGCGCTCGTGGACGATCTGGTCGGCGACGGCCTTCGTCAGGGTCTCGGCGCGGCGGAAGATCCCGAGGTTGCGCAGGGCGCTGCCGTACTGGTAGCTGAGCTCGCGCAGTTTGGGGTGGTCCTCGCCGAGCATTGCGCGCCAGGCCAGGTCGGTTTCCTCGCTGAGCCGCAGGCAGGTGCGGTACTCCCCGGCGAGGATCAGGTAGCGCAGGCAGTGCAGCAGGAAGGTCTGGATCCGCGGGTTGCCGCTGGCCAGCACCCCGGAGGGGGTGAGGTGCGGGATGAGTTCGGCGTACCGGGGCCAGAGCCGGGAGTCGGAGGGCCGGCCGGGGTCGGCGGCGGCGAGCACCTGGCGGACGGCGCGGGCGAGGGGTTCGGCCTCGTCCTCGGAGAGGTTCTCGCGGACGATGCCGTGGACCATGCGGTGCAGCTGTACGGTCTCCAGTCCGCCGCCGCCCTCCTCCACGGGGAGGTCGGAGTACTCCAGGCGGACGACGGAGAACTGGACGAGCTTGTTGAGGGCGGCGTTCCACCGGATCTGGTCGTTGATGAGCCCGGCGAGCTGTTCGGGCACGTCGTCGGCGGGGAATTCGCGCAGCAGCCGCAGGGGCACGGGTCCGGGTGCGAAGAAGACGAACAGCCGCAGCAGGGCGAGGGCGTCGGGGAAGTTCTCCCGGACGTTGTTGAGGAGTATGGCCAGGGCGGTCGGGAAGGGCAACGGGTAGTCGTCGGAGACGGTGACGGCCTCGCGGGAGTCCAGCCGGCGCTGGAGCAGTGCCAGGTAGTCGCCGACGGTCAGCGGGGAGTCGGCGAGCCAGCCGGCGGTCTGGTCGAGGGCGAGGGGGTAGTCCTCCAGGGCCTCGGCGAGCTGGTCGGCCTCGTCGGCGGTGAGGCGCAGGGCGCGGCGGCGGATGAAGGTGACGGACTCGGGCCGGGCGTAGAGGGGGACTTCGACGAGGTTGGTGTGCCGGGAGGCCCATTCGCGGTTGCGGGAGGTGATGATGACGTCGCCGGCGCCGGAGGGCAGCAGGTCGGTGAGGTCGTCGGGGTTGTCGCAGCCGTCGAAGACCATCAGCCAGCGGCTGTACGGGGTTCCGCGCCGCAGCGCTTCGAGGACGGCCCGGATCTGCTCGCCGTAGCTGCCGGCGCCGCGCGGCAGTCCGAGGGCGGGGGCCAGGTCGGCGAGGCGTTCGCGCAGGGTGGGCCGGTCCTCGGCGGGGACCCACCACACGACGTCGTACTCGGAGGCGAAGCGGTAGGCGTACTCGGTGGCGACCTGGGTCTTGCCGACGCCCGAGAGCCCCAGCAGGGTGACGGTGGAGGCGCCGGGCGGGGCTTCGGCCAGGGCGGCGCGCAGGGTGCCGATGACGTCGTTGCGGCCGGTGAAGCGGGGGTTGCGGCGCGGGACGCGGCCCCAGATCTCGGGCGGGTCGTTGGGGAAGCGGGGGCCGCGGCGGCCGGAGTCGGTGCCGATGCGGTCGGTGGGCAGCTCCAGGCGGCGCAGCACGCGGTACTCCGCCTCGTAGGCGTCGAGCCCCCACAGGTCGGTCTTCTCCAGTACGGCGACGGCGCTGGGCAGCGGGGCGTCGGTGAGGCAGACGGCGGCGAACCGGTCGGGGTGGCGGTCGGTGACCGTGCGCAGGGCGGTGTTCCACTCCTCGTCGGTGTGGGTGCCGGCGGAGAAGTAGCGTTCGCTGAGGATCAGCAGGACCCGGCTGCCGGAGCGGGCGAGGTCGTCGAGGGCCTCGCCGATGCCGGGGCTGTTCTGCGGGCCCCAGCGCTGGAGGGCCACGCGGTGGCCGTGCTCTTCCAGGCGGTGGGCGATCCACACGGCCCAGGGGCGGTTGAACCCCGCGAAGCTGATGACGAAGCGCTGCGGGTGGGCGGCGCCGTCGCGGTCCTGCCGACTACCGGTGGTCATTCGGCCGTCTCCCTGAATCCGGGCGGTGGACGGGTTTGAAAGGTACCGCAGCGGACGCCCCGTCAGACCGCTGTGAACGGCGCGAGTTCGGGGTGTTCCTCGCACCAGGCGCGGCGCTCGCGGTCGACGGCCCGGCGGGCGGTGGCGTGCTGGTCGCCGGGGGGCGGGAGGTCGTCCATGGCGCGTTCGGCGGCGCTCATGGCGGCGGTGAACTCGCGGCCGGCCGGGGTGAGTCGCTCGTGCGAGCGCAGGACGGGCAGGACGGCCGCCACCTGGGCGCGGATCCGGGCGTGCTGGGCCCAGGCGCCGCGGGCCCCGTAGAGGGCGGCGCGCTGCCAGTACCCGGCGAGGGCCAGGTGGGCGTAGGCGCCGTGCAGGAGTCCTTCCAGCGGGCGGGGGTCGCCGCGCCAGGGGGCCCAGTGGCGGGGGGTGCGGTCGGCGGTGTGCAGGGTCAGGACGTCGGCGAGGGCGGTGAGCTTGCCGTGCTGGACCTCGTGGACGAGGGTGGCGGCGAGCGCGGGCGGGGCCTGGGCGCGGGCCAGGACGGAGCCGGCGGCCGCGGGCAGGGTGGCGCCGCTGGAGCGGGAGCCTCCGGCGAGGGGCACGACGGAGCGCAGCAGTTGGACGGTTTCCTCCGCGCGGGCGGTGTCGTAGCGCTGGAGCAGGGTGAGGGCGCCGGTCCACTGGGTGTCCCAGCGCTTGTGGCCCTTGGGGGTGAGGCGGCGGGCGGGGCGTACGGGTGCCGGGTGGGCGGGGCCGGGGGCCCGGTAGGGGTCGAGGTCGTCGAGGGCGGTCCCGCCGCCGGGGAGGGCGTGCAGGGGCAGGGTGGCGGGGTCCTGGGGGTCCCAGGAGCGTTCGGTGACGGTGAGCCGGCCGGGGCGCTGCGGGCGCAGCAGTCCGAGGGTGGGCAGGACGAGCCGGCCGTGTACGGGCCGCAGGGTGTGGGTGAAGGCGAGGCCTGCGCGCAGGGCGGCGGCGACGGCGAGGGCTCCGAGGTGGCCGAGGTCGGGCGGGGGGCCGTAGGGGGCGTGCAGCCGGCGCAGGGTTTCCTCGGCCCACACGCCGGTGGCGGGGTAGTGCAGTACGTCGTGCACGGCGCCGGGGTCGTGCCGTTCCGCCGCTTCCAGCAGGGCCCAGTGGTCGGCGGTCTCGCCGGCCCGGCCGCCGGGGGCGGCGTCGAGGACGGCGCGCAGCAGGACGAGGCGCTTGGAGCGGCGTACGGCGCGCACCAGGCGGGTTCCGTCGGCGGAGGGCTCGGTGGAGGCGAGGGCGCGCAGGGTGGCGGGGTCGACGCTGAAGGCGGCGAGGGCGACGGCGGTCACGAGGCGACCGCCGGGGTGGCGACGGCGGGGCGGGCGGGGGTGGTGCCGGGCCGTCGTGTCGCGGTGGCGAGGGCCGTGGCGATGTGGCGGATCAGGAGCTGGAGGTCGGTGCAGTACACGGACGGGCGGTGGAAGCCCTCGTCGGCGCGGTAGCGGTGGGGGTAGTGGCCGCCGCCGCACACCTCCACCAGCTCGCAGGCCCGGCATCCGGCGGCCAGGGCGTCCCGTCCGAGCTGGCGGGCGGCGAGCCCGGGGTGGTCGAGGAGCTGGTCGAAGCTGTGGGTGGCGAGGGTCATGCCGGTGGCGGCGGCGCCCTCGTAGGCGGATTTGAGCGAGTCGGCCTGTTCGATGGAGCCGTCGGTCTCGATGACGGCGGTGGCGGCGGGTGCGAGACCGAGGGTCTCGGTGGCGGCGGGCAGTCCGAGCAGCAGGGCGATGATCTCCTCGAAGGTCCGGATGCGGGTGCGCCGCTCCCCGTCGTGCCACCAGCGTTCGAAGACGGCGAGCAGCCAGTCGGCGTACGGGGTGGCGCCGGGCCGGTGGCCGGGCGGCGGGGCGCTCCAGTTGGCGAGCGGGAGCAGCAGGCCGACGCTGGGCGGGGCGAAGGCGAGCAGGGACTCGTACGTCTCCACGGGGTCCTGGTCGAGGTCGATGACGCACAGGACCCCGGCGTAGCTGTCCGGGTGCCGGGCCAGGAGCCGCAGGCCGCGGGCGGCGGCGCCGAATCCGGGGCGTCCGGCGTGGTCGACGCGGCGGGTGTTGTGCGCGGGCAGGCCGCCGTCGAGGCTGACGCCGACGCGTATCCCGGCGGCGGCGAGCGCGGCGAGGCGGCCCCGGGTGAGGAGGGTGCCGTTGGTCTGGACGGTGGCGGTGACCCGGGTGCGCGGGGCGGCGGCGGCCACGGCGGCCCGTACGGCGTCGACGGGTTCGGCGAGCCGGGCGGGGGCGGTGAGCAGGGGTTCCCCGCCGTGCAGGACGAGGTCGACGCGGGGCAGGCCGTGGGCGGCGGCGTGTTCGGCGATCCGCTCGGCGGCGCGGGCCGCGGTGGCCGGGGCCATGACGGCGGGCTGGTCGCGCCAGCCCTGGTCGGCCATTTCGTAGACGTAGCAGTAGGTGCAGGCGAGGTTGCAGCGGCTGCGGGTCTTGAGCACGAACTGGCGTATCGGGTGGGGCCGGTGTCCGGCGGCGCGCAGGGCGGGGACGTCGAGGCGGGTGTAGGGCCAGGGGGCGTGACGGGCGTGCCGGTCCTGGACGGACTGCGGCGGGCCCGGCCGGTGCGCGGGCAGCACGGCGTCGCTCGTGTGCGTGTGCCTCATCGCTCCACCTCCACCCTCCCCCTGCGGACGGTCCATCCCTGCCCTTCGGATGGTCCCGACTAACGGCGGAAAGTGGTCAACTCCCGCCGGACCGGGCGGGGTCGGGCACGGCGCCCGGCCGGCTGGACCGGCAGCCCCGGCCGGATCAAGCGACGCCCGAGTCGAAGGCGTTGAGGATCTCGGCGGGGTGTGTGACCCGCTCCACCATGTTCTCGATCACCTGGGCGAGCACGGGATGGTCGATCCCGCGCAGTGCCGCCAGGTCGAGTCCGGAGAGGTCCGGGAGCCGCCCGGGGCACGCGGGGGCCTCCGCCGCCACTTCCTGATGTTTCGTCACCATGGGCTGCCCGTCCCCCTGTTGCTTCGCGAGTTCGATGGTCCACTGCCCTTTCCCTCCGGCCGGTGCGCGGAAACAAGACCGGCGCCGCCGTCAGAGGCCCGCTTCCAGGGCCCGGACCCGCGCCCGGAGCGCTTCGGCCCGCTCGCCGGGCCGTTCGCGGAGCCGTTCGCCGGGACGTTCGCCGAGCCGTGCCCACAGGTCCAGCGCCGAGCGGTACGCGTCCAGGGCGGCCCGGGGCCGGGCCAGCCGTTCCAGCACCTCCCCGCGCAGTTCCTGTACGCGGGCCGCCAGTTCGACGGCGGTGTCCCGCCGTTCTTCCCGGTCTGCCTCCAGGGCGGCGCGCCAGGCCCGCCGGTAGGAGTCCGCCGCCCGGTCGAGGCGGTCGGCGGCCCGGGTGTGGCCGTGGATCTCCTGCTGTACGTCGCCGTGGTCCCGCCAGGCACGGGCCCGCTCCAGCGGGTCCCGGCTGTGCCGGACGGCCAGTTCCAGCAGGTGCTCCGCCTCCCGGAGGTCCACCGGGTCCCCCTCGTAGGTGTGCCGCAGCCGGAGCCCGGTGGCCAGCCGCAGCAGCCGGTGCGCCGACCCGGGGTCGGACTGCGGCACCGCGGCCCGGCTCTCGCGCAGGACGCGTACGGCGGCTCCGGTGAACCGCCGCCCGCCGGCGGCCCGCGCCCGGTCCAGGAGTACGTCGCCCCACTCGGGCAGCAGCTCCCCGAAGGCCTCCCCGTCCCGGGGGATCAGCCGCCGGGCCCGCCCGTAGGCCTCGGCGGCGTCCTCCAGGGCGGCCGGGTCGGCGTCCCGCCCGTACCGCGCGCGGTGCACCCGCGCCAGGCACACCAGCGCGGCCACCCGCAGCTCGGGGTCCCCGCCGGCCTCGGCGAGGGCCTCCTCCAGCTGGGCGGCGGCCTCCTCCAGCCGCCCGGGCAGGTGGCGCAGGGCTCCGGCCAGTTCCACCCGCGCGCGGGCGCGCGCCCCGCGTCCGGCGGCGGGGTCCAGGGCGAGGCGGGCCGCGGCCTGTTCGGCCAGGGCGGTGCGCTCGGCCGGGTCGGCGGTGTGCGGCATGAGGGTGAGCAGGGCCAGCAGGACACGGCCGAGCGCCCGCCCGGGCTCGGGGTGGGGCGCCGTCCCGTCGACGGGGCCGGCCAGGGGCTCCAGGGCGGCGCGTGCCTCGCGCAGCGGGCCGGGGTCGTCGTGCAGCGCGCTCAGCCGGATCAGGGTCTCGGCCCGCCGCACGGCGCAGTCCCGCCGCAGCGCCGGGTCGGCGCCGGCGCCCTCCGAGGCGGCGGCGCCGGCCGCGGCGAACTCCCGGTCCGCGGCGGCGAGCAGCTCCGCGTCGGGCTCGGCGACCAGGGCCCGCTCGTGGTACACCCGGCCGCGCACGGCCCGCGCGGGCGCCGTCACCAGGCCGGTGAGGGCCCGCTCGGCCTCGGCGAGGAGCTCGGGGTCGTGCTGCTCCGCCCACAGCCGCAGCAGCGCGCCCGCCAGCTCGGTCTCGGCCTCCTCCGGCGGGTCGCCGGGGCCGGCGGGGGCGGCCACGGCCCGGCGGAGCACCGCGACGGCCTCGTACAGGGCCCGTGCGTCGCCGTCGCCCTCGCCGTCCGCGAGGCGGTCCCGGGCGGCCTGGACGGCGCCGGCCCGGCCGGGTACCGGGGGCGCGGGTTCCCGTACGGCCGGGCCCTCGTCGTCGGGCATGCCGGGCAGGTAGCGCCGTACGACCTTGGCCGAGACCTGCGCGAAGGCCTGCGGGAGCCGCCCGGCGGGGGCCCGTTCGGGGTCGCCGGGCCCGGGGCCGGCCGCCGCCGGGGGCGTGCCGGTGAGCTGCGAGACGGCGAGTGCCGGGAAGTTGCGTACGCCCCGGCCGAAGTGGGCCAGTACGTATTCGGAGCAGTGTTTGAGGACCAGCGCGGCCTCGTCCCGCCCGAGCGGCCCGAGCAGGACGTCCTGCACGCCGGGTACGAACTCGTACCACTGGCCGGGCACTTCGGCGCTGCGCCGCAGCAGTCCGCCGAGCAGCACCTCCGCCAGGTCCGAGGGTTCGGAGTCCGGGAGCATCGTGCGCTGCACGAGCCGCATCACGGGCAGGGTCAGCGGGGCGGCCGACAGGTACACCGCGAGCTGTACGGCCCGGGGCGCGGCCGAGGAGCGGAAGCGGGCCACCAGTTCGCGCGGCGGCCGTACGGCGCGCGGCGGGGGCGGCGGCGCGGCCGGGTGGGCGGCCAGGACCCGGCCCACCTCGGCCGGTACGGGCCCGGTGCCGAGCCCGGCGACGAGCCGGGCCCAGGCCCCGAGCGCGGTGGCGTTGGGCGGCAGTACCGGGACGGTCAGCCCGCCGGTGAGGCGTCCGGGCAGCGGCGGCCGGTCCGAGCGGAACTTCAGCTTCACCCCGCTTCCGCCGATGCCGTCCTCGGCACGGGAGAGCGTGCCCCGCTCGGTCGGCAGCCAGCTGCGGCCCCACAGCCGCTGCGGCAGCGGCTGGACGACCACGCACGGGGTGCACTCGGCCCACCGGTGCAGCAGCCGCTGGGCGGTGCCCTCGCGCCACAGCGGTCCGGCGCAGTCGGAGACGACCATGGTCAGCGCCCGGCCGGTGGGGTCGCGCAGCTGGTCGCCGGAGCGCAGTCCGGGGCCGGGGGCGGGGCTGCGGCCGAGCGCGGCGGTGCCGTCGGCGAGCCGGTGCAGGTAGTGCACCTGGACGTCCCGGAAGGCGCCCAGCCGCTCGCACACGGACCGCAGTTCCTCGAACATGTCCTGCCACACCGCCATCGACGGCGAGGCGTCCATCACGAGCCGTACGGTCGCCTCGCGCCGGCTCTCCGGCCGGAGCACGGGGATGACCGGGCCGAGGGCCCGGGCGCTGGCCTCGGCGGTGGCCTCCTCGTCGAGGACCGTGCGCGTGGGCGGGCCGGGCGGCCGGTGCCGCTGGAGGGCGCGCAGGGCCCGCTGGATCTCCAGGATGCGGGGCAGCGCGGCCGCCCCGGGGACCCGTACGGGCACCGCGCGCTCCGCGGGGTGCTCCCCGGGCGGGTCGGCCTCCGCGTCGCCGGGGCGGCGCGCTCCGGGGACGTGCAGCCTGACCGGGTCCTCGGGCTCCGCCTGCGGCCGTACGGGGTGCGCGGGCGGGTCGGGCGGGTCCTCGGGCTCCGGCTGCGGGGCGGCCGGCTGCCTTGTTCCCGGCTCGGCGGGCCCGGGCGGGCGGATCCGTCCGGCCAGCCACAGGGCGTCGGCGAGCTCCTCGGCGGACGGGTCGAGCCCGGCGCGGCGCAGCAGCGCGGCCAGTTCCCGGATGCCGGGCGGCGGTTCGGGCGGCAGGTCAGGCGGTTCGGCTCGTGGTGGCACGGTCCGTCACCTCGGGCGGTCGAGGCGCTGGATGAGCAGGTCCGCGAGGTCCTCCCGGGTGGGCGGGGCGGCGTAGTGGGTGAGGTAGACGGCGTTGAGCAGCTGGTCGGCGGCGACCAGCTCGGACTGGGAGCGGCTGAGGAACTCCCGTATCAGGTCGGCGCCGAGCTGGGCGGCCTCCTCGCCGAGGTGGGCGCGGACCATGGTGGCGAGCCGTTTCTCGCCGGGCTGGCCGAGTTTGAGCTGGATGCAGCGCCGCAGCAGGGCGGCGGGGAAGTCCCGTTCGCCGTTGCTGGTCAGGATGATGAAGGGGAAGGCCCGGCAGCGGACCCGGCCGCCCCGGACGGTCACCTTGGTGCCGTCGTCGGTGAGGACCTGTACCTCGGGTTCGGTGTCGGCGACCCGCTCCAGCTCGGGGAGGGCGAACTCGCCTTCCTCCAGCACGTTCAGCAGGTCGTTGGGCAGGTCGATGTCGCTCTTGTCGAGTTCGTCGACGAGCAGCACGCGGGGGCGCCCGGTGGGCAGCAGGGCGGTGCCGAGCGGCCCGAGCCGGATGTACTTCCCGATGCCGGGCACTGCGCCGCCGGCCCCGGCGCGCGCGCCGCCGTTCGCCGCGAGCTGCACGTCCTGGAGCCGGGCCAGGGCGTCGTAGCGGTACAGCCCGTCCTGGAGGACGGTCCGCGACACCACCGGCCAGCGCAGCACCCGTCCCAGTTTCAGCTCGTGGGCGACGGCGTGCGCGAGGGTGGACTTGCCCGTCCCCGGGAAGCCGGTCACCAGCAGCGGCCGCCTCAGGTAGAGCGCGGCGTTGATGGCCTCCAGTTCCTCGGGCTCGGGCCGGTGCAGTTCCGCGGCCTGCCGGTGCGCGCCCAGGCGCCGGGCGATGTTGCCGTCGGCCGGGCCGGCGGCCGCGGCCGGGCCGCCCCCCTCCCCCACCGGTTCGCCGTCGAAGTCGCGCCACGGCGGCGGGTCGGGCAGGGCGTCGATCCCGTCGTGGGGTTCGCCGACGCCGCGGTAGATGAGCCATTCGTCGTTCACGGTTGCTGCTCCCTCCTGCCGGTCACAGGTCCCCCTGCAGCGGCTCGTCCTCGGGCAGGGCCCGTGCGGGGTCGTCCCAGACGAGCGAGATCCCCGCCGCCCAGTACGCGTCCGGGTCCGCCCCGTACGCCCGCCCCCGCAGGGCCTGGAACCGCAGGGGCAGCGCCTCCCCCCGGCCGGCCTCGGCCAGTTCCTCGCGCAGCCCCCGGTGGAAGGGCGCGCACGACTCGCCCGGGTCGGCCGGGGGCCGCCTGCACACCACCACCCCGAATCCGGCGTCCCGTACGGCGTGCAGCGCTCCGCGCGTCGGCTCGTGCCCGGGGGCCCGGCAGTGCACCGGCACGGTGGTGTCGGGGAGGCCGGCGAGCCAGGCCGCCGCCGGGCTGCGGGGGCGGCCGCGGATGCAGTCGGAGCGTTCGTCGAGCAGGGGCCCGGCCTGGACGCGGGCCCACCGGGTGACCGCGGCGGGGCCCGCGGTGCCGCGGGCGTGGCGCAGCACCACCGGCCGCTGCACGCCCAGCGGGACACCGCCGGACAGCACCCATTCGTCGACCGCGAGTCCGAACAGCTCGGGGTCGACGGCCACTTCGAGCAGGGCCGCCGCCTCGTGGGTGTCGCAGCGCCGGAAGCCCTCGGCGAGGGGGGCGCGCAGTGCTTCGCGCAGGGCGCGCGGGGGGACCCGTACGCCCGAGTCCACGGGGGTCAGCCGGCCGGGGTGGGCGGGGCCGGCCAGGACGGAGACCGCCCAGTCGTAGACGTCCTCCCAGCCGTGGGGCCATAACTCCAGGAGGACGGACGCCCCGTTCGGCAGGGCGCCCGCCGGCCGGGCGGGGCTGCGCGCGGCCCGTACGGCCGTGGCCCGCCGGCGGCGTTCGCGTTCGGCCAGGCCCCGCTCGTGGCGTTCGCCGAGCTCGCGGCGCAGCGGCCGCCACAGCCGCTCGGCCGTGGCCCGTACCCAGTCCCACAGTTCCTCGTCGGCGCCGGGGGTGGGTGGTTCGCGGTAGTCGGACACGCTCACGTCCGTGGCGTAGCGGAGCATGGCGGCGGCCTCTCCGGTGCCGCCCGGCGGGTCGTGGAGCAGTCCGAGGCCGTCGCGCCAGCTGAGCGGGGCGAGCGGGTGGGGGTCCGGCTCCTCGCCGCGGGCCGCCTCGACCAGGGCGCGGACGACCTCGGAGGAGCCGGGCGGGGGCAGTTCGGCGAGCAGGCCGTACAGGGTGGTGCGCTCGCCGGGGGTGAGCCGGCCGCGTCCCTCGTGCGGGTCGGTGTCCGCGGGCAGTTCGCCGTGCACGTCGGTCCAGGTCCGCCGGCTGTTGAGGTCGCTGAGGTGCTGGTCGTAGTGGTGGCGGTCGTGGGCCTGCATGACCCGGCGGTAGAGCCCGATCTGCCCGCGTGCGGCCATGGGCAGGGTGCGCAGCTGTACGACGGACACGGCGAGCCCGCCGCCGCCGGTGTGCCGCCGGGCCTTGACCACGCCGACGACCTCGCCGCGGGCCAGGTCGACGACGGGGCCGCCGGACATGCCGGGCTCGATCTCGTCGTCGTCGCCGAGGCGGATGGCGGCGCCGTTGCCGGCGGTGCCGCGCAGCCGGGTGGTGCGGCCGGTGATCTCGGGGGTGCCGAGGTCCTCGGTGCAGCCGAAGTAGGCAACCTCGTCGAAGCGTGGTCTGGAGCGGTCGGTCAGCCAGACGCAGGCGTGCGAGACGGGGGCGAGGACCCGTATGAGCGCCAGGTCGGGCAGGTCCCACAGGGCCTGCCGGCCGGGCCGCCGCTCCTCCAGCCGCTCGGGCAGTACGCATTCCACGCGCCCGGAGACGGTGCCCGTGCCGCCGTTGCCCCCGGAGGAGAAGGTGATGCCGACCTCGCGCCCCGTCAGACGCACCGCAGCACCCCCTTCACCGACCACGTGCGCGCACGTCAGGACCCAGCCGGGGGCGATGAAGAAACCGCTGCCCCAGGTGGGTCCGGTCCCGGAGTTCTCATACCCGGCGGAGGGGGCGTGAACGCGTACGGTCGCGGCCTGGACGAGGGGCTCGAGGAGCTCGAAGGCGCGCGCGGAGCCGACCGTGCGCCCGTCCGTCATCCGCGGCCCCCGCTCATGAGGCGTCCAGGCTCGCATAGTTCCTCCGGTATCCGCAGCGAGCGTGTTGCGTTCTCGCCACGATGTCCGCTAGGCACGGCTGCCGGATGTGCCTACGGAGATCGCATGTGTGACCTTTCGCCGCGGTTGTCGTTGATCGGATGACAGCACCGCCAGAAGGGGGTGACGGGGTGAGTCGTAGAGCGCCGCCATCCGAGGGCGAGACCGCCCGAATCTCCTGTGCCCGTGGCCTGCTGCGGATGGGTGTGGATGAGAAGACCGGTGAACTCCTGCCCGCCTCTTCGCTGGCGGCGAGGGTCGGCTGGTGTGTCGATCTGGTGACCGGCATGACCGCCGAGCTACTGTCCGGCCATTGGAACGCCGCCGATATGGGCGTGCTCTCCTCGGGTGAGGACGCGGGCGGGCGAAGGCTGCCGTCGAATGCGTGGATGACGCTGCGGCGCCTGGGCTGGACCGTCGCCCCGCACGAGGCTGTTCGCGTCAATGACCGGATCGTTCGCATGGCGCAGGAGCAGGCAGGACGTGCCCTGCGCTCGGCGGGGTGGCGCGTCGATCTGACTGCGGGTGTGCTCGCGGCGTGGCCCGCCGACCCTGGCAGGCGCACCGCCCACGAGTGGGATGCCGTGCGGGCGGCCGTGCCGGGCGGACGGCATCTGCCCTCCAGCGTCATCACGTCCCGCTCACGGCAGATCGTCACGTTCCTCAAGAAGTACGGCCGGATGCCGGCCGATGTATTCGAGATGGAGGGCGCGCCCAGAACGGCACGGATGCTTCTGCTGTCGGCCTGTGACCGGCAGCAGGCGACCATCGAGCGAGCGGATGAGCCAGGCCGCGCACTGCTGCGCTTGCAGCTCCCCACCCGGCCCGCCCCCCGTTCGTACCGGGATTGGACGTGGGTGGCCTGCCCCATCAAGCTGCCCCCGACGATTCCTGCGGACGCGGTACTGCACCTGCCCACCCTCCGGTTGCAACAGGGTGCCGTCCGCGCCGATCTCGCCTACACCCACGCCGTCCCAAAGGCGTCTCGCAGCGGGCACAAGGTCGCGCTCGGTGTGGACTGGGGTTTGAACACCCTGCTCAGCGCCGGCACCGCCCGACTCCACAACGACGGGCGGATCACGGCCCTCGGAGGTGGCGGGATGTTCCGGGCGTCCGGTGTCCTCGCCAAGCAGCACCGCCTGCGTCGACTGTCCGAGTGCGTACACGCCAAGGCCGACCACTACCAGCGGCTCGCCGCCGGAGACGAACACCCCCCCCTGACCGCCTACCACACGGTCTTGAGCACAGAGATCGCATACGTGTCCGCGCGCCGTTCGAACCTCAACGACGCTTTGGCCCGAGCAGCCGCCAGATGGGCGGTCGACCAGGCCATCGCCGCCGGGGCGAGCGTCATCTACGTCGAGGACCTCCGCACCATGGAGGCCCGCGGCATGGGCCGCACCATGAACACGCGAATGTCGCAGCAGGTACGCGGACAGATCGTCGACCGTATGCGGCACATGGCCGCAGAGACGGGCATCGCCGTGGTCACAGTCCCGGCGCACAACACGTCCAAGCACTGCCCCCGGTGCCTCACCCCCCTGCGGCACCGCAAGGCCCCCGACCGGCCCACCACACCGGGCTGGAAATGGGCCGTCTGCCCCACCTGCCACTGGCAAGGCGACCGCGACCGAGGCGCCTGGCAGCGCATCGCAGCGCGCGGCCTGGCACACCAGACCAAGACCGTGACCGACCGCACCACTGGCGTCATGGCCATCCCCGCGGTCGTGGACACACTCGAAGCGACCGCGGTCATCATCACGCCGGCCACCCCGAAAACCCGCCGCAAAGACCGGTCCAAGAGCGGCTCGACCCGGCGACAGACAGCACGCCCCGCGCCCAGGCGACGCAGGGCACCCTCCCCCACCAGACCGCAAGGCCCGGCGGGAAAGCGTCCGGAGGGACACTCTCACACGGACCGGAGACGGCTGCCCCGCGCAGCCCACCGGCACCAGGGCGTGACGACGATCAGCACGCCCACCACCAGCCGACACCGGCCACGAGGAACGGCACTGGGCGCGGGATTCCACCTCCATGCCCACGCCACCGCTCCACGGTGGGAAGTCTTGCCCCTGTGCCGGACACGGGATCCGGTATCGGATCCACCTGGCTGATCAGAGACGCTACTGCCGGGTCACCTCGGGCGGGAGGTGTCTTCGCGTTCGCGGATTATCCTGGCGGGAAACACCCCCCGAACATCCTCATCACGGCACGGAGCCCGACTTGTACTTCACCGATCGCGGCATCGAGGAGCTGGAGAAGCGGCGCGGCGAGGAGGAGGTCACCTTCGAGTGGCTCGCCGAGCAGCTGCGCACCTTCGTCGACCTGAACCCGGACTTCGAGGTCCCGGTGGAACGCCTGGCCACCTGGCTGGCCCGCCTGGACGACGAGGACGACGACGTCGACGAGTGAGCGCAGGAGACGGAAGACGGACATGAGGACGGCCCGGCTGCGGGGAGCAGTCGGGCCGTTCTCATGCGCGCTCTGACCAGCGCGGCGGGAGGTGCGGGGCGCCGGATCAGGCGGCCTTGGTCTCCCAGAAGATGCGGTCGATCTCGGCGATGAGCTCAAGGGCCTTCGCGCCGGTCGCCGGGTCGTTCGACGCCTTGGCGGCCGAGAGGGCCTTCAGGGTGTCGTTGACCAGGGTGTGCAGCTGCGGGTACTTCTCGAAGTGCGGGGGCTTGAAGTAGTCGCTCCACAGCACCGAGACGTGGTGCTTGGCGAGCTCGGCGCGCTGCTCCTTGATGGTGATGGCGCGCGCGCGGAAGTCGGCGTCGTCGTTGGCCTGGTACTTCTCCTGAACGGCCTTGACGGACTCGGCCTCGATGCGGGCCTGGGCAGGGTCGTACACGCCGCACGGCAGGTCGCAGTGGGCGGAGACCTTCGCCTTGGGGGCGAAGAGGCGGGAAAGCATGGAGTGATTCCTCCTCGTGATCGTCTTCTCAAGGGGGAGATTACTCGCTCGGAATCCGGATTTCGCGGGCGCCCCCATGGGCTTAGGACAAAAGTCCAGGGTCGCGCGCGGACCGGTGAGCGAATGTACGGACCCGTACGGCAGCATGCGGGGGTGACGAGGAGGACGCGCATGGTGGAGAACAGGCGCCCGCGGAAGCAGTTCGGGATGGTGGAGGTGACGGGGCCGTCGATGGCGCCCACCCTCAACCACGGGGACCAGGTGCTGGTCCGGTACGGGGCGGCCGTCCGTCCGGGTGACGTGGTGGTGCTGCGCCACCCGTTCCAGCAGGACCTGCTGGTGATCAAACGGGCGGTGGAGCGGCGGCCGGGCGGCTGCTGGTGGGTGCTGGGTGACAACCCGTACAACGAGGCCCCCGGCGACAGCACCGTCTACGGGCCGGTCCCCGACGAGCTGGTGCTGGCGACGGCGGTGCTGCGCTTCCGGCCGCGCGAGGAGCATCAGAGTTCGCTGAGGGCCCGGTTCTCCTGGGCGGTCTCGGCGCTGCGGCCGCTCTGGGCGGACGCCTCGGCCTCCAGCCGCTTGCGGGCGCGGTAGGCCGCGACGTTGGCGCGGGTGGCGCAGCGGTCGGAGCAGTAGCGCCGGGAGCGGTTGGTGGAGGTGTCGAGGTAGGCGTTGCGGCAGGGCGCGGCCTGGCACAGGCCGAGGCGGTCGGGGCCGTGCTCGGTGAGGGCGAAGGCCAGGCCCATGGCGGCCATGGCGGCGTAGCCGGCGGAGGCGTTCGAGGGGTGCTCGGCGAGGTGGATGTGCCAGTCGGGGCGGCCGTCGTCGCCGAGGGTCTCGTGGCCGGAGACCTGGGGGCTGACCGGGAACTCCATGAGGAGCGAGTTCAGCATGTCGACGGCGAGGACGTCGTCGCCGCTGTCGGCGGCCTCGAAGACGGCGCGCAGCCGCCCGCGGACGTTGCGGAAGCGGGTGACGTCGGTGTCGGTGACGCGGCGTGCCATCTGCTCGCTGCCGCCGAACAGAGCGCGGACGGCGTCCACCGAGGTGAGCGAGTCCTTGTTGCGGGCCGGCTCCTCGGTGTTGACCAGGCGCACGGCGTAGTCCGAGTAATGGGCCAGTTCCACTTGTAGTCCTTACGGCTGCGGATTATTGTCTGCGGTAACGGCTGAGACGTCTTCGAGGGTATTACGTGTGGAGGGGTTCGGGATGGCTGGGACGACGGAAACGGCGACAACGGCGCAAACCGCTGCCTACTGGCAGGCCTGGCAGGACAGCTGGGACCGCCAGCAGGAGTGGTACATGCCCGACCGCGAGGAGCGGTTCCGGGTGATGCTGGACATGGTCGAGGCACTGGTGGGCCCCGCTCCCCGGATCCTGGACCTCGCGTGCGGTACGGGAAGTATTACGGACCGCGTCCTCAAGCGGTTCCCGCACGCCACGAGTACGGGCGTCGATCTCGATCCGGCGCTGCTGGCGATCGCCCGGGGCCACTTCGCGGGCGACGAGCGGGTCTCCTTCGTGACCGCCGACCTCAAGGACCCCGAGTGGCGCGCGGCCCTCCCGTACGACGCCTACGACGCGGTGCTGACGGCCACGGCCCTGCACTGGCTGCACAGCGAGGACCTGGCCGTCCTGTACGGGCAGCTCGCGCCGCTGGTGCGCCCGGGCGGGGTGTTGATGAACGCGGACCACATGCCCGATCCGGCCACCCCGCGCATCGGCGCCGCCGAGCACGCGCACCGGCACGCCCGGATGGACCGGGCGAAGGCCGCCGGGGAGGTGGACTGGCGCGAGTGGTGGGCGCTGGCCGCCGCGGACCCCGTGCTGGCCGAGCCGGTGAAGGAGCGCTTCGCGATCTACGGGGAGCACGCCGACGGCGACACCCCCTCCGAGGCCTGGCACGCCCGCACCCTCCTCGACGCGGGCTTCGCGGAGGCCCGTACGGTGTGGCGCTCCCCCTCGGACGCGCTGGTCCTGGGCCTGAAGTAGGGACGCGAACCAGGCACGTGAACGGGGAAGGGCGGTACGGGAGACCCGTACCGCCCTTCGTCCGTCCCCGGCGCGGTGCTACAGCACCTTGGAGAGGAACGCCTTCGTCCGGTCGTGCTGGGGGTTGCCCAGCACCTCACGCGGGTGGCCGGATTCGACGACGACGCCGCCGTCCATGAAGACGAGGTTGTCGCCGACCTCGCGGGCGAAGCCCATCTCGTGCGTGACCACGATCATGGTCATGCCCGATTCGGCGAGGTCCCGCATGACGTCCAGGACGTCACCCACCAGCTCGGGGTCGAGCGCCGAGGTGGGCTCGTCGAAGAGCATCAGCTTCGGCTCCATGGCGAGCGCGCGGGCGATCGCCACGCGCTGCTGCTGGCCGCCGGAGAGCTGGGTGGGGTAGTTCCCGCCCTTGTCGCCGAGGCCGACGCGGTCCAGGAGCCGGGCGGCGCGCTCGCGCGCCACCGCCTTGGACTCGCCCTTGACCATGACGGGGGCTTCCATGACGTTCTCCATGGCCGTCATGTGCGGGAAGAGGTTGAAGCGCTGGAAGACCATGCCGATGTCCCGGCGCTGGGCCGCGACCTCGCTGTCCTTCAGCTCGTAGAGCTTGTCGCCCTTCTGCTTGTAGCCCACCAGCTGGCCGTCGACCGAGAGCCGGCCGGCGTTGATGCGCTCCAGGTGGTTGATGCACCGCAGGAAGGTCGACTTGCCGGAGCCGGACGGGCCGACCAGGCAGAAGACCTCACGGGGTGCGACCTCCAGGTCGATCCCGCGGAGGATGTGGGCGGCGCCGTAGGACTTGTGGACGCCTTCTGCCTTGACCATCGGCTGGGCGGTCACTTCGCCACCTCCGTACGGCGGAACATGTTCAGGTTGGCCTTCAACCGCTGGAACGGCGTGGGCGGGAGGCTGCGCAGCGAGCCGCGGGCGTAGCGGCGCTCCAGGTAGTACTGGCCGACGCTGAACACGCTGGTCAGAGCCAGGTACCAGATCGATGCGACGAAGTACATCTCGATGACCGCGCCGGCGGTGGTGCCGATGTTGGAGCTGGCCCGCAGGAGTTCGGTGTACTGCACCGCCGAGACCAGGGACGAGGTCTTCAGCATGTTGATGAACTCGTTGCCGGTCGGCGGGATGATCACGCGCATCGCCTGCGGGAGCACGACCCGGCGCATCGTCTGGACCTGGGTCATGCCGAGCGCGTGCGAGGCCTCGCTCTGGCCCTCGTCGACGGACTGGATGCCCGCCCGGACGATCTCCGCCATGTAGGCGCCCTCGTTCAGGCCGAGGCCCAGGAGGGCGACCATGAACGGCGTCATGACGTCGACGGTCTCGTTCTTGTAGATCGGGCCCAGGTTGATGTACTGGAAGATCAGCGGGAGGCTGAACCACACCAGCAGCTGGACGTAGACCGGGGTGCCGCGGAAGAACCAGATGTACAGCCAGGCCACGAAGCTGGTGACCGGGTTCTTCGAGAGCCGCATCACGGCGAAGAGGATGCCGAGCGCGAGGCCCAGGGCCATGGACGTGATGCTGATGAGCACCGTGTTGCCGAGGCCGGCGATGACGGAGGAGTCGAACAGCTTGTCGCCGACCGTCCCCCAGATGATCTTGCCCTGGGAGAAGGCGTAGACGAGCCACGCGAGGAGGAGGGCGACGACGACGGCGCTGATCCAGCGGCCGTAGTGGCGTACGGGGATGGCCTTGATCGCCTCGTAGGGGGTACCCGAGGCACCGGGTCCGGCCGGCGGAGTTGCGGCCGGACCCTTGTCGATCTTGTCAGTCACAATGACTGCCCTTCAGTGGAGCGCTCGGATCACTTGCCTGCGTTGACCGTGGCGGACGGCACGGCGCTGTCCTTCACGTTCCACTTCTCCAGGACCTTGGCGTAGGAGCCGTCCTTGATGATGGCGTCGAGCGCTTCCTTGAGGGCGTCGCGCAGCTGGGTGTTGTCCTTGGAGACGGCGATGCCGAAGAGGCCGACGTCGGCCTGCTGGCCGCCGACCTCGAAGTCGTTGCCGCCGCCGGAGGTCTTCGCGGTGTACGCGGTGACCGGGAAGTCGTTCAGGTCGGCCACGGCGCCGCCGGCCTTGACGCGGGTCTGGGCCTCGGCGTCGGTGTCGAAGGCCTCGATGGTGAGCTTCTTGTCACCGCACTTCTCGGCCTGGGCCTTGAAGGTGTCCTCGTACGTGGTGCCGCGCTGGACGGCGACCGTCTTGCCGCACACGTCGTCGAGGGACTTGATGTTCTCCGGGTTGCCCTTCTTGACCAGGAGCGAGACGCCGGAGGAGAAGTAGTCGACGAAGTCGACGCCCTTGCCGATCTTGTTGCCCTTGTCGTCCAGGCCTTCCTGGCGCTGCTTGTTGTCGGTCATCGACGACATGGCGACGTCCTGGCGGCCCGTCTCCAGCGAGGTGATCAGACCGTCGAAGGTGCCGGAGGTGAACTGGAACTTCACACCGAGCTGCTTGCCGAGCGCCGCGGCGATGTCGGGGTCGACACCGACGATCTTGGAGCCCTCGGTGAACTCCATCGGGGCGTAGGCGGCGTCGGTGCCGACCTTGATGACGCCGGCGTCCTGGATCTTCTTCGGCAGCTTGGAGAACAGCGGGGCGTCGCTGGTCTTCTCCTTGGTCGCAGCGCCGTCGGTCTGGTCGCCACAGCCGGTCAGGATCAGGGCGCCGGCGACCGCGATCGCGCCGACCGCGGCGATCCGGGACCGGGCGGCGGTCGTACGACGGGTGATGCTTGCGGTCATGAGCTGGTTCCTCCGGCTGGTGGAAAAGCACCGAAAAACGGTCGGGCACGCACCTTCGAGTGTCGCGACCTTGTGTGATTACGGCATCTTGCCATTCGGACTGACGCATTCAGGCTGCCCATCAGGTCAAAATCAGATAACGGACACCGTGGATCACCCAACAGGACTGCGGGCCAGGGCCCTCCAGACCGCAGGAACCACCGTGACCAGCCCTTTCTGGCTCAGTTTTTGCGGCGCGTCTCGCCCATTGGACAGAGAGCTTTGGACTTTTGGCCAAAACCGGGACAAGCAGCCTATGGTCGAGCAGGAATCGACTCGTCTGGGCGAGCGTTCTTCGGGTAGAACAGATCCTTACACCCCTCATCCGGGGCTCAGGGCGCGCGTGCGGCGCGCCCGCGCGTACGAACCTCCCCTTCGCGGAGACGGGCCAACCGTCGATGCGGAGTACGGACGCGGTGCCCGCCCACCCCTTAACCAGGAGTGGCCACCCTCAATGAAACAAAGGACCTAAGGGGTCACAAGAAGTGGCAGCGGAGATCGTCAACCCTCGCAGTGACAGTGCGACGGACAACAACCCGGACGCGGTGTTCGCACTGCACCGAGGCGGCAAGATGGCCATCCAGGCCACGGTGCCGGTCAACGACAAGGACGACCTGTCCCTGGCGTACACGCCGGGCGTGGCGAAGGTGTGCACCGCCATCGCCGAGCAGCCCGAGCTGGTGAACGAGTACACCTGGAAGTCGAACGTGGTCGCCGTCGTCACCGACGGCACGGCCGTGCTCGGACTCGGTGACATCGGTCCCGAGGCCTCCCTCCCCGTGATGGAGGGCAAGGCCATCCTCTTCAAGCAGTTCGGCGGTGTCGACGCGGTTCCGATCGCGCTCGCCACCAAGGACACGGACGAGATCGTCGAGACGGTCATCCGCCTCGCGCCGTCCTTCGGCGGGGTCAACCTGGAGGACATCTCCGCGCCCCGCTGCTTCGAGATCGAGCGGCGCCTCCAGGAGGCGCTGGACATCCCGATCTTCCACGACGACCAGCACGGCACGGCCATCGTGACGCTGGCCGCCCTGCGCAACGCCGCGAAGCTGACCGGGCGCACGCTCGGTGACCTGCGCGCCGTGATCGCGGGCGCGGGCGCGGCGGGCATCGCCATCGCCAAGATCCTGGTGGACGCGGGCATCGGCGACGTCTGCGTGACGGACCGCAAGGGCGTCGTCTCGGCGGACCGCACCGACCTGACGGACGTCAAGGCGGAGATCGCGGGTCTGACCAACAAGACCAACCAGACCGGCACGCTGGAGGAGGCGCTCGCGGGCGCGGACGTCTTCATCGGCGTCTCCGGCGGCACGGTCGCCGAGGAAGCGGTCGCCACCATGGCCAAGGACGCCTTCGTCTTCGCCATGGCCAACCCGAACCCGGAGGTCCACCCGGACGTCGCGCACAAGTACGCGGCGGTCGTGGCCACGGGCCGCTCGGACTTCCCGAACCAGATCAACAACGTGCTCGCGTTCCCGGGCATCTTCGCGGGTGCCTTCAAGGTCCGTGCCTCCCGGATCACCGAGAACATGAAGATCGCGGCCGCGGACGCCATCGCCGGTGTCGTCTCGGACGACGAGCTCACCGCCGACTACGTGATCCCGTCGCCGTTCGACGTGCGCGTCGCCGAGGCCGTCGCCACGGCCGTCGCCGCCGCCGCCAAGGCGGACGGTGTGGCCCGCCTGGCCTGACCGCCACGCCGAGCTGTACGGGTAGAGGCCCGGCCGGATCCCTCCGGCCGGGCCTCCGCGTTTCCCGGGGCGGAAACAGATGTGACGGGAACGGGGGTGGTTCCCGGAGCTACCCGGCGGTAGCGTCGCGGCATGTTCGCTGCCTATGCCTCCCGAATCGACCGTGACCAGCCGCTGAACGGCCTTGTGCTGGGCGAGCGCCCAGCGCCCGGGGCCCGGCCCGGCTGGGTGACCGTGAACGTCAAGGCCGCCTCCCTCAACCACCACGACCTGTGGTCGCTGCGCGGGGTCGGCCTCGGGGAGGACAAACTCCCGATGATCCTCGGCTGCGACGCCGCCGGGATCGACCAGGACGGCAACGAGGTCGTCCTGCACTCCGTCATCGGCCAGAGCGGCCACGGGGTGGGCCCCGACGAGCCGCGCTCGATCCTGACCGAGCGCTACCAGGGGACCTTCGCCGAGCAGGTGACCGTCCCCGCCTGGAACGTCCTGCGCAAGCCCGCCGAGCTCTCCTTCGAGGAGGCCGCCTGCCTGCCCACCGCCTGGCTGACGGCCTACCGGATGCTGTTCACCAACGCCGGGGTGCGCCCCGGGGACTCCGTCCTCGTCCAGGGTGCCGGCGGCGGGGTCGCCACCGCCGCCATCGTGCTGGGCAAGGCGGCGGGCCTGCGCGTCTTCGCGACCAGCCGGGACGAGGCCAAGCGCAAGCGGGCCGTGGAGCTGGGCGCGGTGGAGGCCTACGAGCCGGGCGCGCGGCTGCCGCAGCGCGTGGACGCGGTGATCGAGACGGTGGGCGCGGCCACCTGGTCGCACTCGGTGAAGTCCCTGCGCCCGGGCGGCACCCTGGTCATCTCCGGCGCCACCAGCGGGGACCGGCCGGCGCACGCCGAGCTGACGCGGATCTTCTTCCTGGAGCTGAAGGTGGTCGGCTCGACCATGGGCTCGAAGGACGAGCTGGAGGACCTGCTGTCCTTCTGCGCGGCGACCGGGGTCCGTCCGGTCATCGACGAGGTCCTGCCACTGGACCGGGCCCGCGAGGGCTTCGAGAAGCTCCAGTCCGGCGACCTCTTCGGAAAGATCGTCCTGACGGTCTGAAGCGGCGGAGCCCGGTCTTGGAGCCGCACCCGCGCGCTCAGGCCGGCAAAAACCCAGCCCCGCCGGCGTTTGAGGCGCGGGAGCGGAGCCCGCTCTTGAAGCCGCACCCGGACGCTCAGGCCGGCAAGACCCAGCCCCGCCGGCGTTTGAGGCGCGGGGTCCGGGGCGGAGCCCCGGCAGCGGCGCTGCGGCCGCCCTATCGCCCGGCCCGCAGGATCGCCCCCAGCCGGGCAGCCGCAGCCGCGAGCTCCGCGCGGGCCTCGGCCACCCGGTCCGCCGACACCCCGTGATCCCTGGCCGCGTCGCGGACGTCGTCACGGAATCGGTCCAGGAGCCGGTCCAGGTCACGGGCCGCGTCCCGGGTGGGCGCGAGATCCCCGGCCCAGTCGGTGTCCGCCGCCGGCGGCGGCGCGGCGGCCGTGGTCGCGGACGGGGCGCCGCCACCCAGCCACGCCCCCGCGAGCCCGCTCAGCACGCCCCCCGACTTCGCGAACTGCTCCTGAAGCTGCCCCGCTATCCGCTGGACCTCCTCGCGCGCCCGCTCCTGCGCCTCCTTCGCCTGGCGACGGGCCTGCTGGGCCTCCTCGCGGGCCCGGCGGCTCTCGTCCTTCGCCCGGCGGGCCTGCTCCTTCCACTCCTGTCTGGCCTTGCGCAGCTCCTCCTTGGCCGCCTTCCAGGACTCGTCCTCCACCCGGGTCGCCGAAGCCGAGGCCGCCGCCCGCATCTCGCGCCGCAGGTCACCCGCCGCGCCCCGGACGTCGTCGCGGATCTCGGCGGCGAGCTCGCTCACCGAGTCGCGGATCTCCAGCTCCAGGTCGGCGAGTTCACCGCTGCGGTCGGCGAGTTCGGCCCGGCCGGCCTCGGTGATCGAGTACACCTTGCGCCCGCCCTCGGTGGCGTGCGTGACCAGCCCCTCGGCCTCCAGCTTGGCCAGACGCGGGTACACCGTGCCCGCGGAGGGCGCGTAGAGGCCCTGGAAGCGCTCCTCCAGCAGGCGGATCACCTCGTACCCGTGGCGGGGCGCCTCGTCCAGCAGCTTCAGCAGGTAGAGGCGGAGGCGGCCGTGGGCGAAGACGGGCGGCATGTCAGAGCACCTTCTTGTCGAGCACGAGGGGGGTGGCGGCAGGGGCGTCGGGCCCGTCGGCGGGCGCGTCGGCGTCGGCCTGCGGGCGGCGCAGCAGCGCGATCGAGCCGGAGACCGTGGTGGCCCGCAGGGTGCCCGTGCCGGAGCCGAGGGTTCCGGTGATCCGCTTGGAGCCCATCTGGCCGGAGACCCGCAGGTCCTCGAAGGCGTTGGAGACGCCGCCGGTGGCGGTGTTGGCCTCCACGCGGGCGTCGGCGGGGTGCGGGAGCCGGATGGCGACCTGGCCGGAGACGGAGTTCAGCGCGATGTCCACGGGCCGCGGGGCGGCCGGGTCGAGGTCCAGGTCGATGAGCATGTCGCCGCTGACCGAGTCGGCCCGTACGCTCACGCCCGCGCCGTCGACCACGGTCAGGGCCCCGGACACCGAGTGGAAGCCGAGGTCGCCGGTGACGGACTGGGCCTCGACGCTGCCGGAGACGGTGTGCGCCTTGACCCGGCCGGACAGGCCGACCAGCGTCGCGTCGCCGGAGACCCCGTTGACGTCGGTGCCGCCGGAGATGCCGGACACGAAGGACGCGGCGTCGACCGCGGCCACCTGGACCCGGGTGGCGGCGGGGACGGTGAGGGTGACGGCGGCGCTGCGCTCCCAGGCCTTGCGGCCGGAGGCGGAGGCTCCGGACCAGGCCTTCCACGGCTTGGCCTCCCACCACTTCTTGAAGCCCTGGGCGCCGTTCCACGGCACGTCCTCGTAGGAGACGGTGAGGGCGCCGCCCTCCTGCACCACGTACAGCGGCGGTCCGTCGACCTCGGTCACCTCCAGGCGGGCCGGGCCCTCCTCGGCGGCGACGACGTTGACCGTGCCGCCGACGAGGCGGACGCGGAGCTCGGTCACCGGCTCCTCGAAGGTGAGCTTCTGCGGGCCGGGGATGTGCCACGTCGACGGTGACGACTGCTCTGCCATGGGGCTGATCCTCCTCGTGCGTTCACGGACGGGCCGGGTCGAGGACGCACGCAACATATCGCGTCTTCTGAGTAACACGATATATCGCGGTCGGGTGAAGTCAAGCGCGTGCTGCGTGCGGGCATGCCCGAGAAGCGCCGGCGGGCTGCGGGACAGCCCGGCCGGCGCTTGGGGCGGGAAGGATCAGGCGGCCAGCAGAGGGCTGGCGTGGTGGTGGAGCCAGGCGCGGTACGACGGGGTGCGCAGGGCCGCCTCGCGATAGGCGGCGCGCAGGTCCGCGTAGACCTCCGCGTGGGCGCCCGGCCGGGTCGCCAGCAGCAGGCGTACGGCCAGCGGGTCGCCCGACAGCGGCCGGATCGCCATGTCGTCCCGCGGCCCGGACGTCGGCTGGCAGGGGGCGACCGCCTCACCGGAGACGATCAGCGAGGTCGCCGTGTGGTAGTCGGCGTGCAGCACCGGCGGGTCCAGCCCGGCCCCGGCGAAGACCCGTCGCAGGCCGTCCCATTCGCCGTCGACCGAGGGGTCCACCATCCACCGGTCGGCGGCCAGGTCCCGTAAGGAGACGACGGCCTGGCCCGCGGCCGGATGGTCCCGGGACATCGACACGAACTGCGGCTCCCGCTCCATCAAAACGTGCAGCTGCAGCCCTGCGGGAACGCGCAGCGGGCTGCCCTCCACCTCGTGGACGAACGCCACGTCGAGCTGGCCCGCGTCCACCATCCTCAGCAGCGCGTTGGCGGAGACGTCCACCACCAGCGAGGTCTCGGTGTCCGGCAGCCGCCGGTGCAGCCGCCGCAGCCACCCGGGCAGCGCCCGGCTGGCCGTGGAGCCGATTCTCAGCCGCGGCCCGTTGGCCAGGGCCCGCGCCTCCGCCACCAGCGCGGCCATGTCGGCGAGCAGCGGCCGGGCCCGGCCCAGTACGGTGCGACCGAAGGGGGTGGGCCGGCAGCCGGTCCGTTCACGGAGGAACAGCTCGCCGTCCAGGGCCCGTTCGATCCGGCGCAGCTGAGTGGTCAACGAGGGCTGGCTCACGCCGAGTTGCCGGGCCGCCTTGTGCAGGCTCCCGGCGTCGGCGATGGCGCACAGGGCGCGCAGGTGCCTGACCTCAAGCTCCATGCCCTGAGGGTAGGCCGGGCCCGGCTGACCGCACCAGCCACCGATAGCCCCCTGAATCCCGCCATTCTCACACCGGTTGGCGTGTCGAAATCTTCCCGATAGGACCGCGCTATCGGCCAGTGACATCATCCGCCGGGCGCTTCCGCTCCCTCAGACTCCGGTACCGAACCACCACCCCCCACCGCACCGGACGAGTAGGAGCTCCCCCACATGCGCCACTCCCGTAAGGCCGTTCTGGCCACCACGCTCGGCCTCGGCCTGGCCGCCGCCCTCGGCGGCGTCGTCCCCACCGCCAGCGCCGCCACCGCCCCGGCCGGCACTCCCGCGAGCTACGCGGCGTACGAGAACTCGCAGGAGAACCAGGCCGCGAACCAGGCCTTCTTCGAGGCCGTGCAGCGTTCGGTCGCCGAGCAGCGCGCCGCGAACCCGGGCATCCAGGCCGTGACCGTCACCTACAACACCCGCAGCGCGCCGAGCTTCCGCACCCAGATAGCCCGTTCCACGCAGATCTGGAACAGCTCGGTGACCAACGTCAAGCTGCAGGAGGTGTCCTCCGGCGGGAACTTCTCGTACCGCGAGGGCAACGACTCGCGCGGTTCGTACGCGAGCACGGACGGCCACGGCCGAGGCTACATCTTCCTCGACTACCGGCAGAACCAGCAGTACAACTCCACCCGGGTGACGGCGCACGAGACGGGCCACGTGCTCGGGCTGCCGGACCACTACTCGGGCCCGTGCAGCGAGCTGATGTCGGGCGGCGGCCCGGGCACCTCGTGCCAGAACGCCACCCCGAACTCCACCGAGCGGGCGCGCGTCAACCAGCTGTGGGCCAACGGCCTCGTCGCCTCCGGGATGGGGACGAAGGGCTAGGCATCCGGGGGGACGTACGCCGGACACTGCGGGTTGCGGCAAGGCCCGGCAACCCACTCCGGAATGAAGATCCCCAGGGATTTGCGCCGCCTGACCACCGTGTCGACGGAGCTCCCGCAGGCCGGGCACGCGTGCTGCGCGTGCC
>NZ_JBHUSC010000055.1:1847-42646 GCF_042673805.1 Streptomyces sp. NPDC057010 | reverse complement strand
CTTGACGGCTGAGGCCGGCCAAATCCAGCCCCTCCGGCGGTTGAGGAGCGGGGTGCGGGGCGGAGCCCCGGATCCTTGAGCCGCACTGGCGCGCTCAGGCGGCCACATCTAGCCCCTCCGGCGTTTGAGGAGCGGGGTGCGGGGCGGAGCCCCGGATCGTTGAGCCGCACTGGCGCGCTCAGGCGGGCCGAATCCAGCCTCGCCGGAGCCCGGCAGTGGCGCCGCGCCGGCGGATCCAGCCCCTCCGGCGTTTGAGGAGCGGGGTCAGTTCAGGAGGGCGCGGGCCGCGGAGGCCTCCGCGTGGATGCGGGTGCCCGCCGCCGGGTCGACCGCGGCCACGACGGCCGCGTACGCGTCGAGTTCCGCCGCCCCCTCCTGGAAGGAGCCCCGCTCGACGAGGAGCCGCGCCCGCTCATACCTGAGCACCGCCGGATGCGACGGCAGCAGCAGCGACAGGTCCAGCGCCCACAGCGCCACCCCCGACTGCTCCGGGCGGGAGGAGGCCCAGGCGCGGATGTTGTTCAGGATCCGCAGCACGATGTCCAGGGTCCGGGCCGGGGTGCGCGGCGCCGCCGCCAGCTCCGCCGGGCCCGCCCCCAGGGACGCGCCCCCGGCGAACGGGTCGACCACCACGCCCTCCTCCGGATCCCCGAAGCCCACCACGAAGTGCCCCGGCAGCCCCAGCCCGTACACCGGCGCCCCCGCCCGCCGCGCGACCTCCAGCCAGACGACGGACAGCAGGATGGGCAGGCCGCGCCGCCGCCGCAGCACCTCGTGCAGCAGCGACGAGGACAGCCGGTCGTAGTCCGCCGGGGTGCCGTGGAAGCCGAGCTTCCGGCCCAGCAGTTCCGTCACCGCCGAGGCCCACGCCCGCCCGCCCCGCAGCCCGTACGGCAGCATCCCGGCGAGTCGGTCCAGCTCGATCTGCGCCCAGTCCAGCACCCGCTCGTCCAGCTCCGGATCCGCCTCCGCCGCCAGCAGCAGGCACAGCAGCGACAGGTCCGGCCGTTCCGAACGGGCCTCGGCCGCGAACCGCTCCCGCGAGGACGGGCTCACCGCGCCGCCCGGTAGTGGTGGTAGGAGTGGTGCGTCGCGAATCCCAGCCCGTCGTACAGGCCCCGCGCACCCTCGTTGTCCGTCTCGACCTGGAGCCACGCCGCCGACGCGCCCTCCTCCAGCGCCCGCCGCGCCAGCGCCGCCATCACCGCCGTCGCCAGCCCCTCCCGCCGGCGGCCGGGATCCACCGTCACCGCCGCGAAGCCGGCCCACCGGCCGTCCACCACGCACCGCCCGATGGCCCTGCCGCCGGCCAGCGACGCGAACCACACCGACGGCCCGGCCACCAGCATCCGCCGGGCCAGATCCGGGTCGGTGACCTTGCCGTAGCGCCCGAGCCAGTCCTCGTCCGGGGTACGGGTCAGACGTACGGCCCCGGCCTCCGGCGCGTCCACGTCGCCGACCGGCGCCAGCGCCCCGATCCGTACCTCCGCCGACACCTCGGCCGCCCAGCCGCGCCGCTCCAGCTCCGCGATCAGCAGTTCCTGCGTGCCGACCGCGCCCGTCGCCGCCTGCACGTACGCCGGAAGGCCTCGTTCCGCGTACCAGGAGGTCACTCGCGCGAGTGCATCGTCCAGCGGTATCCCCGGGTCGCCGAGCGGCAGCACCGAATTGGCCCGCCGGGTGAATCCGGCGGCCGCCCGCAGCGTCCACTCGCCCAGCCGCTCGCTCTCCAGCGGCTGCCACGACCGCGCCGCGACCCGTGCCAGCTCCTCGAAGGAGGCCGCGGGACCCCGCCGCCGGGCCGGCGCCGGGGGCACGACCTTGCCCGCTACCAGCGCGGATTCCGCGATGCGGACGGACTTGCCATTCTTTTGTGTGATCAGCAGCACACCCTCGGTCCAGGATGTGAGAACCCCTACGGTGTCCGTGAAGGAGGGCGACCCGCTCACCCCCTGCTGCACCTGTCGTACGGAGACTCGCTTACCCACGTCAGCTGGGGTAATACGGACCTCCAGCAGCCCACCGGCAGTGATTTCCACAGCTCTGTCCGCCCCTCCTGTTCGGATCGTGCCCGGGAACGGAGATACTAGGTGCGGGCATCGACGACGCCGCGCTCCCGCGCGATATGGAAAGCCCTACCGAGGAGGAACGAGAGCGTGACCTACGTCATCGCGGAGCCTTGTGTCGACGTCAAGGACAAGGCATGCATCGAAGAGTGCCCCGTCGACTGCATCTACGAGGGCCAGCGGTCCTTGTACATCCACCCGGACGAGTGCGTCGACTGTGGTGCGTGTGAGCCGGTCTGCCCGGTCGAGGCCATCTTCTACGAGGACGACACTCCGGAAGAGTGGAAGGACTACTACAAGGCGAACGTCGAGTTCTTCGACGAGCTCGGTTCGCCCGGTGGTGCTTCCAAGCTCGGCCTGATCGAGCGCGACCACCCCTTCATCGCTGCGCTGCCCGCCGGTATCAACGGCGAGCACTGACCTTTCAGGCAGACGCGCCCCTCGGTCCCGTACGGCCTTCCCGCCGCACGGGACCGAGGCGTTTTCCGACCTGCTACCAGCCAGTACCCAGAGAGAGCAGAGACCACCGTGGCCGCAGTATCCGACCGTCTTCCCGCCTTCCCCTGGGACAAGCTGGAGCCGTACAAGAAGACGGCGGCGGCGCACGCGGACGGCATCGTCGACCTGTCGGTCGGCACGCCCGTGGACCCGGTGCCGCAGCTGATCCAGCGCGCCCTGGTCGGGGCCGCCGACTCCCCGGGCTACCCGACGGTGTGGGGCACGCCCGCCCTGCGCGACGCGATCACGGGCTGGCTGCGCGGCCGCCTCGGCGCGAGCGCCGCCGGGCACCGCAACGTCCTGCCGGTCGTCGGCTCCAAGGAGCTGGTGGCCTGGCTGCCGACCCAGCTGGGCCTGGGCGCCGGCGACAAGGTCGCCTACCCCCGACTCGCCTACCCGACGTACGAGGTCGGCGCGCGGCTGTGCGGCGCCGAGGCCGTCGTCTACGACGACCCTACGGAGCTCGACCCGGCCGGCGTGAAGCTGCTGTGGCTCAACTCCCCCTCCAACCCCACCGGCAAGGTCATCCCCAAGGAGGACCTGATCCGGATCGTGGCCTGGGCGCGCGAGCACGGCATCCTGCTCTTCAGCGACGAGTGCTACCTGGAGCTCGGCTGGGAGGCCGAGCCCGTCTCCGTCCTCCACGACGACGTCTGCGGCGGCTCCTACGAGGGCATCGTCGCCGTCCACTCCCTCTCCAAGCGCTCCAACCTGGCCGGCTACCGGGCGGCCTTCATCGCCGGTGACGCGGACGTGCTCGGCGAGCTGCTGGAGATCCGCAAGCACGGCGGCATGATGACCCCCGCCCCCGTGCAGGCCGCCACGGTCGCGGCGCTCGGCGACGACGCGCACGTCGAGGAGCAGCGCGCCCGCTACGCCGCCCGCCGCACGGCGCTGCGCACCGCCCTGGAGGCGCACGGCTTCCGGGTCGAGCACAGCGAGGCGAGCCTCTACCTGTGGGTGACCCGGGACGAGCCCTGCTGGGACACGGTCGCCTACCTCGCGGGGCTGGGCATCCTGGTCGCGCCGGGCGACTTCTACGGCGAGGCGGGCGCACGGTTCGTGCGCGTGGCCTTCACCGCCACCGACGAGCGGGTCGAGGCCGCCGTCAAGCGCCTCGGCTGACCCCGTCCGAACAGCCCGAAGGGGCCGGGAGTTCGCGCTCCCGGCCCCTTCGGGGTCTCCACGGCCTCACGGCCCGCGGTGATCAGCCGAGCAGGCCACCCGGAACGCCGCCGGTCAGTCCACCGGGGAGACCGCCGGGAAGACCGCCGCCGGGCAGGCCGCCACCGGCCACCGGCAGCTCGCTCACCGGCAGCTCGTTCACCGGCAGGTCCTGCGTGGCGGGCAGGCCGCCCAGCAGTCCGGTCGCCTTGCCGGCCACGTCGGCGGCCGGGGCGGCCGCCGGAACGGACTCGACGGTGCTGCTCGCGGTGTCCGCGGCCGTCGCGGCCGTGGCAGCCGCGACGTCGGGGGCGTCCGCGGCGCTGGCCGCGCCGGCCGCACCGACCACGGGCGCTGTCCCGGCTGCGAGCAGCAGCGCGGCACGGGCGATCCGACGGGTCAGGGGGAGGGACATGATGCTCCTAAGCGGTAGCGGCTGAGTACGCCGTGTACAACCGCTCGTGGGGCGGGTGGAGTTGCGGAGCCGGTGGGTAAAGGATGGGTAACGCATCTTTTAATCGGCTTCCGCGACAAGCGCATTGGATGCGCGCCCACCAGGCCTTCTGTCCCGCCCGGGACCCTCCGGCCCGCCGCCGAGACCACCCCCGCAGGAGTGACCTCTCGTACGCGCTAGCGGGCGATGAAGATCCGCACCTCGCCCGGCTCCGAATCGTGCGGGTCCCCGCCGCCGCCCTTGGCGCCGTTGCCGCCCTTGACCTGCCACTGGCCCCGCCCGTTGCCGCCGATCCAGGTGGAACCGTCGTACGAGACCCGCGCGATGCCCAGCTCCTGCGACCGGGCCACCGCCCAGTGCGCCATCGCCCGGCCGCGCCGCGCCTCACCCGGGCCGCCCTCCCGCTTCAGCTGCACGTTGATCTCGGCCTCCGCCGGCCGGTCCGCGCCCTTGCGGCCGGTCGCCGCCCCGTCCTGGCTGCCGGTCAGCGCGTCCTTGCCGAAGGCGCGGGCCAGCTCCGCCCGCACCTTGTCCGGATCGCCCGCCCGCGGGGCCGGCCCGGAGCAGGACAGCGTGGCCCGCGTACCGACCTCGCCGAAGGCCGCCGTCAGCACCGTCGCGTCCGTCTCGTGCTTCGCGTACGCCTGCGGGAAGCCGCTGCGCTGCACCTTCTGCGCGGCCACCGTCAGCGGCAGCCGCGAATACCCCGGCACGTCGGCGAGGTGCTCGTAGAAGATCCCCGCCGAGTACACCGGATCCATGATCTGCTCGGCCGTCCCCCAGCCCTGCGAGGGCCGCTGCTGGAACAGGCCCAGCGAGTCCCGGTCGCCGTGGTCGAGGTTGCGCAGCGCCGACTCCTGCATCGCCGTCGCCAGTGCGATGGTCACCGCCCGGTCCGGCAGCCCCTTGGAGATGCCGACGGCGGCTATCGTCGCCGCGTTCGCTGCCTGTTCCGGGGTCATCTCGTACTTCTGCACCGAGCCGTCGGAGCCCGCGCCCGCGCCGGCCGCGGTCGCCGTGGCGGTGCAGTACGGGGCGCCCGCCCCGCCGTTGGAGTACCGCTGCACGGCGAAATAACCGATCACCGCGATCAGGACGAGCAGACCGACCGCCATACGGAACGGCCTGCGGCGACGGGGGCGTGGATCACGGGTCTCGGACACGCGGCCCACCGTACTTGAGGCATATGACGCGTCCACCGGCCGGACGCTCGAGGCTGCGCCCCAGCCCGGGGCGTTAGGGTCGGTTCATGCCCGAATCCGAGCTGGACCTCACCCTGGACGCCGCCGAGCTGACCGCCCGGCTCGTCGACATCCCCTCCGTGAGCGGCGACGAGAAGGTGCTCGCCGACCTCGTGGAAAGTGCGCTGCGTGCCCTGCCCCACCTCACCGTGGACCGCTACGGCAACAACGTCGTCGCCCGCACGAACCTCGGCCGGGCCGAGCGCGTCGTCCTCGCCGGCCACCTGGACACCGTGCCGATCGCGGACAACGTCCCCTCCCGCCTCGACGAGAACGACGTCCTGTGGGGCTGCGGCACGACCGACATGAAGTCCGGTGTCGCCGTGCAGCTGCGCATCGCGGCGACCGTTCCCGAGCCGAACCGGGACCTCACCTTCGTCTTCTACGACCAGGAGGAGGTCGCCGCCGACCTCAACGGCCTCGGCAAGGTCGCCGAAGCCCACCCCGACTGGCTGACCGGCGACTTCGCGGTGCTCCTGGAGCCCTCCAACGCCGAGGTCGAGGGCGGCTGCCAGGGCACCCTGCGCGTCCTGCTCCGCACGAAGGGCGAGCGCGCCCACTCCGCCCGCAGCTGGATGGGCTCCAACGCCATCCACGGCGCGAGCCCGATCCTGGCGAAGCTCGCCGCCTACGAGCCCCGCAAGCCGGTCATCGACGGCCTGGAGTACCACGAGGGCCTCAACGCGGTCCGCATCGAGGGCGGCGTCGCCAACAACGTCATCCCCGACGCGTGCACGGTGACGGTCAACTTCCGCTACGCCCCGGACCGCAGCGAGGCCGAGGCCATCGCCCACGTCCGGGAGGTCTTCGCGGACTGCGACATCGCCGAGTTCGTGGTCGACGACTCCTCCGGCGGCGCCCTCCCCGGCCTGTCCCACCCGGCGGCCGCGGCCTTCATGGAGGCGGTCGGCGGCCGCGCCATGCCCAAGTTCGGCTGGACGGACGTCTCCCGGTTCAGCGCCCTGGGCGTCCCGGCGGTGAACTACGGGCCGGGCGACGCCCTGCTCGCCCACAAGGTCGACGAACGCGTCGAGACCAAGGCCATCCTCCACTGCGAGGAACGACTCCGTGCCTGGCTGACCTCGTAAATTCCCCTTCCCGTCACCTTCGTGCGCCTACCCTGATCCAACGATCAGCAGGAGGGAGCACACCATGGGCAACCACCCCAATCCTGACGGGGCAGCTCGTCGTCGGCCCGAGGAGCAGCAGCTCGGGCCGGTGCTGAGGAGGCGGAGCCAGATCAAGGCGGGCAGTACGACGGACCAGCGGCTGCTGGATTCGGCGGGGCCCTCCGAGTGGGTGCACACCGATCCCTGGCGGGTCCTGCGCATCCAGTCGGAGTTCATCGAGGGCTTCGGGACGCTCGCCGAGCTGCCGCCCGCCATCAGCGTCTTCGGGTCCGCCAGGACCCCCGCGGGCACGCCCGAGTACGAGGCGGGCGTACGGATCGGCAGCGCGCTCGTCGACGCCGGCTTCGCGGTGATCACGGGCGGCGGGCCCGGCGCGATGGAGGCCGCCAACAAGGGCGCCCGCGAGGCCAACGGCATCTCGGTCGGCCTCGGCATCGAGCTGCCCTTCGAGCAGGGGCTCAACCAGCACGTCGACCTCGGGCTGAACTTCCGGTACTTCTTCGTCCGCAAGACGATGTTCGTGAAGTACAGCCAGGGCTTCGTGGTCCTGCCCGGGGGCCTGGGCACGCTGGACGAGCTGTTCGAGGCGCTGACCCTGGTCCAGACCCAGAAGATCACCCGCTTCCCGATCGTGCTGTTCGGCACGGAGTACTGGAGCGGCCTGGTCGACTGGCTGCGCAACACGGTGATCGCCCAGGGCAAGGCCTCGGAGAACGACCTCTACCTCTTCCACGTCACGGACGACGTGGACGAGGCCATCGCACTGGTGACCAAGGAAGTCGGGAAGTAACCGGTCCGCGCCGGGCGACCGCCGTCAGGCCGCCCGGCCTCCCCTTCTTGACGCCGCCCTCGCGAGGTTCGGCGCCTCACCTGGCTTCGGGCGGCTGCGCCGGCCTCCGACCGTCGGGGCCTGGTCCGGGCTCAGGCCAGCCCTCGGCGGGCGACCGCCGGGGGCCGCAGCCCTTGGATCGAGCGGACCATGTCGAGGATCTGGCGGGTCTCCGCGACCTCGTGGACGCGGTAGACCTGCGCGCCCAGCCAGGCCGAGACCGCCGTCGTGGCGAGGGTGCCCAGCAGCCGCTCCTTGACCGGCTTGTCGAGGGTCTCGCCGACGAAGTCCTTGTTGGACAGCGAGACCAGGACCGGCCAGCCCGTCGCCGTCATCTCGTCGAGGCGGCGCGTGGCCTCCAGCGAGTGGCGGGTGTTCTTGCCGAAGTCGTGGCCCGGGTCGATCATGATCGCGTCGCGGCGGACGCCGAGGGCCGCGGCCCGTTCCGCGAGGCCGACCGTCACGTCCAGGATGTCGGCCATGACGTCGTCGTACGCGATCCGGTGCGGGCGCGTACGGGGCTCCACTCCGCCCGCGTGGGTGCACACCAGGCCCACCCCGTGGCGGGCGGCCACCTCGGCCAGCTTCGGGTCCACCCCGCCCCACGCGTCGTTGAGGACATCGGCCCCCGCTTCGCACACGGCCTCGCCGACCTCGTGCCGCCAGGTGTCCACGCTGATCACCACGTCGGGGTGGCGGCGCCGCACCTCGGCCACGAAGCCGACCGTGCGCCGCGCCTCCTCGGCCGCGTCCACGTGCTCGCCCGGGCCCGCCTTGACCCCGCCGATGTCGATGATCGCGGCGCCCTCGGCGACCGCCTGCTCGACGCGGTCCAGCGCCGGCTCGTCGCGGAACGTCGCGCCCTGGTCGTAGAAGGAGTCCGGAGTACGGTTCACGATGGCCATGATCACCGGCTCGTGGGTGTCGAACTCGCGCCTGCCCAGTCGCAGCATCCTGCTCTTTCCTCCTTCGGCGGCCCTTGCGCCTCGTCTGCGACCTTAACCTGGAGGCCTGAGTCTCTCGTGGGGAGTTGATCGTGTTCTTCTTCTTGATGATCGCGCTGGTCGTGGTCGTGGCTGCGGTCACCCTTGCGGTGATCGGGGGAGGCTCGGAGGCCGTCCTGCCGGAAGCGGCACCCGACCGGGTGGCCGACGGGCTGCCGGAGACCCGCCCCGTCACGCGCGCGGACATCGACGCCCTGCGGCTGCCGGTCGCACCGCGCGGCTACCGGATGGCCGAGGTGGACGACGTACTGGAGCGGCTGGCGGCGGAGCTGGCCGAGCGCGACGCGCGCATCGCGCAGCTGACCGCCGCCGGGGCGGTGGCCGATGCCGTCCCGGCCGACGCCCACGTCGACCTGACCAAGCACGGTGAGCGATGAGCGGCACGGTCACGGGGACGGACGGGCGGGCGCGCTGCCCCTGGGCGCTGTCCACGGAGGACTACGTCGTCTACCACGACACGGAGTGGGGCCGTCCGGTCCACGGTGACGACGCCCTGTACGAGCGGCTGTGCCTGGAGGCCTTCCAGTCGGGGCTGTCCTGGCTGACGATCCTGCGCCGGCGGGAGGGATTCCGTAAGGCCTTCTCGGACTTCGGGATCGCGAAGGTCGCCGCCTTCGACGAGCGGGACGCGCAGCGGCTCCTCGCCGACGAGGGGATCATCCGCAACCGGGCCAAGATCGAGGCGACCCTGGCCAACGCGAAGGTCCTGGCCGGGTGGAAGCCGGGCGAGCTGGACGAGCTGATCTGGTCGCACGCCCCGCAGAAGCCGGGACCGGCGCCCCGGGCGATCACCGAGATCCCGGCGATCACCCCGGAGTCCACCGCCCTGGCCAAGGCGCTGAAGAAGGCGGGCATCCGCTTCGTCGGCCCCACCACGGCCTACGCCCTGATGCAGGCCTGCGGACTGGTCAACGACCACCTGGTCGGCTGCGTGGCGCGCGACCGCGCCTGAGCCGGCGCGGCCGGGGGTACGGGCACCGCCCGCCCCGGCCGCACCGGCGGTGGCGCTAGCGGCCCAGGTACTTCGGCGGCTGCTTCGCGAGGAAGGCCTGGACGGCGATGGAGTGGTCCTCGGAGGCGCCGGCGCGGGTCTGTACGACGTCCTCGTGCTCCAGGGCCTCCGCGAGGGAGTGGGAGGACCCGTAGGCCAGGGACTCCTTCAGCGCGGCGTAGGCGACCGTGGGGCCGGAGGCCAGGGCGCGGGCCACGGCCTCGGCCTCGGCGTGCAGGGAGTCCGCGGGGACCAGGCGGTTCGCGATGCCGAGCTCGTAGGCCTCCTGGGCCTTGATCGAACGCGGGAAGAGCAGCAGGTCGGAGGCGCGGGAGGCGCCGATCAGGCGGGGGAGGGTCCACGAGACCCCGGAGTCCGCGGTCAGCGCCACCCCGGCGAACGAGGTGTTGAAGGAGGCGGTGTCGGCGACGACCCGGAAGTCCGCCGCGAGCGCGAATCCGAAGCCGGCCCCAGCCGCGACGCCGTTCACCCCGGCCACCACCGGCTTGGGCATCTCGGTGAGCGCCCGCACGATCGGGTTGTAGTGCTCGGAGACGGTGCTCATCGTGAGCGAGGAGCCGCTCTCGCGGTCGGCCGCCAGGTTCCCGATGTGCTCCTTGAGGTCCTGGCCCACGCAGAAGGCCCGGCTTCCGGCGGCGGTGAGCAGGACGGCCCGGACCGCCGGGTCCGCTGCCGCCGCCTGGACCGCGTCGCGCAGGGCGACCTTGGCCTCGGTGTTCATGGCGTTCATCGCGTCGGGGCGGTTGATCGTGACGGTCGCGAGTCCGTCGGTCACTTCGTAGAGCACGCTGTCGGCCATGGCAGGGAGGTCCCCCTTCGTCGCGGAATGGCTACCGGCCGGTACCGGCCGGTGCAGAGGCCAGCATGGCGGACCGGGGGACGGGCGCACATGTGATGTGCGTCAAAGAAAGCGGATGGCGTTCTCCGGGTGCGGCGGCGAAGTATCGCAGGCGGGTCCCCGAAATGAGTGGTTTTGGCCGAGCGCGTTGCCCAAGCGTTCCCTGCCGATGTTGGTCATCGGGTCCTGACATGCGGGATAATGGCCGGGAAGCAATGTGTTCGATGCCGGGTTCCAGGCGCCTGAATGGGGCCGTCGGCTGACGATGAGCTGGTTTCAGGAAGGGGAACGAGCATGGCGGCCATGAAGCCGCGGACGGGCGACGGCCCGCTCGAGGTCACCAAGGAGGGGCGGGGCATCGTCATGCGCGTACCGCTCGAGGGCGGCGGTCGGCTTGTCGTCGAGCTGACCCCCGACGAGGCGGACGCCCTGGGTGACGCCCTGAAGAAGGTCGTCGGCTAACAGCGTCGGCACCATCTGCATTACGCAGTCTGCATTCTCTGCGCTGCCCCGACCGTGACGAGCGGCCGGGGCAGCGTTGTGTCCGGATCCGGGCCGCCCCCGGCTCCGGCCCCGGCCCCTGCGCGCCGCCCCGGTGGCCTCAGCGCCGCACGGCGCACAACAGCCCGTCGCCCACCGGAAGCAGGGCCGCCTCCAGGGCCGGGCTCTCCCGGACGCTGCGCAGCAGCTCGCGGACGCGGAGCACCTCCACCGGCTGGGCCGAGGAGTCGACCGTACGGCCGTCGGAGAAGACCCCTTCGAAGCACACGAGTCCGCCCGGCCGCAGCAGGCGCAACGATTCGGCGAGGTAGTCGAGGGACTCGGAGGGGTCCCCGTCGCAGAAGACGAGGTCGTACCCGCCGTCGGCGAGGCGCGGCAGCACGTCGAGCGCGCGGCCGGGGATGAACCGGGCGCGGTTGCCCGCGAAGCCGGCGGCGCGGAAGGCCTGGCGGGCGAACGCCTGCCGGTCGGCCTCGGGATCGACCGTGGTCAGGACCCCGTCGGGGCGCATCCCGTGGAGCAGGTGGATGCCGGAAACGCCCGTTCCGGTGCCGATCTCGGCGACCGCCTTGGCGTCCGCGGTGGCGGCCAGCAGGCGCAGCGCGGCCCCGGTGCCGGGGGAGACGGAGCGCAGGCCCGCTTCCCTGGACCGGTCGCGGGCCCATCGCAGAGCGTCGTCCTCGGCGACAAACGCGTCGGCGAACGCCCAGCTCGTCTGCCGGTTGCCGGTAATGACCCTCTCCTGTCCCCATAGTTGGCGCAACGGTGACTGTATCCGTTGACGTCGGGAACCCGCAGATGGGACCGGGCGTTGTGAAGGGTGGACAGGGGATCAGAAGGGACGGCGCCGGGCAGATCGACGGCGAGGGCCCTTCCGGGGCCCCGGATCCATGCAAAGTTACTGCAAAAACGCTTATCCGGAGCTGACGGAGGGGGTGGCTATGGTAGGGACTCCACTGGACACCACCAGAGCCGACAGGGGAGGTGCGGCTGCGCCTGTGGATCGTGGAGGCGTGTTGAGACGCCTCTTCTGGTCGGCGGGTGAGCCGAAATCCGTGACCTACATTGCTGACCGCTTCCACACCGCCGACACCGCAACCACCGCGACCTTTGCCGCCGATGCGGGCTCGCAGGCGTGGACCCCTCCCTCATGGGAGGAGATCGTCAGCACGCACAGCGCGCGGGTCTACCGCCTTGCCTACCGTCTGACGGGTAACCAGCACGATGCCGAGGACCTGACCCAGGAGGTCTTCGTCCGCGTCTTCCGCTCGCTGTCCACCTACACGCCCGGCACCTTCGAGGGCTGGCTCCACCGCATCACCACGAACCTGTTCCTGGACATGGTCCGCCGCAAGCAGCGCATCCGCTTCGACGCGCTCGGCGACGACGCGGCCGAGCGGCTGCCGAGCCGTGAGCCGTCCCCGCAGCAGGTGCTGCACGACACGCACTTCGACGCGGACGTGCAGCAGGCGCTGGACACCCTGGCCCCCGAGTTCCGCGCGGCCGTCGTGCTGTGCGACATCGAGGGCCTGTCGTACGAGGAGATCGCCGCCACGCTCGGCGTGAAGCTCGGCACCGTGCGCAGCCGTATCCACCGGGGCCGTTCGCACCTGCGCAAGGCGCTCAAGCACCGGTCCCCCGAGGCCCGTGCGGAGCAGCGCGCGCTGGCCGGGGTGGCGGTGGGCGCGCCGGGCGCCGGGGGAGAGGGCGGAGCCGAGTGAGCGGAGTCAGTCCGTCCCCAGCCGAACAGCACCTGGGCGACCGTCTCGCCGCCCTCGTCGACGGCGAGCTCGATCACGACGCGCGCGAGCGGGTCCTGGCCCACCTGGCCACCTGCGCCAAGTGCAAGGCCGAGGCCGATGCCCAGCGCCGCCTGAAGACCATGTTCGTGGAGAGCGCGCCACCGCCCCTGTCCGAGGGGCTGCTGGCACGGTTGCAGGGGCTGCCGGGGGGCGGCCCCGACGGACCTGCGGGTCCCGCGGGTCCCGCAGGACCGCGGGGGCAGCAGGGTCCCGTCGGCGCCGATCCCTTCGCCTCGTTCGCCTACGGCCTGCCGTCCGGCCGCCCGCGGCAGGAGGGCTTCCGGATCCACGAGGTCGGCCGGCCGCGCCGCCGCTTCGCCTTCGTCGCGGCCGGAGCCGTATCGCTGGCCGCGCTCGCGCTGGGCGGTTCCCTGCCGCTGGAGACCGTCGAGCCGAACGCGCGCGGGGAATCCCCCGCGCCCGCCTCCCGGCCCGGCCCCGGCGTGTCCGTGGCCGACGCCTCCGTCCGCGAGCGCCTGCCCGTGCCCGCCGCGTCCATCCGCGACCGGGTGCCCACGCCCGCCGCCGTTCCGACCCTCCTGACCGCCGTCGCGACCCCGCTCCCGCCGCTCCACCCCTCCCCGCCGAGCTCGGCCCGCCCGGTCTCCCTGCTGCGCTGACCGGGGACCTGGTTGAATCTGCGGCACATGCGCACGAGTACGCGGGGAGCGCCCATGGCCGACAGGCAGCAGACCGATCCGGCTCCGCAGTGGTGGAGCCGGCCCGAGGGCACGGCGGACGCCCGCGACGAAGGGGTTCCCGCCCCGCGGGCCGAAGGCGGCCCCGAAGGCGGGAGCCAGGGTGAGGACGGGCACCGGCAGGAGCCCGGCCCCCGCGAGGTCCGGTACGACCCCTGGGCCGCCCAGCCGTTGCAGGTCGTGGACCGCGGCCGGCCCGGGCGCGGATTCCGTTTGTGGCAGGTGGCGGCCATCGCCGCGGGTACGGCCCTGCTCGCCGGCGGGACCGGCGGGTACCTCGGCGTGCTCGCCGAGCGCGAGAGCAGCACCCGCCTGGAGCTGCCCCAGGACGCGGTCGCCGCGGACAGGGGCCGCGCGCCCGAGAGCGTGGCCGGCATCGCCGCCACCGCGCTGCCAGGGGTGGTCACCCTCCACGTACGGGGTGAGAAGAGCAGCGGGACGGGCACCGGCTTCGTACTCGACCCGCAGGGGCACATCCTGACCAACAACCACGTGGTCGCCGACGCCAAGGAGATAGCGGTCACCTTCAGCACCGGCGAAAGCGTCACCGCCGAGCTCGTGGGCCGCGATTCCGGATACGACCTGGCCGTGGTCAAGGTCAGCGGGGTCCGGGGGCTCCAGCCGCTCAGCCTCGGCAACTCCGAGAACGTACGCGTCGGCGACCCGGTGGTGGCCATCGGCGCGCCCTTCGACCTCTCCAACACCGTCACCGCCGGCATCATCAGCGCCACCGGCCGGCCGGTCACCGCGGGCGGCGACAAGGGCGACGGCAGCGACATCAGCTACGTCGACGCGCTCCAGACCGACGCCCCGATCAACCCCGGGAACTCCGGCGGCCCCCTCCTCGACGCCAAGGCCCACGTGGTCGGCATCAACAGCGCGATCCGCGGCGCCGACAAGGGCGGCGACGGCGACGACGGCGTCCGCCAGGGCGGCTCCATCGGCCTCGGCTTCGCCATCCCGATCAACCAGGGCAAGCGCGTCGCCGAGGAACTCATCCGCACCGGCCGCGCCACGCACCCCGTCATCGGGGTCACGCTCGACATGCAGTACACGGGCGATGGAGCCCGGGTAGGGGACAAGGGCGAGGACGGCAAGCCGGCGGTGGTCGCCGACGGGCCGGGCGCCCGCGGCGGGATCAAGCCCGGTGACGTGATCACCAAGGTGGACGGCGTGCGCGTGCACGGCGGCGACGAGCTGATCATCAAGATCAGGGCCCACCGGCCGGGTGATCCACTGACGCTCACGGTGCTGCGCGACGGCCGCGAGCGCACGCTGCACGTGGTGCTCGGTTCGGCGAACGGCTCGTAAGGGCACTGGGGTACCGTGTGTTCGGGCCCGCAGTGAAGAGAGCCGAGGAGCGGCAAGGTGTTCAACGACATAGGCGCACTCGAACTTGTCACGATCGTCGTGCTCGCCATCCTCGTCTTCGGGCCGGACAAGCTGCCCAAGGTGATCCAGGACATCACCGGGGTCATCCGGAAGATCCGTGCGTTCTCGGACAGCGCGAAGGCCGACATCCGCTCCGAACTCGGCCCGGAATTCAAGGACTTCGAATTCGAGGACCTGAATCCGAAGACCTTCATCCGCAAGCAGCTGACCGAGAACGAGGACCTCAGGGAGATCCGCAGCAGCTTCGACCTCCGCAAGGAGCTGAACGACGTCACCGACGCCGTCAACAGCAAGGAGGCGGAGTCCGCCCCGGTCGCCACGCCCGCCGACACCACCGGTCCCGACCTGCTGAAGAAGCCCGCCGCCCCGGCCTCCGACCAGCGCGCCCGCTTCGACGCCGACGCCACCTGAGGCGCGACCTGCCCGGCGATCCGGGGTCGGGTGGCTATCCTCCATGAGTCCGGATCCAGGACGCCCGTGGGGGGCGGGCCGTGCCGGACCCCACGGAACGAGAGGCCGCGCACATGGAGACGACGAGCAGTAGCCGGGTCGGGGCGCAGACCGCCGAGGCACCCGCCCCGGCCGCCGAAGGACCCGCGCAGGACGTGCAGGACGTGCAGGACGCGCAGACCACGCCCGAGAGCACGGGGACGTCCGAGCCCGCGCAGCCGCAGGAGCCCGGCGCCCCCCTCCCGGCGGCACGCCGGACGGCCCAGGGGTTCCTGACGGCCGACTTCCCCTGGTACGGGCTGGACGGCGCCTTCACCGGCCCCCGCTGGCTCATGCAGGTGGGCACCGGCGCCGACGGCACCGTGGAGCACGGCTCCACCGGCCACGGCGACGAGCCGTCCGCCCGCGGCGAGATCGCCACCGGCGAGAAGGAGCGCTTCGCGGTGGTCATCACCGTCGCGGACAACCCGCTGCGCCGCAGCGGCGACGGCACCGGCACCCTGGAGGCCACCTCGGTCTCCTCCGCCGCCTGGCTGGCCGGCTCCGGGCTGCTGGCCTACAGCTGGCCCGGCCAGATGGACCACTCCCTGCGCAGCGACTGGCTCGACCAGCAGACCGAGGCCGCGTGGGAGCTCGCCGACGACCTCACGGGGCCGGACTGGTCGACGCTGTCACTGCCGGTGGACGGGGAGCCGACGCCGTTCCACTACCGGGAGTCGGAGTTCGGGTGGGTGCTCGCCGGTTCCACCGGGGGCGGGGTGCACCTGGGGGCGTACGGGCGGGGGATGAGCGCGTACGGGCTCGGGTTCTCCGTGATCGCGGACCTCGGCACGTACCGGTAGCCCTACGGGTGTACGCAGAAGGGCACCGCCGGTCGGCGGTGCCCCTTGCGCTGCGCGGCCCTGTACGGGCCGCCCGTGGTGCCGGTCGCGTCAGAACTTGTTCTTCGGGGTGATGCCCAGGGACATGCCCGAGAGACCGCGGGCGCGGCCGCCGAGCTTGCCCGCGATGGCGCGCAGGGCCGCGCCGGCCGGGGAGTCCGGGTCGGACAGGACGACGGGCTTGCCCTCGTCGCCGCCCTCGCGCAGCCGGACGTCGATCGGGATCGAGCCCAGCACCGGCACCGTCGCACCGACCGTCTTGGTCAGGCCGTCCGCGACCTTCTGGCCGCCGCCCGAGCCGAAGACGTCCACCATCTCGTCGCAGTGCGGGCACGGCAGGCCCGACATGTTCTCGACGACACCGACGATCTTCTGGTGGGTCTGCACGGCGATCGAGCCGGCCCGCTCCGCGACCTCGGCCGCGGCCTGCTGCGGGGTGGTGACCACGAGGATCTCGGCGTTCGGGACGAGCTGCGCCACCGAGATGGCGATGTCGCCCGTGCCCGGCGGCAGGTCCAGCAGCAGCACGTCCAGGTCGCCCCAGAACACGTCCGCCAGGAACTGCTGGAGCGCCCGGTGCAGCATCGGGCCGCGCCACACCACCGGGGCGTTGCCCGGGGTGAACATGCCGATGGAGATGACCTTCACGCCGTTCGCGGACGGCGGCATGATCATGTTTTCCACCTGGGTGGGCTTGCCGTCCACGCCGAGCATGCGCGGCACGCTGTGGCCGTAGATGTCCGCGTCGACCACACCGACCTTCAGGCCGTCGGCCGCCATCGCCGCGGCCAGGTTGACCGTGACCGAGGACTTGCCGACGCCGCCCTTGCCGGACGCGACCGCGTACACGCGGGTCAGCGAGCCCGGCTTGGCGAAGGGCACCTCGCGCTCGGCGGTACCGCCGCGCAGCGTGGCCGCCAGCTCCTTGCGCTGCTCGTCGCTCATCACGTCCAGCGTGACGGCGACCGAGGTGACGCCCGCGACCTTCTCGACGGCCTCGGTGACGAGCGTGGTGATGGTCTCCCGCATGGGACAGCCCGACACGGTCAGGTAGACGGTGACGGCGACCGCGCCGCCGTCGCCGATCTCCACCGATTTCACCATGCCGAGCTCGGTGATCGGCCGGTGGATCTCGGGGTCGTTGACCGTCGCCAGCGCGTCCAGGATCGCGTCCTGCTCCGGCACGGCGGCGGAGGGTGTCTCGGTAGCCATGCCCCGATGGTACGGCTCGGTAGCAGCGCTCAGGTAAGCCCGTCAGCGGTCGCCTTCGTCACTTTCGCCGGGGAATAGACGCCGCTCGTCCATCTCCTTGATCAGGTCCTGGAACTCCGACCTGATCCAGTCGCGCGTGGCGACCTCGCCCAGACCCATCCGCAGGGCCGCGATCTCCCGCGTCAGGTACTCGGTGTCGGCGATGGACCGCTCGTTCTGCTTGCGGTCCTGCTCCAGGTTCACCCGGTCGCGGTCGTCCTGCCGGTTCTGCGCGAGCAGGATCAGCGGAGCGGCGTACGAGGCCTGCAGCGACAGCATCAGCGTCAGGAAGATGAACGGGTACTGGTCGAACCGCAGGTGGTCCGGCGCGAAGATGTTCCACAGCACCCACACCACGATGACCAGCGTCATCCAGACGATGAACCGGCCCGTCCCCAGGAACCGCGCCACCCGCTCCGACAGCCGCCCGAAGGCCTCCGGGTCGTACTCCGGCAGCAGCCGCGGCCGGGCCGCCCGGGGCAGGTCCAGCCGGACCCGCGAGCGCGTCAGCGCGCTCGCGCCCGTCGCGGTCGCCGCCTTGGCCCGCTCCGCCCGCTCGGCGCGCTCCACCCGCTCCCGGACCCGCTCGGCGGCGTCCTCCATCCGGTCCGTCAGACCGTGCTCGCGGCCCAGCCGGGCCTGCTCGCGGCGCTCCCGGATCTGCTCGCGCCGCCGCTCGCGCGACTGGTCGCCGCGCCCCCGCTCAGTGCCCATGCACGGCCTCCTCGGAGTGGAAGTCCGTCTCCCGCCAGTCGTCGGGCAGCAGGTGGTCCAGTACGTCGTCGACCGTGACCGCGCCGAGCAGCGAGCCGCTCTCGTCGACCACGGGCACCGCCACCATGTTGTAGGCCGCCAGGTAGCTGGTGACCACCGGCAGCGAGGCGTCCGGCCGCAGCGGCGGCAGGTCGGTGTCCACGATCGAGCTGACCAGCGTGAACGGCGGGTCCCGCAGCAGCCGCTGGAAGTGCACCGTGCCCAGGTACTTGCCCGTCGGCGTCTCGTCCGGCGGCCGGCACACGTACACCTGGGCCGCCAGCGCCGGCGACAGGTCCGCCTGCCGTACGCGGGCCAGCGCGTCGGCGACCGTCGCGTCGGGCCGCAGCACGATCGGCTCGGTGGTCATCAGACCGCCGGCCGTCCGCTCCTCGTAGGACATCAGGCGCCGCACGTCGGCCGCGTCGTCCGGCTGCATCAGCGTCAGCAGCCGCTCCTTGTCGTCCTCCGGCAGCTCGGAGAGCAGGTCGGCGGCGTCGTCCGGGTCCATCGCCTCCAGGACGTCGGCGGCGCGCTCCTCCTTCAGCTTCCCGAGGATCTCCACCTGCTCGTCCTCCGGCAGCTCCTCCATGACGTCCGCGAGCCGGTCGTCGTCGAGGGCGTTGGCGACCTCGGCGCGCCGCTTCGGCGTCAGGTGGTGCAGGACGTTCGCCACGTCGGCCGGGCGCATCTGCTCGAAGGTGGCGACCAGGTTCTCGGCGCCCTGCCCGTGCTCCTCCAGCGAGAAACCGGTCACCGCCGACCACTCGACGGTCAGGGTCTCGCCGCGCCGCCGCAGCGCCCCGGACTTGCCCTTCCGTACGAAGATCTTGTCGATCTCCCAGTCCCGGCGGGCCGGGAGCTGCTGGATGGCCACGTCGAGGACGGTGACCTCCTCGTCGCCCGCGACCAGCTTCACCCGCCGGTCCAGCAGCTCGCCGAGGATCAGCCGCTCGGTGGGGCGCTGCTCGAAACGCCGCATGTTGACGACGCCGGTGGTGATGACCTGCCCGGACTCCACGCCCGTGACCCTGGTCATCGGCAGGAAGATCCGGCGCCGGCTGACCACCTCGACCACCAGCCCCAGCAGCCGCGGCGGCCGCCCGCCGACGCGCAGCATCGCGACGAGGTCGCGGACGCGGCCGACCTGGTCGCCGTTGGGGTCGAAGACGGGCACACCCGACAGATGCGAGACGAAGATCCGCGGGGCGCCACCAGCCATGCGAGCGCCTCCAGACGCGTCGATCCTCAGTCCTGCCGCCCCTCAGGCTAGCCCGTGCCCAGGCCAAGCGTCCTGGTGGGGCGGTCCGGCCGAGGTCCCCCCGGGGGGTTGAGGGCGCGGCCACCGGGACAGGTACGCTGCCTGCTGCTCGAAGACGACGACGAGAGGCACCCGCCCGTGACCGCCTACTTCCCCGCCGCGAGGTTGCGACGGGCCGCCTTCATCGGTGTGCTGTGCGCGGGCCTCGCCGTGACCGGCACGGGCTGCGGGGAGGACCCCGACGAGGGGACGAACGGGGTCGGGAAGCTCTCCGCGGACAAGATCGAGGAGAAGGCGAAGGCGGCGGCCACCGGGGCGGACTCGGTGCACTTGTCCGGCACGCTGGTGAGCGGCGGCAAGACCTTCACCCTCGACATGCGGCTGAAGTCGGACGGCGGCTCGGGCGAGGTGAAGTCCCAGGACGACACCTTCCAGCTGCTGCGGGTGGGGGAGCAGCTCTACCTGAAGGCGAGCGCGGCGTTCTGGGGCAAGTCCGACTCGGCCGGCAAGCTCGGCGACAAGTACGTGAAGGTGCCCGAGGGGGACCCTTCCTACAAGCAGTTCCGCGGCTTCACCGACATGGACGTCCTGCTGGACGGGCTGCTCGGACTGGAGGGCAAGCTCGCCAAGGGCTCCTACACCAAGGTCGGGCACACCCGCGCGGTCCAGGTCACGGCGGACGAGGGCAAGGGCGGCAAGCTCTCGGTGTCCCTGGAGGGGACCCCGTACCCGCTGATGATGGAGCGTGCGGGCGGCGCCGGCCGGGTGGAACTCGCGGAGTGGGGCAAGACCTTCCCGCTCGCCCCGCCCGCGCAGGACCAGACCGTGGACTACGGCTCCCAGCTCCCGACGACGAAGGACCAGAGCGGCGACCCCGCCCCAAGCCCCTCCAAGGCCCCGGGCCAGGGCTCGAACCCCACCAAGCCCTGACAGGTCCCGGCTAGGACCACCCGGTCCGGCGGCGCAGCCAGCCCAGCGCGGCCTCGCCCTGGGCCCGCTGGAACGCGCGCAGGGTCGGCAGACCCGACGGCGGGGCCTGGAGGGACTGGTGGGCGAAGTAGCCGGCGACCGCGGTCAGCACCGTGGTGACGTCCTGCGCCGGGGCCCCTCGGCCGTCGAGGTGGGCGTCGATCAGCTCGACGGCGCCCGGCCCGCTCTGCATGATCACGCTCGGGGCCATGGCGACCACGTCGAACCACGCGGCGCCGACCGCGGCCCACGGCCAGTCGACGACCACCACCCGGTCGTCGGTGAGCAGCAGGTTGTCGGCCCGCAGGTCGCCGTGGACCAGTGCGGTTCCGGCGCAGGCCCGTTCCCAGCCGCGCTCCCGCTCGGCGAGGCGCGCCAGGTTGCGCCGGGCCCACGGATCCAGCGCCGGGACCGGGCCGGCGTCCGCGGCGGCGGCGAGGTGGCGCCAGCCCCGGAACTGCGACGCGCACCGGTCGGCCAGGGACGGGACGTCGACGGGCGCGGGGTCGAGGAGCGCCGCCAGTTCGGCGGTCGCCGCGAGGACCCGGCGCAGCTCGTCGGACAGCCACGGCTGTGCGGGCGTGCTCCCGTCGATGTCCTCGAAGGCCAGGACGGCCCACCCGTCCACGTCCCATGTCATGAGCAGCGACGGTACGGGGGCGGCCGTGGGCAGGGCGGAGGTGATGCGTGCCTCGGCCCGGTGGAGGCCGGGGGTATCGGGGTTGGGCTGCGGACCCGCGGCCTTCAGGAAGACCCGGCGCCCGTCGGTGAGGCGAACGCGGGCCGCGACCCCCGGCGAGAAGCCGCCCGACTGGGTGACGGCACGCTCCACCCGTGCCCCGAGCCCCTCCTCGACGAGCCCGCGCACGCGGTCGGGAACGGCCCACCACTCCGTGCGGACGCCCGCTGCGGGCGGGGGAGCGGTCTCGGGGGCGGAGTGGCTTTCCATGGGCTCAGGGAACACGCCGCTCCCCGAGGGAGCAACGGGGTTTCAGCCTCGGGTGGTCTTCTTGCGCTTCAGCAGGAGCTTCGGGAGGTGGGCCGGGATCGGGCGGCGGGTGATGGCCGGGGAGGCCAGGGGGGCCGTGGCCAGGGATTCGGACGGGAGCTCGGCGTGGACCGCCTGCGGCTCCAGGCGCAGCAGCCGGCACTCGCGCGCCCAGCGCTCGGTCATCTCCTCCGAGTCGGGCGCGTTCAGCCGCTTGCCCTTGAGCTCGGCGACCGCCGCCGCCCACTCCTCGCCGCGGGGCGGGAGTTCCCGTACGGTCGCCGTCCAGGCCACCAGCCGGCCGCCCTTGTCCTTGCTCCGCACGGTCACCTCGGCGGACGCGCCGTCGGCCAGGCCGGGGAACGGCTGCTCGCCGGGGCCGTCGCCGAGGACATGGGCCGCGCCGTCCACCCAGGCGTGCCACAGGGCCCGGTCCGCCCCGGTGCCGCGGACCCAGATCAGGCCGGACTTCTTGGTGGCCTCCTCGACGAGGGCCAGGTCGAGCGTGCTGAGAGTCATGCGGACAGGGTAGGGGGTCCGCCCGCCGGCGCTACAGCCAGCCGTGGCGGCGCAACGCGCGGTGGATGGTGAAGCAGGTGCCGATGATGGCGGCCATCACCATCGGGTAGCCGTACTTCCACTGCAGCTCGGGCATGTGCTCGAAGTTCATCCCGTACACCCCGCAGATCATCGTGGGCACGGCGATGATGGCCGCCCAGGAGGTGATCTTGCGCATGTCCTCGTTCTGCGCGACCGTCGCCTGCGCGAGGTTGGCCTGGAGGATCGAGTTCAGCAGCTCGTCGAAGCCCACGACCTGCTCGTGTACGCGGGCGAGGTGGTCGGCGACGTCGCGGAAGTACTTCTGGATGTCCGGGTCCACCAGCCGCATGGGCCGCTCGCTGAGCAGCTCCATCGGCCGCAGCAGCGGCGCGACCGCCCGCTTGAACTCCAGCACCTCGCGCTTGAGCTGGTAGATGCGGCCCGCGTCGCCGCCGCGCGCCACGCCCTTGGCGGGGGCGGCGAAGACCGCGCTCTCCACCTCGTCGATGTCGTCCTGTACGGCCGCCGCGACCGCGATGTACCCGTCGACGACGTGGTCGGCGATGGAGTGCAGGACCGAGGAGGGCCCCTTGGACAGCAGGTCGGGGTCGTCCTGGAGGCGGTGGCGCAGCCCCTTGAGGGAGCCCTGGCCGCCGTGCCGGACGGTGATGACGAAGTCGGGCCCGGTGAAGCACATCACCTCGCCGGTCTCCACGACCTCGCTGGTGGCGGTCAGTTCGGCGTGGTCGACGTAGTGGATCGTCTTGAAGACGGTGAAGAGGGTGTCGTCGTAGCGCTCCAGCTTCGGCCGCTGGTGTGCGTGCACCGCGTCCTCCACGGCCAGCGGGTGCAGGCCGAAGGTGGCGGCGATGCCCGCGAACTCGGCCCCGGTCGGCTCGTGCAGGCCGATCCAGACGAAGCCGCCGTCCTCGCGGACCCGGCGGATCGCCTCACGCGGCGTCAGACAGACCGGCCCCAGCACGCGCCGGCCGTCGCGGTACACCGCGCAGTCGACGACGGCGCTGCTCGCCGAGGGGTCGCGGGTGGCGTCGTATCCGGGCTGTACCGGGGTGGACTTGCGCAGCGACGGGCGGACGGCCGCACGCAGGTAGGGCAGCATCGACATGGCAGGCTCCTTCGCACGCACGGCTGCGGACCGCACGGGTGGGAGACCTTCCGCGGGTGCGGGCGGGCGGGCAGGCCCGGGCAGGCGGAAGGAACAGGACGGGAGGACAACGTTCTGCCGTCGCTCTTCTACTGATCAGGAGATCAATGGGGGCGGGAGGTGCCCGTCACAGGAGTGGAAGAGCGATTGGTACTGCACGATCGACTTCGGTCCATTGCAGCCCCACCTCCTCCGGCCGGTCCCCCGTAGGGGAGGTCCTGTTGCCGGGGCACCGAAACAACGCTTCTGCGGTGCGGCCCCGAACAGCTGTCAACACTATCAGCCGACGGATGGTCAAGACCCGCCCTTTACCCGGCTGATACGAGTTCTATGCTCGCTCCATGGCAGAAATTCTGGCTCTCGTCGAGGCCCGGCTGCGCTCCGCGTTCGGCGAACCCGACGCCCGCGCCGCCGTCACCTTCCTGGGCACCGACCGCATCGAGGTACTCCGCTTCGCCGAGGGCGACCTCGTGCGGTACGCGACCCTCGGGATGTCCGCGCACCCGATGACCGACCCGACCGACGTCGTCGCCGACCCCGTACGCGGGCCGCGCGCCGAGCTGGTGCTGACCGTACGGGGAGGACTGGCACCCACCGACAAGCTGCTCAGGCCGCTCGCGGTGCTGGCGGCCTCCCCGCAGGTCGAGGGGCTGATCGTGGCCCCCGGGGCCTCGCTCGACGTGGGGGAACCGCTCTGGGAGGGGGCTTCGTTCAGCAGCGTCCTCGTGGCCGAACCCGGCGGACTGGTCGAGGACCTGGAACTGGACGAGCCGATGGACCCGGTCCGCTTCCTCCCCCTCCTCCCCATGACCGCGAACGAGGCGGCCTGGAAGCGGGTGCACGGCGCGGCCGCCCTCCAGGAACGCTGGCTCGCGCGCGGCACGGATCTGCGGGATCCTCTGCGTACCGCTGTCGCACTGGACTGAGACCGGCACCGGCCGCCCGGACGGGTGATCGCGTCTTGACGGGGCGCCGGGCGGGGAGGAGCGTGGCTTCTTATGAGGGGCGAACCAACTTGCCCGAAGTGCGGTGGCCGGGTCAGGGCGCCCGGTCTCTTCTCCGACTCCTGGCAGTGCGCGGTGCACGGCGCTGTCCACCCCCTGCAACCCGCCATCCCGCCCAGCGTCGAGGGCCTGGGCGTGGTCGTGCACCGGGCGCGGGTGCCGGTGTGGATGCCGTGGCCGCTCCCGCTGGGGTGGCTGTTCACGGGGGTCGCGTCCGCCGGTGACGACCGCAGCGGGGGCCGGGCGACGGTCGTGGCCTGTTCCGGGCCCGGTCCGCTCGGCGGGATGGGCGAGATGCTGCTGATCGCCGAGGAACTGGGCGTGGGCCTGGGTGCGCGCTTCGCGGGCATCGACGGCCCCGACCCCGGACCGCACATCGACGTGACGTCCCCTCCGCACGCCAAGGTGGTCGCGGCGGGCCGTCCGACACCGCTGTGGCACCTCAAGGGGGTGCCCGAGGACCGGGCCGTCTTCGCGGGCGAGGCGCGGGGCCTGTGGCTGTGGGCGGTCGTCTGGCCGGAGCAGTCCGGGCTCCTGCTGTACGACGAGCTCGTCCTCACCGACGTGCGCGAGGCGGGGGCCGAGGTCGAGCTCCTTCCGTGCGGGGCCCTGAGCCCGCGCATTCTGTCCTGACGGGTACCCTGGAGTGTCCCCGTCCGTCCGAAAACCTGGAGCCAGGCTGTGCGCATCGACCTGCACGCCCACTCCACGGCCTCCGACGGTACGGACACCCCCGCGGAGCTGGTGCTGGGCGCCGCCGCTGCCGGGCTGGACGTGATCGCCCTGACCGACCACGACACCGTGGGCGGATACGCCGAGGCCGTCGCGGCGCTGCCCGTGGGGCTGACGCTGGTGACGGGGGCCGAGCTGTCCTGCCGGCTCGACGGGGTCGGCATGCACATGCTCGCCTACCTCTTCGACCCCGAGGAGCCCGAGCTCGCCCGTGAGCGCGAGCTCGTCCGGGACGACCGCACGCCCCGCGCGCAGGCCATGGTCGGCAAGCTCCGGGCGCTCGGCGTGGACGTCACCTGGGAGCAGGTGGCCCGGATCGCCGGCGAGGGCTCGGTGGGCCGGCCGCACATCGCGACCGCGCTGGTCGAGCTGGGCGTCGTACCGACCGTGTCGGACGCCTTCACGCCGGACTGGCTCGCCGACGGCGGCCGCGCGTACGCCGAGAAGCACGAGCTCGACCCCTTCGACGCCATCCGACTGGTCAAGGCGGCCGGCGGGGTCACCGTCTTCGCGCACCCCGCCGCCGTCAAGCGCGGCGAGTGCGTGCCCGAGACCGCGATAGCCGAGCTGGCGGCCGCCGGTCTGGACGGCATCGAGGTGGACCACATGGACCACGACACCGACACCCGCGCGCGCCTGCGCGGCCTGGCGGCGGACCTCGGGCTGCTGACCACCGGATCCAGCGACTACCACGGCAGCCGCAAGACCTGCCGCCTCGGGGAGTACACGACCGACCCCGAGATCTACGGCGAGATCACGCGCCGCGCGACCGGGGCCTTCCCGGTGCCGGGCGCCGGCGGACGCGTGCGCTAGGCCTTTTCCTCCTGCGGATTCCCCTTCCCGGAGCCGCTGTTCGGACCGGCCCTTCCCCGCGCCCCACTGTCTTTTTCTTCGCACCACCCCTCTCTCCTGCAAGGCCTCACTGTGTTTGATTTCGCTGTCTTCGGATCCCTTTTTCTCACGCTTTTTGTGATTATGGACCCGCCGGGGATCACGCCGATCTTCCTCGCCCTGACCTCCGGACGCGCCGCCAAGGTGCAGCGCCGCATGGCCTGGCAGGCCGTCTGCGTGGCCTTCGGCGTCATCGCCGTCTTCGGCATCTGCGGCCAGCAGATCCTGGACTACCTGCACGTCTCCGTTCCGGCCCTGATGATCGCCGGTGGTCTGCTGCTCCTGCTCATCGCGCTCGACCTGCTCACCGGCAAGACCGACGAGCCGAAGCAGACCAAGGACGTGAACGTCGCCCTCGTCCCGCTCGGCATGCCGCTGCTGGCCGGGCCCGGTGCGATCGTGTCCGTCATCCTGGCCGTGCAGAAGGCCGACGGGTTCGGCGGGCAGGTCTCCGTGTGGGCCGCCATCGCCGCCATGCACGTCGTCCTGTGGCTGACCATGCGCTACTCGCTGGTGATCATCCGGGTCATCAAGGACGGCGGCGTCGTCCTCGTGACGCGGCTCGCGGGCATGATGCTCTCCGCGATCGCCGTCCAGCAGATCATCAACGGCGTGCTCCAGGTGGTCCGCGGCGCCTGACGCGCGCCGGTTGGCGCGAACGCCCCCCGCACCGGATCTCGGTGCGGGGGGCGTTCGACGTTGTGTGTGAAGCGTCAGGAGGACGCACTCTCGGCCGGTCGGATCAGAATGCGCTGGCCGATGGCGGCCGCCTGCTGCACGATCCGGTTGACGGAGGCCGCGTCCACGACGGTGCTGTCCACGGCGGTGCCGTCGACGTCGTCCAGGCGCAGAATCTCGAAGCGCACGGGGCTTCTCCCTTCGTCAGTGTTCTCCTTGCACTGGTTCCAACGAAGTGTATGGAGCAAACATTCCCTACGCTAAGGAAATTTTTTCAGTCGCTAAGTACTAGCGGACCCCGGAGTCCCAGAACGCGACCAGCGCACCCGCCGTGACCTGCGGATTCTCCGCATTGGGGGAGTGCTCGGCGGACGGTACGACCACCCGCTCGGCGCCCAGCCGGCGGGCCATGTCGTCCATCAGCGGGACCGGCCAGGCGTAGTCGACCGTCCCGGACAGCACCAGCTTCGGCAGCGCGACCGCCGCCAGCTCCTCCACCCGGTCGGGCTCGGAGATCAGCACCCGGCCGGTGGCGATCAGCTGCTCGGGGACGGTGGCCAGCCACCGGGCCCGCAGGAACTCCGCCAGCTCGGGGGAGTCCGGGACGGCGTCCTCCGGGTCGTAGGACCGCATCGCCGTCCAGATGCCGGCCATGTCCTCCCGCATCGCCTCCAACGCGGCGACCAGCAGCTTCGTACGGGCCTGCTGCTCCTCGGAGATCGCGGCCGGCCCGCTGCTCAGCAGGGTCAGGGAGGCGAAGGGAGCGGGATCGCGGAGCACGGCGGCGCGCGAGATCAGCCCACCGAGCGAGTGGCCGACGAGGTGCACGGGCCCCCCGCCCAGCGCCGCGGCCTGCGCGAGGACGTCCAGCGCCAGCTCCTCCAGGGCGTACGCCGGCTCCTCGCGCGGCCCGGGCGTCTCGTACTGCCCGCGCCCGTCGACGGCGACCACCCGGTAGCCGGCGGCGGAAAGGGGCTCCAGGAGGGCGACGAAGTCCTCCTTGCTGCCCGTGAAGCCGGGCACCAGCAGGGCGGTCCCGCGGACGGGCTCGCCCGCCTCGTGCACGGCGAAGGCGCCGCGCTCGGTCGAGAGGCGGTGCGCGCGGGCGGCGGCGGGCAGGGTGAGGCGCGGCGGCTTGCTCATGGGCCAGAGGTTACCGGCCCGTACGGGCGCGCACGGCCCCGCCCGGAACGCGGCCCAGGCACCCCCGGTACGCCGATGGCCCCGGCCCCCTCGGAAGGGGACCGGGGCCATCGGACCGGGTGCTTACGCCTCCGGCGCGGCCGCGGCCTTGCGGGTGCGGGTGCGCTTCGGCTTGGCCGGGGCCTCCTCGGCCACCGCTGCCTCGGCGACGGCCGGGGCGGCCTCCGCGACCTTGCGGGTGCGGGTGCGCTTCGGCTTGGCCGGAGCCTCCTGCGCCACCGCGACGGCCTCGGCGACGGCCGGAGCCGCCTCCGCGACCTTGCGCGTACGGGTGCGCTTCGGCTTGGCGGGCGCCTCCTCGGCAACCGGCGCGGCCTCGGCGACCGGGGTCACCGCGGCGGCCGGAGCAGCCTTGCGGGTGCGCCGGGCCCGGACGGGCTCGACCGGCGGCGCCATCTGGAAGTCGGGCTCGGGAGCCGTCTCGACCCTGCGGACCGGCCGGCGGGGGGCCCGGACGGGCTCCACCGGCGGCGCCATCTGGAAGTCCGGCTCGGGAGCGGCCGGGGCGGCCTTGCGGGTCCGCGTGCGACGCGCCTTGACCGGAGCCTCCGCGGCGGGGGCCTCGGCGACCGGGGCCACGGCGACCGGGGCCACCGCGACCGCAACGGCCTCGACCACCGGAGCGGCCTCGACGGCCTGAGCCGGCACCGCGCCCACCCGGGTGCGGCGGCGGCGCGGCCTGCGCGGCTCGTCGGCGGCCGGGGCCGCGGGGGCCTCGGGAGCCTCCGCCACCGGGGCCACGGCCACGGTCTCGGCGCCCACCTCGGCACCGCCACGGGTACGGCGACGCTGGCGCGGGGTCCGCGTACGGGCCGGACGCTCCTCGGTCACCACGGCGGCGGCGGCCGGGCCGCGCCCGCCGCGGCCACCACGGCCGCCGGTCTCGCCCAGGTCCTCGAGCTCCTCGGCCTTCAGGCCGGCCCGCGTGCGCTCGGCGCGCGGCAGGATGCCCTTGGTCCCGGCCGGGATGTTCAGCTGCTCGAACAGGTGCGGGGAGGTGGAGTACGTCTCCACCGGGTCGTGGAAGTCCAGCTCCAGCGCCTTGTTGATCAGCTGCCAGCGCGGGATGTCGTCCCAGTCGACCAGGGTGACGGCGGTGCCCTTGTTGCCCGCGCGGCCGGTGCGGCCCACGCGGTGCAGGAAGGTCTTCTCGTCCTCCGGCGTCTGGTAGTTGATGACGTGGGTGACACCCTCGACATCGATACCGCGCGCGGCGACGTCGGTGCACACCAGCACGTCGACCTTGCCGTTGCGGAACGCGCGCAGCGCCTGCTCGCGGGCGCCCTGGCCCAGGTCGCCGTGGACGGCGCCCGAGGCGAAGCCGCGCTTCTCCAGCTGCTCGGCGATGTCGGCCGCCGTGCGCTTGGTACGGCAGAAGATCATGGCCAGGCCGCGACCCTCGGCCTGCAGGATGCGGGAGACGAGCTCCGGCTTGTCCATGTTGTGCGCGCGGAACACGTGCTGCGCGATGTTGGCGACGGTCGCGCCCTCGCCGTCCTCGGAGACGGCGCGGATGTGCGTGGGCTGCGTCATGTACCGGCGGGCCAGGCCGATGACCGCGCCCGGCATGGTCGCCGAGAACAGCATGGTCTGGCGCTTCGGCGGCAGGTAGTTGATGATCTTCTCGACGTCGGGCAGGAAGCCCAGGTCGAGCATCTCGTCGGCCTCGTCCAGGACGAGCGCCTTGACGCGGGAGAGGTCGAGCTTCTTCTGCCCGGCCAGGTCGAGCAGGCGGCCCGGGGTGCCGACGATCACGTCGACGCCCTTCTTGAGCGCCTCTACCTGGGGCTCGTACGCGCGGCCGCCGTATATGGCGAGAACGCGGACGTTGCGGACCTTGCCGGCGGTCAGCAGGTCGTTGGTGACCTGGGTGCACAGCTCGCGGGTCGGAACCACCACGAGGGCCTGCGGGGAGTCGGTCAGCTGCTCGGGCTTGGCCCGGCCGGCCTCGACGTCCGCGGGGACGACGACCCGCTCCAGCAGGGGAAGGCCGAAACCGAGCGTCTTGCCGGTTCCGGTCTTGGCCTGGCCGATGACGTCCGTGCCGGAAAGGGCGACGGGAAGGGTCATCTCCTGGATCGGGAAGGGGGACACGATGCCGACGGCCTCAAGGGCCTCGGCCGTCTCGGGAAAGATCCCGAGGTCTCGGAACGTAGTCAGGGTGCTGCCTCTTCTGTGAGACGCGGCGCGAGGCGGCGAGGGGGGTCGTACCGTGCCGTGCTTGCAGTACTGCTACGTACGAAGCTGCGCGGGACCACTAGCCTTCGCTCAGGCGCATCTGCCGCTGAGGGGGCCCCTCGTAAGAGGCGGTACGCATGAACGTACGCACCACGCCGAGGGCGGTCGGTTGGAGCCGATCGGGCCACCGACCGGGCATCCTCATTCGGATGGCCCGCCGAGTATTCGGCAGGCGCATTACCACTGTACCCCGGAATCGCGCAGGTGTGTCGGGCGAATTCACCGTCCGCGGGGGTTTAGGTGGACTGACAGCGACATGGCTGGGTGCCTCGGGCCCCTATGGAGCGGGCTATTGTGCGGTGCATGTCGACCGATGAAAACGCCTCGCCCGCCGACGACAGCACCCCCGCCGAAACCGCGGGCATCGCCGCCCAGGACTGGGCGACGGCCTCCGCCTCGCCGCAGTACCGGGCCGCCGTCGTGGACCTCCTCGGCGCGCTCGCGTACGGAGAGCTCGCGGCTTTCGAGCGCCTCGCCGAGGACGCGAAGCTCGCGCCCACCCTCGACGACAAGGCCGAGCTCGCCGCCATGGCCTCCGCCGAATTCCACCACTTCGCGCAGCTGCGCGACCGGCTCGCCGCGATCGAAGCCGAGCCCACCGCAGCCATGGAGCCCTTCGCCAAGGGCGTCGACGACTTCCACCGCCAGACCGCGCCGTCGGACTGGCTGGAGGGCCTGGTCAAGGCGTACGTCGGCGACTCGATCGCCAGTGACTTCTACCGCGAGGTCGCCAGCCACCTCGACACCGACACCCGCGCGCTCGTCCTCAAGGTGCTCGACGACACCGGCCACGGCAACTTCGCCGTCGAGAAGGTGCGCGCCGCGATCGAGGCCGACCCGCGCGTCGGCGGCCGGCTCGCGCTGTGGGCGCGCCGGCTGATGGGCGAGGCCCTCTCGCAGGCCCAGCGCGTGGTCGCCGAGCGCGACGCGCTCTCCACCATGCTGGTCGGCGGCGTGGACGGGATGGCGGCGGGCTTCGACCTGGCGGCCGTCGGCGAGATGTTCACCCGCATCACCAAGGCGCACACCAAGCGCATGGCGGCCCTCGGCCTCGCGGCCTGACGCGAACCGCGGACACACGGCGGCCCCCGCAGCGCGATCACGCGCTCGGGGGCCGTTTCCGTACCGTACGCCTACGGATCAGCCCCGGGACGGGACCGAAAACGGAGTCCTGTGGGAGGGCCTGCGAGGCCCGGAGGCCGGCCGGAGCAGCAGCGACACGACGACCGCCGACACCAGCACGGCGCCGAGGAGGGTCGCGGTGAGCGTGTTGTGCCCGGGACCGAGCGCGAAGTGCATCAGATACGCCCCGAACAGCGCCCCCAGCACCCCGCTGACCAGCACCACTCTCACCGAGGGCAGCCTGCGTGCGAGCACTCGCGCGGCCGTCGCGGAAAGGGCGAGGCCCAGCAGAGCGGAGCCGAGCGCTTCCATCAGCAGCATGGGGGTCCCTCCCATACGTCAGGGCAAAGCGGGTCACTGCCGTCCTACCCGAAGCGGAAGAAAGGGAAACGGCCTGGTGGATGGAACCACCAGGCCGTTTCTCGCAGTTCTCGGCACCTCGGTGCCACCGCGTCAGAGCGCGCCGAAACCGACCTTGCGCGCGCTCGGCTCGCCCAGGTCCACGTAGGACAGGCGGTCGGACGGCACCAGGACCTTGCGGCCCTTGTTGTCGGTGAGGCTCAGCAGCGGCGCCGTACCGGACAGAGCGGCGGCGACGATGCTCTCCAGCTCCTCCGCGCTCAGGTCGCTTTCCAGCACGATCTCCCGGGGTGCGTGCTGCACGCCGATCTTGACCTCCACGGCTTTGTCCCTCCGACGATCCGGTTCGCGCGATCAGCCGCGCCGTACGCGGTCCACATTAGCCCGGAGAGGGGACGTGAACCGCGCGGAGCGGACACGCTGGCAGCGAACAGCGGCCGGGCGGCCGTCAGCCCTCGCTGCCGTGCAGCGGGAAGCCGGCGATACCGCGCCAGGCCAGCGAGGTCAGCAGGCCGACGGCCGTGTCCCGGGCCACCGGGCTCTCGCTGGACAGCCAGTAGCGCGCCACGACCTGCGAGACGCCGCCCAGGCCCACGGCCAGGAGCATCGACTCGTCCTTGGACAGGCCGGTGTCCTCCGCGATGACGTCCGAGATGGCCTCCGCGCACTGGAGCGAGACGCGGTCGACGCGCTCGCGCACCGCGGGCTCGTTCGTCAGGTCGGACTCGAAGACCAGCCGGAAGGCGCCGCCCTCGTCCTCCACGTACGCGAAGTACGCGTCCATCGTCGCGGCCACGCGCAGCTTGTTGTCGGTCGTCGACGCGAGCGCGGTCCGCACGGCCAGCAGCAGCGACTCGCAGTGCTGGTCCAGCAGCGCCAGGTAGAGGTCGAGCTTGCCGGGGAAGTGCTGGTACAGCACCGGCTTGCTCACTCCGGCACGCTCGGCGATGTCGTCCATCGCCGCCGCGTGGTACCCCTGCGCGACGAAAACCTCCTGGGCCGCGCCCAGCAGCTGGTTGCGTCGGGCTCGGCGCGGCAGTCGCGTGCCCCGCGGACGCGCTGCCTCGGTCTGCTCGATGGCTGTCACGCCGCCTCCCACTTTCTCTAAGAACACAGTGCGCTCTGCGCCGCGCCGCCATCGTACTTTTCGGTAACCGAATCTGTAGGGTTCAAGCCGAGTTTTCTCGCGGTACGGACCGGTCGGAGGCGCTGGTCAGCGGTAGTCGTCCTCGTCCAGCGGTACCACCCGCGCCTGCTCCGCCGCGTCACCGTCATTGGCCTCGCCGCGCTCCACACCGGTGATCCGGTCGTCGTCCTCCGACGGCCCCACCTCGGTCTGCTGCTCCGCCAGGTCCGCCTCCGGCGCCTCTGGGTCGATGGTCTCGGGAAACGGTTCCCGGAAGGTGTCCGGCTCCGCAGGGTCGACAGTCATACCACTCCCCTCGCTTCCTTCTTCACCTATGAGCCTAGGAGGATCGCGGATACCCCGCTATATGGATCCGTATGCATCTGTGACCGCGAACACAAGAAGACCGGCGTGATCGTCTCGTAACATTGCCCGCATGTCTTCGACCGAGCTGCCGGGTGTACGGTCCACCGCCGAAGCGTCCGCCCTGGTGGGAGCCGTCCGGGTGGCCGAAGGGGAGCAGCTGCGCACCGCCTCGCTGCCCGGCCTGGAACTCGCCGTCCGGGCACGCCGGCCGGCCCGCACCGGCCTGCCGCCCGCGCTGTTCGTCCACGGACTCGGCGGTTCCTCGCAGAACTGGTCCGAGCTGATGGCGGTGCTCGCGGACACCGTCGACGGCGAGGCCGTCGACCTGCCCGGCTTCGGCTGGTCCCCGCCGCCCGCCGACCGGAACTACTCCGTCACCGCCTTCGCCCGCGCCGTCATCCGGCACCTCGACGCCGCCGGGCGCGGCCCGGTCCACCTGTTCGGGAACTCGCTCGGCGGGGCCGTGTCGACGCGCGTCGCGGCCGTCCGCCCCGATCTCGTCCGCACCCTGACGCTGGTCTCGCCCGCCCTGCCCGAGCTGCGCGTGCAGAAGTCGGCCGTGCCGACGGCGCTGCTCGCCGTACCGGGCGTGGCGGCGCTCTTCGGCCGGCTGACGCGCGGCCTGAGCGCCGAACAGCGCACCAGGGGGGTGACGGACCTCTGTTACGGAGACCCCTCCCGGGTGACGGCGGAGGGCTTCGGCCACGCCGTGGAGGAGATGGAGCGGCGGATGGCCCTGCCGTACTTCTGGGACGTCATGACCCGTTCCTCGCGCGGCATCGTCGACGCCTACACCCTGGGCGGGCAGCACGGACTGTGGCGCCAGGCACAGCGTGTGCTCGCCCCGACGCTGCTCGTCTACGGTGGCAGGGACCAGCTCGTCTCGTACCGTATGGCGCGCAAGGCCGCCGCGGCCTTCCGGGGTTCGCGGCTGCTGACCCTGCCCGAGGCCGGGCACGTGGCGATGATGGAGTACCCCGAGGTGGTGGCCGCGGCCTTCCGGGAGCTGCTCCGGGATACCGACGACGGCAGAGGCTGAGGACCGTGGGACGACATAGTCGCAAGGCCCCCGCTCCTGCCCCGGCGCCCGCGCCGGCGGAGCCCGACCCCCTCCCGTACGAGCCGTACGCGCTCTACGAGCCGTACGAGCCGTACGAGCCGTACCGGGCGCCGCGCGTCCAGGCGTGGCCGGAACCCACCGTCACCCACCAGGGGTACGTGTCCCACGACCCGCCCGCCCCCGCCGCCGTGTACGGGGACTGGCGCGGGGTTCCGCGCGCGCGGAGCGCGCCCCCGGCCGCCGCCGTCCTGGACAGCGACACCCCCGCCTTCGGCACCCCCGCGGTGGGCTTCCCGCGGATCACCCTGGACCCGCCCGCGCCCGCGCCTGACGCCGTCACCTCCACCGGCTCGCACCGGCGCGTGCCCGGGCCGCGCAAGCCCGCCGATGCCGCACCGCCCGCGGCGCAGCGGCCCGGTTCGGGGCGCGGCCCGAAGGTCCGCACCTACACCGGCATGGCCGCCGCGGCCGTCACCACCGTCCTCGCCGTCGTCGTCGCCGTCCACGTGGCCACCGACGGGGACGGCGCCCAGCAGGGCACGCTCGCCGCCAAGGGCGACGGCAGGGCCGCGGCCGCGCCCCGCCCCGACGGCACGCCGACGCCTGCGGCCTCAGCCCCGGCGCCGGCGGCATCGGCGTCCGCTCCCGCGCAGGAGCTGACGTACGAGCAGAAGATGGCCCAGCAGCTGCCGATCGACGAGAAGCTCACCGGTCCCGGCACCTTCGACACCGTGCCCGGCGTGGCCAAGGCCCCCGGCAAGGGCAAGCTCGTGCGCTACCGGGTCGACGTCGAACAGGGCCTCGGCCTGGACCCGCAGCTCTTCGCGGAGGCCGTCCACCGCACCCTCAACGACGACCGCAGCTGGGGCCACGGCGGGACGAAGACCTTCGAGCGGGTGCCGGGCGGCGAGGCCGACTTCGTCATCACCCTGGCCAGCCCCGGGACCACCGGGGCCTGGTGCGCCAAGTCCGGGCTCGACACCACCATCGACAACGTCTCCTGCGACTCCGCGTCCACCGACCGCGTGATGATCAACGCGTTCCGCTGGGCCCAGGGCTCGGCCACCTACGGCCCGGAGCAGATGTTCGCCTACCGCCAGATGCTCATCAACCACGAGGTCGGCCACCGCCTCGGACACGGCCACGTCAGCTGCCGCACACCCGGCGCGCTCGCCCCGATCATGCAGCAGCAGACCAAGTCCCTCGACATCGACGGAATCCAGTGCAAGCCCAACCCGTGGGTGTTTCCCGGGAGTTGACGGACGTCCTGGAGCGGCGTTGACAATCTGTCCGATCATCGGGAATGGTTCTCCGCATGTCGCACCACCACACCATGACCGCGAGCGCCGCCATTGAGCTGGCGCTGCTTGGTGTGACCGCGCACAGCGTGGCCGACATCTTCTGTCGCTGACGCCCGCCCGCAAGCGCCGCGACCCTTCCCGACTTCCTCCGCCGCGCCCGGGTGTACGCATGCCCGCAGGCGCGGCTTCCTCCGTTCGGCTCCTCCCCCATGGCTCCGAGCGCCGACCGCTGCCCCTCGCGTGGCCTTTCCTTCTTTCCTTCACGCCGAGAGGTCCTTTTCCGATGCCCCGTCAGTCCCACATATCGCGGCGCGTCGCCGCCGTCGCCGTCAGCCTCGTCCTGGCCGGGGGCGCCGCGGCCTGCGGGCCCAAGGACGGCGCGGACAAGGCGGGTGCCGGTGACAAGGCCGGCGCCGCCGGCGGCGCGCCGCAGAAGGGCGGCACCCTCACCGTCCTCAACTCCGAGTCGCAGGAGGACTTCGACCCCGCCCGGCTCTACACCTCCGGGGGCGGAAACGTCCCCTCGCTGGTCTTCCGTACGCTCACCACCCGCAACCGCGAGGCCGGCGCCGCCGGCACCAAGGTCGTGCCCGACCTCGCCACCGACACCGGCAAGCCCAACGCCGACGCCACCGAGTGGACGTACACCCTCAAGGACGGTCTGAAGTACGAGGACGGCTCCCCGATCACCACCGCCGACATCAAGTACGGCATCGAGCGGTCCTTCGCCGCCGAACTGTCGGGCGGCGCCCCCTACCTGCGGGACTGGCTGGCCGGCGGGGACACGTACGAGGGCCCGTACAAGGACGGCGGCAAGGGGCTCGACTCCATCGTCGTGCCCGACACGAAGACGATCGTCTTCAAACTGCGCAAGCCCGAGGGCGATTTCCCCTTCGTCGCCACGCAGACGCAGTTCGCGCCCGTCCCCAAGGCCAAGGACACCGGCGTCAAGTACGAGGAGCACCCGATCTCCTCCGGCCCGTACAAGGTCGTCAAGAACGAGAACGACGGCGAGCACCTCACCCTGGAGCGCAACGAGCACTGGGACCCGAAGACCGACGAGGAACGCAAGGCCTACCCGGACACCATCGACGTCCGCGCCGGCCTCGACGCCGCGGTCATCAACCAGCGCCTCACCACCAGCTCCGGGCCCGACGCGGCCGCCATCACCACCGACACCAACCTCGGGCCCTCCGAACTCGCCCAGATCGGCGACAACAAGGAGCTTTCCTCCCGCGTCGGCACCGGCCACTTCGGCTACATCAACTACCTGGCGTTCAACCCCAAGGTGGCCCCCTTCGACAACCCGAAGGTCCGCCAGGCGATCTCCTACGCCATCAACCGCACCAGCGTGATCAACGCGGCGGGCGGTTCCGCGCTGGCCGAGCCCGCCACCACCTTCCTGCCCGAGCACGAGGCCTTCGGCCACCTGGCCTACGACCACTTCCCGGCGGGCAAGACCGGTGACCCGGCCAAGGCCAAGGAGGTGCTGAAGGAGGCCGGCTACCCCGACGGCCTCACCATCACCCTGACCCACTCCAACGTGCAGAACCGGCAGACCAGCCCCGAGGTCGCCACCGCCGTGCAGCAGGCCCTCGCCGCCGCCGGGATCACCGTCAAGCTGGAGGGCCTGGAGGGCAACGCCTTCAACGAGCGGCGCTGGGACGCCAAGAACACCCCCGGGTTCTTCCTCTCCCGGTGGGGCGCCGACTGGCCCTCCGGCGGCCCCTTCCTCGCGCCGATCTTCGACGGCCGGCAGATCGTCACCAACGGCTCCAACTACAACCACGCACAGCTCAACGACCCGGCCGTGAACGCCGAGATCGACGAGATCGCCAAGCTGACCGACACCGCGGCCGCCGCCAAGCGCTGGGGCGCCCTCGACAAGAAGATCGGCGAGCAGGCCCTCGACGTGCCGCTCTTCCACCCGGTCTACAAGCGGCTCGTCGGCAAGGACGTCAAGAACGTCGTGATCAGTGACTGGACCGGCGTCCTCGACATCTCGCAGGTCGCGGTCAAGTGACCCTCATCGCCCAGCAGTCGGTGGCCGCGCCCGGGATCCCCACCCCGGGCGCGGGCGCCGCGCGCCAGGTCTGGCGGCGCCTGCGCCGCCGCCCCTCGGCCGTCATCGCGGCCGGGGTCCTGGCGCTGCTCGTCCTCCTCGCCCTCGCGGCGCCGCTGCTCGCCCAGCTCACCGGCCAGGACCCGAACGCGTACCACGACGAGCTCGTGGACTCGGCACGCGGCGGCGTCCCCTTCGGCTCCTTCGGCGGGATCTCCGCCGACCACTGGCTCGGCGTCGAACCCGGCAGCGGCCGCGACCTGTTCACCCGGCTCGCGTACGGGGCGCGGATCTCCCTGCTCGTCGCACTCGGCGCCACCGCCGTGCAGGTCCTGGTCGGGGTGGGTGCCGGACTCGCGGCGGCGCTCGGCAACCGCTTCGTGGGCCAGGTCATCGGCCGGTTGACCGACGTGATGATCGCGCTGCCCATGCTGGTGCTGGGGATCGCCCTCACCGCCGTCGTCCCGCCCGGGTTCCCCCGCCCGCTGCTGCTGATCCTGATCATCGGGCTGCTCGACTGGGGCGGCATCGCCCGGATGGTGCGCGCCCAGACCCTCGCCCTGCGCGACCTGGACTTCGTGGACGCCGCCCGGCTGTCCGGCAACGGGACGCTGCGGATCGCCCGCCGCGAACTGCTGCCCTCCCTGGCCGCACCCGTCATCACCTTCGCCGCGATCAAGGTGCCCACCGCCATGGTGGCCGAGGCCTCACTGTCCTTCCTCGGCGTCGGCGTGAAACCGCCCACCCCCTCCTGGGGGCAGATGCTGTCCAGCGCCCAGACCTGGTTCCGCGCCGACCCCGCCTACGTCCTGCTGCCCGCCGGGCTGCTCTTCGTCACCGTGCTCGCCTTCACCGTGCTCGGCGACGCGGTCCGCACGGCCCTCGACCCGCGCGAAGGCTCGCGCCTGCGGGTCGGCACCGGAAAGGAGCGCACGGCGTGACCCGCTTCGTGCTCAAACGGCTCGGCGGGGCGCTGCTCGTGCTGCTCACCCTGTCCGTCGTCGTCTACGCCCTCTTCTACGTCGCCCCCGGCGACCCCGCCCGCCTCGCCTGCGGAGAACGCTGCAACCCGCAGCAGATCGCCCAGGTACGGGAGCGGATCGGGCTGAACGAACCCCTGGTCATGCAGTACCTGCACTTCCTCCAGGGACTGCTGCTGGGCCGTGACCAGTCCGGCGGCGCCGGACTCGTCCTGCACTGCGACGCGCCCTGCCTCGGCTTCTCGTACCGCAACGACCAGCAGGTCACCGCGCTGATCCTGGACCGGCTGCCCGCCACCCTGTCGCTCGCGCTCGGCGCACTGGTGATCTGGCTGGTCGTCGGGGTCGGCACCGGGCTGCTCTCCGCGCTGCGGCGCGGCGGGATCACCGAACGGGCACTGACCGTCCTCACCCTCGCCGGGACCGGCACGCCCGTCTTCATCCTCGGACTGCTGCTGCTCATGGCGGTCTGCGCGTACCTGCAATGGCTGCCGTTCCCGACCTACGTGCCGCTGGGCGAGGACCCCGAGCAGTGGGCCTGGAACCTGCTGCTGCCGTGGGTGACGCTCGGCCTCTTCGAGAGCGCCAAGTACGCCAGACTCACGCGGAGTTCCACCCTGGAGACGCTCGCCGAGGACCACATCCGCACCTTCCGCGCCTACGGGGTGGGGGAGCGGGCCGTCGTCACCCGGCACGCGGTGCGCGGGGCGGTCGCCCCCGTGATCGCACTCAGCGCCGTGGACTTCGGCACGATGATCGGCGGCGCGGTGCTGACGGAGTCGCTGTTCGGGATACCCGGGCTCGGCAAGACGCTGATGGACGGCGTGAAGATCGTGGACCTGCCGGTCGTGGTGGGCATCGTCCTGTCCATCGGGGCGGCCGTGGTCCTCGCGGGCGCGATCGCCGACGTGCTCTACGCCGTGGCGGACCGAAGGGTGGCCCTCGTATGACGGAGTTGCTGGTGGAGGTCACCGACCTCACCGTCGAGTTCCCGGTCGGCGCGCCGGGGGAGCACGTACGGGCCGTGGACGGGGTCTCCTTCACCCTGGAGGCGGGCCGCGCGCTGGGTATCGTCGGAGAGTCCGGGAGCGGCAAGTCCACGGTCGCGGCGGCGCTGCTCGGGCTGCACCGCGGCACGGGCGCGCGCCTCGGCGGAACCGTCCGGGTGGGCGGCACCGACGTGGCCGCCGCCTCGGGGGCGGAGCTGCGGCGGCTGCGCGGCGGGACCGCCGCGATGGTCTTCCAGGACCCGCTGAGCTCCCTGGACCCCTACTACGCCATCGGCGACCAGATCGCCGAGGTCCACCGGATCCACGCGGACACCTCACGGCGGGCCGCGCGGGCCCGGGCCGTCGAGGTACTGGACCGGGTGGGGATCCCGGACGCGGCACGGCGCTCGCGGGCGCGGCCGCACGAGTTCAGCGGCGGCATGCGGCAACGGGCCCTGATCGCGATGGCTTTGGCGTGCGAGCCGCGGCTGCTGATCGCCGACGAGCCGACCACCGCGCTCGACGTCACCGTCCAGGCGCAGATCCTGGACCTGCTGCACGGGCTGCGGGAGGAGCGGGGGCTGGGGCTGGTGCTGGTCACCCATGACGTGGGGGTGGCGGCGGGGAGCGTGGACACGGTGCTGGTGATGAGGGGTGGCTCCGCCGTCGAGCGGGGGCCGGTGTCCCGGGTCCTGTCCGCCCCGGCCGACCTCTATACCAAGGCCCTGCTGGCGGCGGTGCCGAGGCTGGACGGGCCGCGGGTTGCCCGGGCTCTGCCCGGACCCGCGCCTCAAACGCCGGCGGGGGCGGATGGGATGCCCGTCGTCGAAGGGTTCGGGCTGCGGCGGGAGTTCGGGCGGGGGAAGCGGCGGGTGGTCGCCGTGGGCGGGGTGTCGGTGGCCGTGCGGGCCGGGGAGACGCTCGGGATCGTCGGGGAGAGCGGGAGCGGCAAGAGCACGCTCGGGCGGATGCTCGTCGGGCTGCTGGAGCCGACGGCCGGGCAGGTGCGGTACGACGGTGTCGAGGTGGCCGGGGTCGGGCCGGGGGCGCAGATGGTGTTCCAGGACCCCGTCTCCTCCCTCAATCCGCGGCGCTCCATCGGCGAGTCCATCGCCGACCCGCTGCGCGCCGCCGGAGAGCGGGACGAGGCCGCCGTCCGGGCCCGGGTCGGGGAGCTGCTGCTCCGCGTCGGACTGGAGCCCGGGCACTACGACCGCTACCCGCACGAGTTCAGCGGCGGCCAGCGCCAGCGGGTCGGCATCGCCCGGGCGCTCGCGCCCCGGCCCCGGCTCATCGTCTGCGACGAGCCGGTGTCCGCCCTGGACGTCACCACGCAGGCGCAGGTCACCGCGCTGCTGGCGGAGCTCCAGCGGGAGCTCGGCATCGCGCTGGTCTTCATCGCGCACGACCTGGCGGTGGTCCGGCAGGTCAGCGACCGCGTCGCCGTCATGCGCGGCGGGGAGATCGTGGAGGAGGGCCCGGTCGACGAGGTCTACGACCGCCCGGCCCACCCGTACACCCGGCAGCTGCTGGCCGCCGTACCGGTGCCGGACCCGGCGCTGGCCGCCGAGCGCCGCACGCGGCGGCAGGAGGTGTTCGCGTAACCCCTTCTTAGCGTGCTCGAACGCGAACCGTACGGGAAAGTTACGACTCTTCACCCCTTCCGGTGGCGCGACGGACAACCGCCCGCCGGGGCGGAGGCGGCGGCGCGGGGGTTGGTGCGCGGCGGGGGGCCGGGCCGGCGGGGCCCGGCCCGCGCGGCGGGGGGGGGGTGGGGCGCCTGGGGGGGGGGCTGGGAGA
>NZ_JBHUSC010000055.1:0-1837 GCF_042673805.1 Streptomyces sp. NPDC057010 | reverse complement strand
GGGTGATCTAACTCCAACCGAACCGTAAATTAACCACTCTTCCCCCCTGCGGGTGGCGCGCCGCACAACCGGCCGTCGCGCCTTCGGCATATCCGCTTGAGTTCTTCCGCGGCGGGTCACCGGACCGACGGCGACCGCCCTGAACGGGAGATCGGGGGTGCCACTCGTGCGGATCGGACTACTCACGGAAGGTGGTTATCCGTTTGCCACGGGAGAGGCCAGGCTGTGGTGCGACCGGCTCGTACGCGGGCTCCCGCAGCACGAGTTCGAGCTCTACGCGCTGAGCCGCAGCGCCGAGCAGGAACGCGCACGGGTCCCGCTGCCGGAGCACGTCACCTCGGTCCGTACCGCGCCCCTGTGGGCCCCGGCCGACGACGGGCGGACGTACTCCCGGCGCGAGCGCCGGCGGTTCGCCGACCGCTTCGGGGAGCTGGTCCACGGGATCTGCGCCGGCGAGGCCGGATCCTTCGCCTCCGGGCTCTACGGGCTCGCCGAACTCGCCCGCGACCAGGGCGGGCTGTACGCGGCCCTGCGCTCCGAGTCCGCGGTGCGGCTGCTGGAAGCCGCCTGCCGGGCGCCCGGCGCGGGCCGCGCCGTGCAGGCGGCGCAGGTGCCGGACCTGCTGGAGTTCGCGGACGAACTGGAGACCATGCTGCGGCCCTTGTCCCTCGACTGGTACGAGGAGCCCGGCGGTCTCGGCGCCGCCGACGTCTGCCACGCGGCCGCGGGCGGGGTCGCGGCGCTCCCCGGACTGCTGGCCAAACGCTTCTTCGGGGTGCCGCTGCTGGTCACCGAGTACGGGGTCCAGCTGCGGGCCCACTACCTGGACCACCGGCCCGACGCCCGGCCGGCCGTACGGGCCCTGCTCGCGGCCTTCCACATCCGGCTCGCCGGGGAGATCTACGCCGTGGCCGACCTGCTGACCCCGGGCAACGCGCACGCGAGGCGCTGGCAGGAGCGGTGCGGCGCCGCCCGGGAGCGGGTGCGGACGGTCTACCCGGGGATGGAGGCGGACCGATTCGCCACCGTCGGGGAGGCCGCGGACTGCGGGGACCCCGACACGCTGGTGTGGGTCGGCCGGATAGAGCCCGCGAAGGACCTGATCGCCCTGCTGCACGCCTTCGCGGAGGTGCGCAGGGCCGCGCCGCAGACGCGGCTGCGGATCTTCGCCACCGCGGTGGCGCCCGGGTACCTCGCCGACTGCCGGTCCCTGGCGGCGCAGCTGTTCCCCGACGAGGCGGCCGACGCCGTGACGGTCGGGGAGAACCCCGTGACGTTCGAGGAGATCGGCGGGCCCGACGCGCCGTCGCCGGCGGAGGCCTACGGGGCGGGGCGGGTCGTCGTCCTCTCCTCCGTGATCGAGGGCTTCCCGATCACCCTGGCCGAGGCGATGTTCTGCGGGCGGGCCACCGTGTCCACGGATGTGGGCGCGGTGTGCGAGGTCATCGGGGGCACGGGGCTGGTGGTTCCGCCGCGGAACCCGCGCGCCCTCGCCGAGGCCTGCCTCTCGCTGCTGGGCGACCCCGAGCGCGCCCAGCGGCTGGGCGCCGCTGCCCGCGCCCGGGCCCTGGAGCTCTTCACCGTCGAGCAGAACGTGGCCGCCTTCCAGGAGATCTACCTGCGGCTGCTGGCCCGCGGCTCCGCCCGCCCCGACGGGGAGATCCCCTTCGCCCAACCCCCCGAGGCCCGCGTCCCCGGCCACTGGACCACCCCCACCTGGGCCCCCGTCCCGGAGGCGACCCCATGACGGCATTTCCAGCTTCGCCGGCGTTTGAGGCGCGGGGGTCCGGGGGCAGCGCCCCCCGCAACGGCGCCGCGCCGGACCGCGCACCACCTG
>NZ_JBHUSC010000054.1:32994-44568 GCF_042673805.1 Streptomyces sp. NPDC057010 | reverse complement strand
GCGGCTCGGGGGGGGGGGGGCGGCGCCGGTGGCGCCCGGGCGGATTGCGGCCGTGGGGGCCCGGGGGCCGCGCGCCGGGGGGCGCTGGTGCCCGCCCCGGCCGCTCCGCCCCGCCGGCCGGGTGCCGGCGCCCTGCGGGGCGGTCTAGACTGGTGTCGCTTTCCATTCCGCCTTCGGGCGGGTGTTGGTGGGAGCAATCGGGCCGGTGGATGCCGTCACCTTCGGGTGTCCCACCGGCCTTTCCCATGTCGCGGCGACGGCCCGGGGCTCGGCCCCGGGCCGCTGGCCCGGTCTAGAACACGCTGTCGCGGATGACCACGATCCCGTCCCGCAGCTGCCATTCGTCCACGTCCACGAAGTCGGACGGCGCGATGACGTGTTCACAGCTGGGGTTGGTGCAGGCCAGCAGAGCCGTGGGGCGCAACTGGGCGTAGTGGCCGGTCATGCACTCTCCACAACGGGGCTTGATCCACATGGCGGGGCTTCCCTTCGGGGGGTGTTGGTGGTGTGTGCGGGCGGTTCGGGTGCCGTTCCCTTCCCTCCCTCACAAGACCTAGATTACAGCAACAGGGCATCACGCACAACCTGAGAGGCATCAAAATGCCTGATCAAGTGCCCATTTAGCGTGCACACGCGAACCGGCTACGGCGCCGGAACGGGAGCGGCCCCGGGCTGGTCGCCCGGGGCCGTCGTGGTTCCGCCCGCCCTAGCGGGCGGCGCGGGCCGTGCGCACGGCTGCGAGTCGGGCCGCCTCGACCTCGGACCAGAAAGCCTCTTCGGCCTCGTCGGCCACCTTCTCGGCCGGGCCGTCGTACCGGTCGGCGGCGGCCGCGTACAAGTCGGCGACGGCTCCGGCCAGGGCGTCCCGTTCGCGCGGGTCGGCGTCCGGTCCCGGCATCTGGCGTGCGGCGCCCGGCCTCTGTCCGGCGTGTACGGCGTCGCTCCACTCGGCCGGGAGGTCCTGGCTCCAGTGGAGGGCGAACGCCCTGCTGAGCACCGTTTCCGGGCTGTGCCATCCGTCGGCCAGGTGGAGAACATCGGTCACGGCGTCGGTGATGAGCTGCTGCCACATCGCGCAGGGCACGGGGGTCCACCGCTCGGCCTGCGGGCGGTGAAGCTGCGCGATGCTCCATCCTCGGCGGGCGCGAGCGGCGGGGGTGTCCTGCGGCTCGGCGTGGGCCAGGTGCTCGCGCACGATCTCGGCTCCGCGCGCGGCGCGCTCGTCGGGGGTGGGGGTGGTGTCCATGTCGGCTTCCCTTCGGTGGTGTTGGTGGTGCCGGGGGGCGGGTGCCGTTCCCGCCCCCCGGGATCGCGGCGGGACGCTACAGCTCGTCGTCGTCCTGGCCGGGGATGGTGAGGGTGAACGCGCCGCAGGTGGCGCCTTCGTCCTCGTCGTCCTGGTGCTCGCCGTGGGTGGCGTGGCAATCCGGGCGGGTGCAGACGTACGCGGCGGGGGTCGCGGGGTTCTCGCACTCGTCGGTGCCGCAGACGGGGCACTCGGCCCCGTCTTCACCGCCGAGACATCCGGCGCCGTAGGTGCATCGGGCGCCCACCAGGGTGCCGTTACAGCCGTCGGCGGGGCACGCGGGCTGATCCCGTACCGTCTCGCCGTCGGCCTTGTAGAGCTCCCATCCGTCCTGGTGGACGTCCACGGCCGTCAGCTGGTGGCCGTGGGTCATGGTGTGTCCGACGGTGACGAACTCGCCCTGCATCGCGGTGAACGCGTCGCACGCGGCCATCTCGTCGGCCGCCTCAACGGTGATCAGTACGTCCGCCGATGCCACAAACGTGAACTTCATTGATCGTCCTTCGGTGGTGTTGGTGGTGCCGGGGGGCGGGTGCCGTTCCCGCCCCCCGGCGTTGGGGTGCTAGCGGTTGGTGCGGGCCGCGCGGGCGGCCTTCGCCTGGATGAACCGCTCCTCTTCCACCTCGTCGCTCCACACCGTGAACGCCATGTCGGTGAGGTGGTCAAGGGAGATTTCGCCGGTCTCGGCGTGCGCGAGGATGGCGGTCACCGCGCCCGCGATGAGTCCCGGCTGTCCCTCGTCGCCGATCGTGCACAGGAGCGGCACGACGTTGACCGTGGCGCGCAGTTCGGACACGGCCACGTGCATGAGGCCAACGGGGCTGATCAGGCCGTCCGCGAAGTGGAACAGGTCGCTGATGATGAGCGCGAGCGACTCCCATTCGTAGCCTTCGGGGACCTCGGCCCCCTCGTAGTAGGCCTCGACCATGGCCCGGCCGATCGCGGCCCGGTCGGCCGGGAGGAGGTGTTCCCCGGCTGCGGCAGCTCGCTCGATGAAGAGCGCGGCCAGCAGTCCGCCATTCTCGGCCCGCTCCGCGTTGGTGTTGGTCTCCAGGTTCATTTCCGTTCCTTTCAAGGGGAGTTGGTGGTGTGTGCGGGCGGTTCGGGTGCCGTTCCCTTCCCTCCCTCACAAGATCTAGATTACAGCAACAGAGCATCACGCGCAACTCTGAACCCATCTTTCACGCCACAAAACCGCAGGTCAGAGGCTTGTCGTAGGTGAGTTTCGGGTCTCTTTTCGCGTGTACACGAGAAGTTGAGTCCGGGCCGGGTCGGGGTCGACGGCCTCGGGGCGACGCGCGCCACGGTCCGGGCCTGAGTGGGGGGTCCCTCCGGTCTGGGCGGCACTCACGGTTTGCCGTGCGGTCGTCCGGGGTGCGACACGCTTTTCGTCGCGCCCCGGGCGGCCGTGCGGCATGGTGCGGAGGGACGACCGGACCGGAGGGATTCCCCACGACCCCCGACCAGTTCCACCCACGGGCCCGCAGTCACCGGCGGCGCCCCCGGCCCCTCTGGGACTGGTGGCCGGGGTGTGGGGCGGAGCCCCGCGTATCGGTGACGCGGGCCGGTCCGCCGGCCTGTACGGAATCCGCGGGGCCGTCGGGTCGCACGTTCGGGCGATGTCGGCCCTCGGCCCGTGCGCTCGGCTCGTCGGCCGGCGTTGGCTGTCCATGATGCGACTGAACCTGTCCGGAGCCGCGTTGGCGGCTGCCCTGGTGGTGCTGGCCGGATCGCCGGCGAGCGCGGCCGCCACGGTGCACTCGGCGTGCGAGCTGAGGGACGGCGCCCGGCTCTGCTACGGCGCGACGTTGGAGGGCGGCGGCCCGATTGTGGAGCTGCGGATCAAGAAGATCGGGGGGGTGGACCACGCGCGGGCGATCGGCTGGATTCCCCAGGGGGGACAGCTCTGGTTGGAGGTGCGCAAGAACGGCGGCGCCGCCAAGCGCGTCAAGGTGGTGACGGCTCCGAGGTACCCGACCAGCGGGGACCCCCTGATGACCACGGGCGCCGAGTGGGAGTACGACGGGCCCGGCGTGAAGATCCGGGGCTGTGCGGCAGCGCCGGGCGGGGGCATGCTGACCTGCACCAAGGCCAACTGAACGCGGGGGCGCCCGTCACGGATGCCGTGACGGGCGCCCCCGCGCCGGCCTCTTCCGGGTCGAGCGGGGCCCGGCTTTCCGGGACCCTCCGCACGGGGTCGGGCACGGCGGCGCCTCCCTTCAGCGGTCGGTGAGTGGCAGGCGCCCCTCGATCCACCCGGTGATGTCCTTAAGCTCGGGGTAGTCGGGCGCGGGGCGCACTGAGGGGATGCGCGTGCGGGCGCTCGGCATCGGGTGCGCCCTCCATCGCCCAGGGGTTTCCAGCCCGAGTAGCCAGACGGTGGCGATGTGCTCGAACTCAGCCCGCTCCCAGTCCCAACGGGTGGCCTCGCCCGCCAGATACTGCCTGCCTTCCGGGCTGACTTCCCCGCCGTCCGCGAGGCGGTGGAATGTCGTGATGAGGTCGTCAACCAGCTGGTGCCATGTGTGGAGGTCTGCGGCGTGCTCCCGCAGCATGGTGCGGGCCTCATCCGGTCCGTAGTCGTGGGCGACGTCCAGGACCTCGGTCAGAGTCAGGCCGCGACCCTCAAGCGATGACCGCACGGGGGCTTGCCGGTCTAGGTAGGCCCGGAAGGCGTCCCGTTCGGCAGGGCGCATCGGTTCGGGGAGGGACGAGTTCACGAGCGGTTGCCTTCCTGTTCCGTGTGGTCGTCGGCCTCGCGTGCACGGCGCTGGGTTTTCAGCGCGTCCAAGCGCTTCCACAGTGCTGCGGACTCGGACCCGGGTCCGTAGCCGGGACCGTCCTGAGGGATCGGAGGGACCTGCCCGGTATACGGCGGGAGGTCCATGTTTCCTTCGAAGGTGCGGTGTTCCCTGCCGACGTGGACGATCCATTCGCCGGGCTCGGGTCGCCAGTCGCCCCAGAGGTGCCAGCCTTCATCCCGGAGCATGTCTTCAGCGGCGTCGCAGGCCTCTTCGGGTGTGCTGGTGGACGGGATGGGTGTAACGGCTGTCAGTACCGGTTCCTGCTCCGGATCGGTATCCCACCACTCGTCTGTCTCGCTCTCGGCGGAGGGCACGGCCTGGTGCACGGTGAGCTCCCAGTGGGGCCCCTCCCAGGGGGTCACGTGGGCTCGGTAGACCGGATCGGACATGAGATCTTCCCTTCGTGCTGCTGAGTCGACGGCGGCTACTAATCCGCGGTGTGCATCGCCTCGACAGCTCGGGCCGCCGTCTCGGCGGTCGGTGTCCACGTCGTCGTCCGGTCGTGGCCCGGGTCCGTGGGGTCGAGCGTCCAGCCGGCGGGAGGGCCGGCCCACGTGTCCTCGGGGAGTTCTGCGATCCGCTGGGCCTCCACGGCTGCCACGGTGGTCCGCACCCAATTCCGCTCGTGCCCGCTGGCGCGGACGATCCGCGTCTGGGGCACGCCGCCGATGGTGCCGACGTAGACGGACGTGGCCAGGGCCGCACGCGCCTGCTGGAGCCGGCCCCGGGCTGCCTTCGCCTCGGCCTCCAGCGTTCGGGCCTCTGCCTCGACCTTCGCCACCTCCTCGCGGCACCGGGTGATGTCGGCCAAGCGGGCCTCGGCGTCCTCGGTCCAGGGGTGGCACAGATCCACTTCCGCCTCGGCGTCGGTGGCGGCCTCCCCGACCCATACCCGTACGCGAACGCCGTCGTCACCGGGGAGGACCGACACGAGATAGTCGAGCATCCGCCGGGCATGCTCGACGGGCTCGATGTCGTCCGGCACCTTCTCGCGGGCCTGTCCGCCGAACGCCCACGTTCCGACTTCTGCGGTGGCACTGCGGTAGTAGCGGGTGGTGTAGAGCGGCATGCTGGCGCCTCCGATCGGCGGCCGGCGCACGCCGGCCCAATGCATCCAATCTACAGATTGGATGCATCCCGTTTCAGATTTCGATGCATCTTCACTCGGACGGGTGAGCCTTACGGGCCGGAGAGAATGAAGATCACTTCTACCCGCCCGCCGTCGGCGGCTGCTTCGGGGGCGTGCACGCGGTACAGGAGCGTGATGCGGTCGCCGGTGTCCTTCGCCGGGGCCGTGTCGATACGGCGTAGCTCGGCCCCGGTGATCGGCTCGGTGGAGCTCGCGGGGTCTCGGGGGTCGGCGGCGAGGCTGTCGAGTAGGTCGTGGACGGCTCGGCGGCCGCCGGCGCTGAGGTGGGCCACCTCCTCGTAAAGCCGCGGTGGTACCTCGACGGTCCAGCGGCTCACTCGGCGGCGCCCCGGCTCTCCAGGTAGGCGTACAGCTCCTCGACCGGAGCCGCGTCCGACGTGCCGGCGAGCGATGCCGCAATGGCGGCTTGGATCTCGGGGCGGGTCCGTATGGCGATCAGCCGGCGGGCGTCGGAAATAACGGCGGCCTGCTCGGTGCCGAACCGCGCCGCGTCCAGCTTCGCGTTGAACGCCACCAACTCGGCGGCGTCGACCACGGCGAGCTCGGCGCGGAGGGCGGCGAGCGTCTGCGGGCCCTCCCACTCCTCGACCCGGTACGGGCTCGCGTACGCCCTGGATGGCGTCTCGTGGGGCATGGCGCTCATCGTGGTGGCCTCCTGTCTGTGGCTTTACCACCGTACGGGGTGGGCGCCGAGGGCCGGGAGTCTTCCCGGCCCTCCTTTTTGACAGTGGTCAGTGCGGGATGCCGTCGATGAGCTCGCGGGCGCCCTGGCGGAGAAGCGCAACGGCCACGGACGTGCCGAGAGTGGCAGGGTCCAGAGGGCCGGCCCACTCGCGTGCGCGAAGAACACGTTTTCCGTCCGGCGTGAACACCTTCGCGTACATGCTGAGCTCGCCGTCCCGTTCGGTGGCGGCGTACCCGGCGATCGGGCTGTTGCAGTGCCCTTGGAGGACGTGCAGGAACATCCGCTCGGCGGTGGCCTCGCGGTGGGTAGCCGGGTCGCCGAGTGCGCTCACGGTCTCGATCAGTCCCGTGTCACCCTCGCGGCACTGAAGGGCCAGGATGCCCGCGCCGATGGGCGGGCACATCGCCTCGACGGAAAGAGTCTCGGTGATCGCGTCTGTGCGGCCGATCCTCTCCAGCCCGGAAACGGCCAGCAGCAGGGCATCTGCCTCGCCTGCGGCGAGCTTGTCGAGTCGACGGTTTGCGTTGCCTCTGATCGGGACGCATTCGAGGTGCGGGTGAGAGGCGGCGAGCTGGGCGATACGTCGCACCGATGAGGTGCCGATGCGTGTCCCGGCCGGGAGGTTGTCCAGCGTGAGGCCTTCGGGGTGTACAAGGGCGTCCCGGATGTCGTCGCGCTTGAGGAACGCGGCGAAGGTGGTCCCGGCGGGCAAGGGACGGTCCGCGGGAACGTCCTTCACGCAGTGCACGGCCAGGTCCGCAGATCCGTCCAGTAGGGCGGCGTCGACTTCCTTGGTGAATGCGCCCTTTCCTTCGACGGCGGCCAGGTCGCCCATCCACCGGTCCCCGGTCGTCTTCACGGGGATGACTTCGGTGGTGATGTGCGGGTAGAGCGCGGCCAACTCATGGCGGACGCGCTCTACCTGGGCGAGTGCCATCGGGGAGTCGCGGGAGACGATACGGATCAGGTCAGGGGCGGACATGCCGCCCACGATAGACCCTCAGATCCGGACTCCGACGACCAACCCCGACGCCCATCTCAGCGGTGTGGAAAGGAGGTTGGGAACCTCGGGCAGCTGTTCGAGGAAGGTAGTAACGCGCGGCTGGTGGTCGTCGGGCCAGGTGGATTGGGGCATCAGGTCGTCCACGATGTAGATCCCCCCGGGCGCCATCAGGGCCAGGAGCTCACCCAAGCGGCGGAACTTGCCCGGTCGGCAGTCCACGTAGACGAGATCGAGGAGCGGGCCCCTGTAGGCGTCCAGCCAGGTGTCTGCGTTCGCGCTGCGGAACTTCACGCGCGGGTCTTCGCCAAGGTGCTGGATAGCAACCATCTGGCGCTCGGGGTCCATCTCCACACTGGTCAGGCGGGCGGTGGGGTTCATGCCGTGCAGCAGCCAGGCCGCGCCGGCTCCGACTCCGGTTCCCAGTTCGGCCATCTGCCCGCCGGGCTTGCTGGCCGCGAGCGTGGCCAGCAGGGCCCCGGTGCGGTCCTCGCACGACATCTCGAAGCCCTGCGCGGCGGCGGCGGCCAAGATGGCGTCCAGCGCTTCCGGCCGGGTCCAAGGGGTGTCATCCACGCTGGCTCCCCAGGTAGGCGGCGACCGGCTCGGCCGCGAACGTCAGGACGGTGTCGGCACCCGCCCGCTTGAGCATGGCCAAGTACTCGGCCATTCCCTCGATGCCGAGGGTCTGGAGTGCGGCCCACTCGCCGGAGGTCGAGTACGCGACGATCGGCACGTCCGTGATGTCCCGCAGACGTACAAGTACGTCGGCGGCCGTCATGACGGGTTGGAGGGTGAGGGAGTCGGCTCCCTCGTTCAGCCAGGCACGGGCCTGCACGAGCGTGTCACGCTCGGCCCGGCCGGGCTCCAGCTGGAGCCCTCGGCGGTCGCCCCGGGCGGGCTCGGTGTCCATGAGCTGCTTGAACGGGCCATAGAGCCCGGTACGGATCGCGAGGTTGGGGTTCACCCCGACTTCGCGGTGTCCCTTCTGGTCCAGGACGGTGCGGACGGAGCGGACGGACCCGGCGAGCATCGCGGTGGGCGATACGGCGTCGGCGCCGGCCTCGGCGTGCTGGGTGGCCATGCCGCGCATAAGCGCGTAGGTGCCCTCCACGTCGATGGCTCCGGTGTCGGTCCGCAGCACGCATTGGCGGGTGCTCGTCCAGGAGCAGCCGCATACCTCGGTGGTCACGGCCACCTCGTCGGCGGCGACGGCCTTGACGGCCTGGATCGCGCGAATCATCAGATTGCCGGGGGTCAGGGCTCCGGTGCCGTACGGGTCGCGGTCGTGGCCGTGCGCGAAGAGCTTCACGCCTCGGATGCCCATGTCCGCCCACCGTGTGACGGTGGCCGGAACGTCGGTCAGGGCCACGGCACCGGGCAGGGTGCCGGCCCCGGTGTGGCCGTCGGGCAGCACCAGGAGGGGGGCGCTCAGGTCCGCCGGGGTCAGTCGCGGCCCGGCGTACAGCCGGCGTACGGACTCCCTGGCCCTGGACGGGTCGATGCCGTCCGGGCCCGCCGGCTGTAAGGGCTGCTGTCCTGGGATCGCGTGTACACGCGAATTTGATGGTGCCAGTTCAGTCACTGGATCTCCTCGTCAAGTTGCCTAGCCGGGAGGCCGCGCCTCCCGGTGGGTGGCCGACGATTCGACGGCCACCCACCCGGCGGCGCGGAGCCGGGGCTACTCGCCCAAAACCGTGACGGCGGGCCCGTTGGTGACGGAGCCCGGGGCGGCTGACAGAGCGGCGGCGGCGTGGGGGAACGGAATGCCGCCGCCGCTCACCCGGGCTCTCCCTGGCGGGGGGGGGTGCAGGGGCCCGGGGGTCTGAGCGCTAGCCGGTGACGGTGGCGGCCGCGTAGAGGCAGGGGCCGGCTTCGAGCGGAAGCGCCCCCCACGTCTCGGCGATTCGGCGCACGTCGGCGCTGGTCCCGGGGTCGGTCACCTCGACCGTGCGGCCGGCCAGGGCAAGCACACTGATAGTGGCGCGCTCCCCAACCAGTGCGGCGGTGACGATGTACCGGTGTGAGTGGATCACGCGCATGGTGTGACGGGTCAGGTGGTAGGCCAGGATGCCGAGCGTGTCGGCCTCCGGGGGGTCGACGGCCCACATGCCGTAGGCCAGGGCGACGTTGAAGCGGGCACGTTCGGGAGAGTCTTCGTCATAGCCAGGAACCGGCCAGGTGGCGCGTAGGCCCATGGCCTCCTGGCGGGCCTGCGCCCGCTCGGCGAGCGTCAAGCCCGCGGGGTCGACGTGGTACAGCCGGGGCCGCTCGACGGCCGATCCGGCACGCGCGGGTAAGGCCTTCACCTCGGGCATCAGAAACCTTCCTCGGGCTTGTCGTCGTGCGCGGTTCGCCGCAGGGACTCGATGAGGTCCACAGGGTTGGTCAGGCGAGTGATCACGTCCGGCGGGTTCATCCACTGACCGACGCGGGACTGTCGACCGCCCGGTTTGGACATGACCAGCCAAAAGCCTTTGCCGATCGCCGTGGTGCCTGGCGCCGCCCACGCCCCGGCTGTGCCCTCCGGGACGAACACATAGGTTCGGCCGCACGACATGTCGACCAGCACCGGCGAGCGCTCCCACGCGAGCGGCCCCATGTCCGCCATGACCGCCAACAGCCGGTCGTAGGGCATCGCTACCGCGTCCCACTGCTGACCGGCCGGGACCAAGGCCACGGCCAACGGGCTGGCCCACTCCTCCCACACCTGTTCGGGAACGGGATGCGCGCGAGCGATCCATTGGGCGCCCGCGTTCGCTGCTTCCCGTCGGGCGAGTTCTCCAGCCATCTCAACCACCCCAATTCGCCGGGCAGGACCCGCAGACCTTGACGGCCCAACCGAGGCGGCCGGCGCCCTCGGATGCGGTGTACGCGTATCCCCCGGGCCGTAGCCCGTCCTTGGACCCGCAACGGGCGCACTCCTGACCGCGTAAGCGGGAGGTCTGCGCGCGGGTGACCCTGAGTGGGTCCAGAACCCCGCTGCGGATGTCTGCTCGTGATGACGGTGTGCCTACGGCGCCTGCTGGCATCGGCTCGATCCCTGTCGTCCGCGCTCTCGAAGGCCACACGACCGGGCCGAGTTGATCACTTAAAGCGCGCACTCCGGCACGGCGAGTAGCCATGGAATACACTGCCATTGAATTTCAATGAGCGGTACCCGAACGACTGAACTTCCCCCCGACCGGGTGAGACTTGATGAGGGGATTACTGGGTGGCGACTCCCGCGTACGCTCTCCCCGTTGACGGCTCCGCCGCGCTGCAAAGCGGCGGGCACACACGAGGGGGCGATGTGACCGAACGAGGGACCACGGGCGCGGCCGGCCGCATGCTGATCGCTCGCGGCCTTCAAGCCCTCCTCGCACGGTCGGACCGCAAACAGAATGAGGTGGCCAAGCTCGCGGGGGTGAGCGTCGGCACCGTCAACCGCTACATGGGGTGGCAAGACCGGGCTAGGCTCCGCGTTCCCACCATGAGGGCCATCGCGGAAGCCTGCGGGGCGACGGCGAGCGAGCGTGACGCCCTGGTCCGGCTCGTCACTGACCAGGAATCTGGCTGGTGGATGGATCACCCTGCGGTGCCCGAAATCCTCGATCCCCTGGTGTCCTTCGAGGCCTACGCGGAGTACGAAAACGTCTGGGCGAACTCCCTCGTTCCGGGGCTCCTCCAGACGCGCCGCTATGCCCTGGCTCTCCATCAGGCCAGTGACGTGCGACTCGACTCCGACACGATCACAAGCCGCGTGGATGCACGAATGAAGCGTCAGGCTGCGGTACTGGATCGCACGCCGGCCCTGCATCTCTGGGTGGTACTCGATCAGGCAGTCTTCCGCCGGTCTGTGGGCGATCCCGAGGTGATGGTGGAGCAGATCGACCACCTGTGCACGATGACCGACCGGCCGAACGTTGACATCCAGGTACTACCGGCCTCAATCGGCGCCCACGCGGCTGGCTCGGGCGGGCACTTCGTAGTGCTCGGCCGCGACGACGAGAGCAACCCCATGGCGTCCATGTCCGTGGTGTACCTCGAACTCCACCGGAAGGGGATCTATCTGGACGCCCCAACCGACGTGGCCGACTACAAGATGATCTTTGACTACCTCCGTCGCGATGCGGCGGGACCTGCACACAGCATCGCCCTGATGCGAGAAGCACGACAGGAGCACAACCGATGACCCCCCAGAGCGCCCCCACCGCCGCCGAACTCGCGGCCGCCCCGTGGAGGACCAGTAGCTACAGCGCGGCAGAGAACGAGTGTGTGGAAGTCGGGCCGCTCGGGGCATGGGTGGGGCTTCGCGACTCAAAGCGGCCGCACGGCAACGCAGTGGCCGTGTCGGCTACGGCCTTTGCCTCGATGGTCGACGCGATTCGGAGCGGGGCGGTCTGAGCCGCTGAACGCTGACGCAAGGGAGGGCCGCACCCCAACCGGGTGCGGCCCTCCCTCGTTCTAGCGTGCACACGCCAAGCGGATGTCGCGCTTCTACCGTGGTCCACCCCTCGTCTTCTTGACGGGGCGGCGTCGCGGCTTACCGCCCTCAGTGCTCTTCCCGGCCCCTACGTGTGCCGACTCCTCGACCTCGGCGAGCCGGCCCCGCAGGGTCTCCGCCTCCGCCTGTGCCGCCTCCACCTC
>NZ_JBHUSC010000054.1:0-32896 GCF_042673805.1 Streptomyces sp. NPDC057010 | reverse complement strand
GCCGCCCGTGCCGTCCCGGCGGCGGCCTGTGCCGACTCCTCGACCTCGGCGAGCCGGCCCCGCAGGGTCTCCGCCTCCGCCTGTGCCGCCTCCACCTCCGCCCGTGCCGTCCCGGCGGCGGCCTGTGCCGACTCCTCGACCTCGGCGAGCCGGCCCCGCAGGGTCTCCGCCTCCGCCTGTGCCGCCTCCACCTGTGCCTCGGCACGCTGCTGGGCTTGGTGCGCCTCGGCAAGCTCGCGGCGTACCTCGGCGAGTTGCCCGCGCAGCTCGCCGACGGTGGTCTGTGCCTCCTCGGCGGTGTGCTGTGCCTTCTCGGCGAGCTGCAACGCGGCAGTGCGGCCCCCCTCAGCCCGCCCGCGTGCCAACTCCGCTTCCGCCAACTGGTTCTCGGCTCGTTGCTGGGCTTGGTGCGCCTCGGCAAGCTCGCGGCGTACCTCGGCGAGTTGCCCGCGCAGCTCGCCGACGGTGGTCTGTGCCTCCTCGGCGGTGTGCTGTGCCTTCTCGGCGAGCTGCAACGCGGCGGTACGGCCCCCCTCAGCCTGCCCGCGTGCCAGGGCCTCGGCCTGGTGTGCCGCCTGCTCGTCGACGAGCTGTCGGCGGAGGGTCGCCGCCTCCTCGACGGCGGCCGTGGCTCGCTGGCCTGCGTGATCGGCCTCAACCTGTGCCGCCTCCGCAGCGGCCTCGGCCCGCTGTGCCTCGGAACGGGCTTCCATCGCCTCTCGGCGTGCCGTTGTTGCGTCCTGCTGTGCCACCTGGATGGCCGCGCTGGTGTCCAGCGTGAGCCGTACCCGGTCGCCGGCTGAGGCCAGGCGCTCGCTCAACTCCGCCTCACGCGGGGTCGGCACACTCGCCAGTGCTCGCGGGGCCGATCCGCGGCCGTCTTGTGCCGCTGGCGTGGTCTCCCTGCTGTTCATCGCTCCCCCTTGGGTCCGGGGCGGCACAGGGGTGTGCCGCTGGTGTCCGGGGTACGACCGTGTGCCGCACCCCGGGCGGGCCGTTGCGTCACGCGTCGACCAGTTCGCGACTCTCGGCCTCGGCCTGGTCCTCCTGGTGCTCGTCCACCTGCGGCCGTAGGAGGCGGATGGCCCGGTTTGCCGGGCCCCGGTCCAGCGTGATCCCAGCCTTGGCAAGCTCGGCGCACAGCTGCTCGGCAATCGCGTTTGTCGTCCTCGGGTCGTCGGCCTTGATCCGGCGGTGGTACAGGGCCTCAAGGGCGGCGCGCTTCGTCGGGTAGCTCCGCAGATCCCGCAGGGGCTCGGCCTCCTCCTCCGGCTCCGGCTCGGCTTCCTCCTCTTCCTGCGGCACGCGGGCCGTGATGATTCCGGGTGTGCCGCCCTGTGCCGCTGCTGCCTTCGGCCACTCGGCGGGCTTGTCGGCGGTGGTGTCGATGCAGTCCGCCGGCTCGTCGTCGGCCTCGGGCGCGGCCTCGGCACGCGGGCCCGGTACGGGTGTGCCGCCGTGTGCCGCCGGGGGTGTGCCGAGTGTGCCGATCTGGGCCCGTAGAGCGGCCTCGGCATCGGCGGCTACGCCTTCCATGTGCCGGGCCTGTGCCTCCAGCGTGTCCAGAGCACGGGCCTGGATCTGTGCCGCGCTCGGCTGGTTCCACGGCGACTCGGCGTCGCTGATGTGCAGTTCGGTGGCGTGCTGCCGCTGTGCCACCCGGGCCCGGTAGAGCTCCTTCTGTGCCTCGTCCGTGCCGAGCTCGGCACGGTCCTGCCAGACGGCCAGGCGCCTGGCGATCCTCCGCCCCTTCCGCGTCTTCTTGTCGTCGTCCTCCAGTCGCCTGTAGCGGTCGTCCAGGTCCACGGCCTTGTCCAACGCCCGGTCACGGGCGATCTCCTCAGCCGAGCGGCTGCGGTGAGCCAGGCCCAGACGTGCCATCAGGCGTTCGCGCAGGTCCCGCGCGATCTGGGCCATGGCCGTCTGCGACTCGTCGCCGGTGCGGTGACGCAGCTCCAGCCCGAGGGCAGAGTGAGCGGCCAGGGCCGAGCCGAAGCTACCCACGATGATTCGGACCATGGTGGCGGCCGTGAACCCGCTGCCCTCGACATAGGCCGGGACGGCCGACAGGGCGGCGAAGATCCACACCGCCGAGCCGTACCAACCGCCACTGCGGCTCTCAGTGTCGGCCATGCGCTCGCGGGCACCGAGCACACACATGGCCATTAGCGACTCGAAAGCCGCACAGGCCAAAAGGCGCTCGGGGGTGCTGGTCATCGCCAGGCCCTCGGCGTCCCCGGTGAACCGGTAGGAGGTGTTCAGGCTGACGCTGGTGCAGATGATGAACGCGGCGACGGCCGCGAGCGTGCCGGCACTGAACTTCCGGCGTCCGTTCGCCGGCTCATGGGCCAACTTGCCGGGCTTGGACCCTCGGCGCTTGAGTGCCACGGCGATCAACACGGCCGCCAGGGTCGACGCGGACAGGGTGGCCAAGAGCGGGGAGCCGGCCCACCCCGTGAGCTGCGTAAAGATGGTCATCGGGCGGCCTCCCGCCCGCTTCCGGCCATGCTGGTGGGCGTGGTCACCGGCCGGCGGCCGCTGGCCGTACTGTGGTGGTGCATGGGGTTACTCCTCATTTGGGGCGAGCCCCGGGGTTTGCTTGGCTGGCGTTCCGGGGCCGCTTCTCTCAGACTCTCGTTGTCCGGGAGTCCATGACTCTTGAAGTTTTCGAGTCAGGAAGTCTTGTCGTTGGGCTCTTCCTGACTTCCTGACTCCTGCACTCCGAGAGTTCGCAGGTAGTTGGCCCTCAGCTCCGCCTCGTCGTCTCCGACGAGTTGGTCCCGCTGGGCGAGCAAGGCATCAATGGCCACACGAATGAGGCTGTTGGACGTGATGCGCCGACCCTTGCGCGAGCGGGAATCCATCAGCTCCCGGGCAAGCGCGTCCAAGTCCGCCCACTGGTCCTCGCGGATCGCTGTGTACTTCGGACGGACGTTCTCGGCCTTCACGTCCTGGGCTGCCGCAAGCTCCGAGGCGGCGGCCCCGAAAAGGTCGTTGAAGTCCTTCGTGCTCACTTGACCCCCAGCCTCGGCACGGTGAAGGACTCGCCGAGCTGGGCAAGGATCTCGTCCCCGAACAAATAGGCGTCTTCAGCGGCCTTGGCAGCCTGGGCGTCCTCGGCTGCGGCCTCGAACACCGTGAGGCCGTTCAGCATCTCGTGGGCGTTGTAGTACCGCATCCATCCGCCGAACACAGGGAGGCCGAGGTCTTGGAGGCTGGTCTTCATCGCCCGGGCTCGGCTCTTGTCGGTGTGCTTCACCATCGTGATGTGGAGCCGGTAGTTCGTGCCGGCTAGATACGCCTTAGTACTGCTCATCACGGCCCGAGAATCCAGGCGGCGGGGCGGGTCCGGGACGATCGTGAGGTCCGCCTTGGCGGCCTGCTTCAACTTCGCCTCGTCGCGGTAGGGCGCGTGGTCGGTGACTACGTACCGGAACTGCTTCAACCGGCGGATGGCCGCTAGATCCGCGGCGGTGTCGGTCTCGGTGAGCTCGAACGGGACGGGCAACCCCTTGAGCGAGCTCACCAGCTCGGTGACCCCTCCGCCGTCCTGCTTCTTGTCCGCGTTGATGAGCAACGTGGGTCCGATGAGCGCGAGCTGATAGGCCGCGAGGAATGCATCAGTGGACTTCCCGATGCCCCCCTTACCACCCCAGACCGAGACGGAGTACGGGCCTTGGGCACGGGGGCCGGCCTGCTGTTCCGGCAGTTTCATTCTCTTGAACCTCCATACGTCAAGAGTCTTGGAGTTCGCCACTTCCCGAGTAGGGAACTCCAGCGCCTCTAGGGCCTGGTGCTGTTGTGCTTGCCGAGTCTGACAGATCAGGACTCTGAGACACGCGGACAACTTAACTTCAAGACTCTTGAAGTTCAAGACTCTAGGAGTATGGTGGTTCCTGAGACACCGAGTCTCAACGTCCTTACCTGCGGGGCCGGGTAGCCCCCCGACCCCGCAGGCACATACGGGCTGGGCGGCCTGCTTCTCTCCGCCTGGCCCTCGATCCTGTATGGAGGATCTGCCGTGACTGTAATGCGTGACTCGCATGGTGTGGTGCGTGGCGGTGGCGTCGCCGGCTGGGCGCTCTTGCCTGCGGCGGAGCCCGAGGGAGGTTGGCCGCTGCGGCCGGCCGAGCCGACGCCTGCCCGCTCGATGCCGGTCCAGCTGGTCCCGGTCCAGCCGGAGCCGGTGGACGTTCCGGTGACGGAGCCTGAGGCGGCGGACGACCTGGTGGCCGTGGCGGTCGCACTGAACGCGCCGGGCCACGCGGTGTACTTCGACCGCCGGGAACAGTACGCCTGGCTGGCGAGCTCCTAGCCACACCGCGCCCTGTAAACGGAGTGCCCCGCCGACCCTCGGGCCGGCGGGGTACTTCTCGCATCTCCTACTTCGCGTGTACACGCGAACTCATCACGCGCCGGGGCGGGTCGCTCCCACGTAGTCGCCCTTCGGCATCGCCTCGTCCATGGGCACGATCGACACGGACTTACCGGTCCGGGGGGCGTGCAGAATTTGCCCGTCGCCGAAATACAGGCCGACGTGGTAGATGCTGCTGGGGCCGCCCTTGGACCAGAACACAAGATCGCCCGGTTTGAGGTCTCCTCTGCCCACGGGCCGGCTCGCGGTCGCTGCGTACTGGTCGGCTGCGGTCCTGGGCAACTTCACGCTCGGCCACCATGCGAATTGGGCGAGACTCGAACAGTCGAAACCTTTGGTTACCGACGCGCTGCAACTGCCGTTGAGGTATCCGTTCGTTCCGTCGCAGAAACCGAGGCCCGGACCGCCCGGGGTGCCGCCTCCCCACGAGTAAGGGATACCGAGCTGGGTGTACGCGTGCCGTATGGCGTCGGGGCCACTGCCGGACCCGAGGCCGGCGACGCCGGGGCCGCCTAGGGCCGTCGCCCACTTCTTCGCGTTGGCGGTGATCTCCCGGACGTAGTTGTACGTCTGGCCCTTCGCGAAACTCTCGGGTGGGACGCCCTTGTAGCGCTCGACCCACCCCCAGCCGGCGTTATATCCGGCTAGCGCGAGGCTCACCGGATCGCCGGCATACCCCGACTTCTCGGCGTCATTGACCAGCTTGCACATGTACCGGCCCTGAGCCATGATCGCGTCCTCCGGGTCGTACGCTCCGCGCGCGGTCCCGTCGCCGTCCTCATCCTTCTCGTAGGTCGACCATGTGGAATCGATGAACTGTGCGATTCCCTTCGCGGTGCCGTAGTCGGTGGGCGGCCCCTCTGCGTCCGGCTTGAACAGCGATTCCGTCCAGCCCTGGGCCGCCAGCAGAGAAGGCGTCAGCTTGCCGGGGCACTGGGCTGCCGATTTGACGTACCAGGGCGCCCACTGCCTCCCCGCGGCCGGCATGAGAGACAGGTTCAGCCCACCGACCATGCCGGTGCTGCGGCTCGACGCGTCGACCGCCGAGGCACCCGCGATGATGAACCCGAACAGCGCGGTGGGCACCACGCCACCCACCACCATGGCCGCTTTGACCAGGGCTTTCATTCAGTCCCCCCGCCCTTGCCCGGCTGGGACCTGATGCGGCGTTGACGGTCCGCGCGGCCTACCTCCCACGCTCGTGTCCAAGTCGCCTTACTCACCCCGTAGGCGCTCGCCCACCGTGCCTTGTCCTTCACCCCGTAAACCCCGTTCTCCACCCGGCTGACCATCTGCGTGGACACCCCCGCCCGGCCGGCCACGTCCCTCTGTGTGGCCCCGGCCTGCTGCCGTAGCTGCTTGAGCGTCAACTGAGGCGCGGGGGGTGCCAATTCCTCCACCGACACGCGCAAAGCCTCCGCCAGGGCCTTCGTGACCCTGGCGGACGGCTTGCTTCTGCCCTTCTCCGCTCTGCGGACGGTCTCCGGGGAGACCTGCGCCAGGCACGCTAGGTCCTCGCAACTCAGCCCGGCCGCCTGTCGTTGCGTCAGCAACAGGTCGGCACGGAAGGACGCCATGCCGCTGGATGGAGTCATTCGACCCTCAATTTATATAAGTACATGTTGACAGTAGGTCATGGTAGCGTCACGCTGAGATCAACGACAGTACGGGGGTGAGAAGATGCGCGATACGAGCGCTTCAACGGCCGAACGGCCTACTACTTCCCGGTACTTCGGCGTCGTGGGCGCCCACGGTGGAGCGGGAACATCAACGATCACTCGTTGGTTGGACCCCGACGGCGGCGGCGGAACCTTCGAGCTCACGAAGGGTTCACATCTGCCACCGCATTACACCCCGCTCGTGGTCTGCCGGTCCACCGCTTTCGGGCTCGCCGCTGCGGTCCAGCTCGTCGGCGCGTGGCACCCGGACGTGCCACGGCCGTACCTGGTCGTCGTGGCGGATGCCCCGCTGCGGCTGCCCCGGGCGGCCCGGTACCGGATGAGGACGGTACGGCCGCGCGTCCTCGGAATCGTCGAAGTGCCCTACCTGGTGAGACTGCGAGAGGCGGATACCCCCGCCGATGGCCTCACCCTCCGCCCCGTCCAGAGAGCCGCCCGCACTCTGCGGCGGCAGCTCGGACTCACTGACTAAGAGAGAGAACGCACATGCAGCACATCCACCTGTTGAGCTCGCTGAACGACGTGGTGGCCCTGGCCCCGATGGACGACGACCCTAAGTCGTGGAACCAGGGACCGGCCTCCCCTCCCGGCATGGACACGATCATGCCCAAGTGGGTCGGCTGGGCAAAATATTTCGCAATTGGCGCCGGAATCCTGGGAATTATCGCCTGCGGCATCATGATGATGGTCGGCCGTCGCAACCGGAGCCACCTGGCTGCCGAGGGCGCCAACGGCCTGCTGTGGGTGCTCGGCGGCCTGTCCGTCGTGACCCTCGCTGCCGGCGTCGTCCCCTCGATCGTGACCTGAGGCGGCTGCCGTGACCCTCAACCTTCAGCAGCAAGCGCAACGCCGGATGCGGCGGGCGCTCTACTTCCTGGTGGGCCTCGTCCTGGTCCTCGTCGGCGCCCTCGTCGCCATCGCCTTCACCGGCGGCGGCTCGACCACGGCGGCCCCCGACCCCAAGGCCTCGCAATCCGCGGGGCCCTCTGCCATGCCCACCGTTCGGCCGGACGATGGCGGATACGTCGCCCCCGCCCAAACCGTGAAGCTGCCGGACGGCGCGGCCAAGGCCTCCGGCAACCTCGCGGTGCAGTTCCCGCACACTCCCGAGGGCGCGGCCGCCATGGCCGTTGCCTCCGTCCGTAACGCCTGGAGCCTGGACCCGGCGCAGGTCAAGGCCGGCATCCTCGCGTACTCGTCCGCGCAGTACCGCGACCAGATGGCCGCCGTCGCCGAGGACGGCGCCAAGGGAAACCGGCAGTACGCGGGCATCACCCCTGAAACGGGTCCGGTGCCGGCCGGGGCCACCCTCAACGCCTGGCCGATCGGCGTTAAGTACGCCGCCGTCAACGGCGACACGGTGGACGTACTGGTACTCCTCCGCGTCACCCACGCGGCCAAGGCCGGCGCCGAGCCGGTCACCACCCTCGTGGTCAGCCCCGGCCGGGCGGTCTGGGAGGGCGGCGACTGGAAGGGCGTCCCGACCGACCCCGGTAAGCCGCTCCCGGACCCCGTGGACATCGGCACGGCGTTCTTCAACGAGGACAAATGGAAGGCGATTCAGGAAGGGGACCGGCTGTGACACCTCGCCTCCTGCTCGCGCGCCTGGCGGCCACCGTGGCCGCCCTCACCCTGTTGTTCGGCCTCGCCGCGCCGGCCGCCCTCGCAAAGCCGGCGGCCGTCGCCGCACCGGCCGCCCCTACCGTCGACTGGTGGGGCATCGGCAAGTGCGCGAGCTGGCTGATCCCCAACGCCCCCAAGATGCCGGGCGGCCCGGTTGAGTGCGCCAAGGCTGCCATCAAGGGTGGAAAGGTCATCAAAGAGGGCCCCGGCAAGGTAATGAGCGCGGCGGCGCAAAAGGTCTCCGATTCCGTGCTCGGCGACGCGGCCAAGAGCATGGCCGAATTCGTCGGCGACTTCATGCGGATCGGATTCGGCTATTGGCTTATGACACCCTCGGTGCAGGTGAAGGATTCGGGGGTTCTCGGCGATACAGCCTCATCCGACCCAACGAAAAAACTCAGCCTCCATGGGCTGATGATGGGTATCGGCGCCGGTATCGCCACACTCCTCGTGATGATCCAAGGCATCAAAACGATCATCCAGCGCAAGGGCACACCCCTGGCGCACCTGCTCCAAGGGCTCATGGTCAACATGCTGGTGACGGCGGCCGGCATCGCGATCATCGATGCCCTGCTGATCGCCTCCGACGAACTCACCAAGCAGATTCTCTATGTCGGGTTCGGCGGCGACGACGTACCCGAGCGGATGGCCGTCATGCTGCTGCCGGCCCTCGTCAATCCGATCGGCTTGCTCGCCATTGCCTTGATCGTCCTCATCGTGGGCGGCGTGCAGATCGTGATGCTCTTCCTCCGTCAGGCGGCCATCCCGATTCAGGCGCTCATTCTGCCGATCGCGGGTGCCGGACAGCTCGGCGGAGAAAGTACGCGTCAGTGGCTGCCCCGCACCTTCACCGCCATCATGGTGATCGTTATTTACAAGCCTGTCGCGGCCCTGATCATCTCTGTCGGATTCACCGAGATGGCCAACGGAAACGGGATCGTGGACTTCATCCGGGGCGTCGTCACGCTCGCCCTGTCGGTGATCGCCCTCAAGTCCCTTTTCGCGCTCTTCGCGCCCATCGGCGCCTCGATGGCCGGGGCGACCAGCGCGGGCGGTGGGTTCGCGGGTGCGCTGAGCATCGCGGGCAGTGCCATGGGCTCGCAGATGGGCGGCGCGGGCGGCGACGGCGGGGGCGGCGCTCCCACCTCGGCGTCCCAGCACGCGGCCGACATGGACCGTAGCGGTCCGGCCGGCGGTGGCGGTGGCGGTGGCGACTCGGAGGGGTCCACTGCCATGAATCAGGCCTCGGCCAACATCCCCCAGCAGGGCGGCAGCCCGGAAGCCGCCGAGGCGGCCACCACGGCCACCGAGACGGCAACGAGCGGCGCGACCACGGCCGCCACAACCGCCACGGCGGCTACGCCGGTGGGCATCGCCCTTGTCGCGGCTGAGGCCGGAAAGGCAGCGATCAACAAGGCCGGCAACACCGTCGGCGGAACGGAGTAGGCCCCATGAGCACGGAAACGCAACAGCCCCTCTATGGGGGGTGGCGGCGCTCGAAGAGCATGGGGATCGCCACCCTGAACTCGGGTCAGACGGTGGTGGTCGTCGGGGCGATGCTCACGCCGATCATGGTCATCATCCTGGGCGGCCCGCTGAGCACCCTCGCGGTCACCGTGCCGATTGCCCTCACCGTCATCATCCTGACGGTGTGGCAGCGGCACGGCATGCCGCTGATGTCTTACGTGATCGGCCGGGCTCGCTGGAGCCTGGCCAACATGCGGGGGGAGACCTCCTACCGGAGCGTGTTCCTGCCCTCGCCCGAGGCGCTCGACTTGCCGGGCATGGTCGCCCCCACCCGGCTGATCCGGGCCGAGTCCTCGGACGGCAGGGGCTCCACCGGCCTGGTCTGGAACCAGCGGACGGGCACCATGACGGCGGCGCTGCTGCTCAACCCGGCCGGCTCCCTGCTGGCCTCCGGGCTCACGGTCCGCTCTCAGGTCAATTCGTGGGGCGACACCCTGGCCCGGCTCGCCGATGAGGACGGCGTGCAGATGGCGGCGGTCACACTCCAGATCACGCCGTCCAGCGGCGCCGCGCTCTCCGATCACGTACGGGGACGCGTCGACCCTTCGGCGCCGCCCCTCGCCCGCCAGGCGATCCGCGAGCTCGTGGACGGCGCCCCCCGCGCAAGCGCGCAGATGGCGGCCTGGTTCTCGCTCGTGATCGACCCGGCCGCCGCACCGGAGAAGCCGGCCGGACCGGCCGAATCCGCGGCGGTCGCCCTGGGCGCCCTGGACGCGGTGGACCTGTCCGGGGCGGGCGTGGACATCCTGCGCCGTGCCACGGATGTGGACATCAAGCGACTCGTCCGGGGCGCCTTCGTACCGGCCGACATGGACGCCCCGGCCGCGCAGATCGAAGAGCTTGTGTGGCATGAAGTGGGCCCGGTCGCCGCCGAGGACGAGTGGACGCACTACCAGCACGATGGCTACTACAGCACCTCGTGGGTCCTGCGTGAGGCGCCCCGCAAACTGGTCGCGTACGACACCCTGTTGAAGCTGCTGGCGCCGGGGCAGTTCACCCGGCGTGTGACCCTCGTCTACCGCGTGCTGCCCACCCATGAGGCGCAAGCCGTGGTGGAGCGGGAGATCAATGCGGGTGACGCACGCCGCCAGTACCGCGAGCGCACCAAGCGGACCGCCACCCGGCGTGAGCGGGTCGACGCCGCGCACGCCGAGCGTACGGCCGAGGAAGAGGCGATGGGCGCCGGGATGGTCCAGTGGTCCATCTACGTGACCACCACGGTGAACAACCTCGCGGACCTCCCCGCCGCACGCCGGGAGATCGATAAGGCGGCCCGCTCTTCCGGCGGCCTGCGGTTCCGCCCCGCCTTCGGCGGCCAGAGCGCGGCCCTGGTCGTGGGCCTGCCTGTAGGCATCAACCCCCTGCTTTGAGGAAGGGCGCCATGAGCAAGATCGAAAAGAAGTCGTCCCGGCGGACGGTAACCGCCGGGACGACCGAGGGTGAGCCTACCCGTGGCGGGGGCCTCAACCCCCGCGTGATCGCATCCCGCTGGGGCTGGAGGGGCGCCGGCCGTGGCCGGGCCGCCCTCCTGGACCCCGGCGCCGTCTACCTCTCCAGCACCAAGCAGACCGCCGGCCTGTACCCGTTCGTCCTCGGCGGCGGCCTGCCGCCCGAGGGTGTGCCCATCGGATACGACCAGTTGACGCACGAACTCGTCTGCTTCGACCCGAGCGGCTGGATCGGCACCCTGCTGACCAACCCCGGCGTCTGGATCATGGCTCAACCTGGCGTCGGCAAGTCAGCCATCGCCAAACGGATCTGCCTCGTCTACAGCTCGTACGGTCACAAGCTCGTCGTCCCCGGTGACGTGAAGGGGGAGTACACGCAGCTGGTTCATGAGCTCGGTGGCCAGGTCGTCCGGATCGGGCGGGGCCTCGACCGGCTCAACCCGCTCGACTCCGGCCCGCTGCGGCGTGTCCTGCCCACCCTCGACCCGAGCCGGCGCGATGCCCTGCTCTCCGAGATGAACGGTCGCCGCAGTGAGCTCCTTCACGCGCTGCTGACCACGGAGATGGACCGGCGGCCCACCGCCACCGAGCGGAACGTGGTGGAAAAGGCCATCCGGCTCGTGACGGCCGCCCTGATCGGCGGGGAAGACCCCGTCATCCCTGACGTGGTCAAGGTGCTCCGCGAAGGGCCCGCAGAACTGCGGGCTCAGCTGATGGTCGACACCGAGGACGACTACCGGGCTCTGGTCCGGGAGGTCACGCACGCCCTGGAGAATTTGTGCGACGGCCCGTTGGCGGGCCTCTTCGACGGACCCACCACCCGGCCACTCGACCTCGACGCGCCCGCGCTCTCCGTCGACCTGTCCACCCTGCTGACGGCCGGTGATCAGGTCGTCTCCGCCGGCCTGCTGGCGACGTGGGCGTACGCGTACAGCTCGATCGACTCCGCCCGCGCGGTCGGCCTGATGGACTCCCCGTTGGTCCTGCCGCTGGATGAGATGTGGAGGGCGCTGCGGGCCGGGCCGGGCATCGTGAATGCGTTCGATGCCATGACCCGACTCAACCGGGCAAGGCGTGAGGTCACGCTCATGATCACGCACAGTCTCCGTGACCCCGAGTCGCTGCCCACCCCCGAGGACCGGGCCAAGGCGATCGGCATGATCGACCGCTGCGACTCGATGATTCTCGGTGCTCTGAGCGTCGGCGAGCTCGAACGCGTCTCGGCCCAACGGCCGCTGACTGACGCGGAAATCGCCATGATCGCCTCGTGGTCGTCCTCGTCCGGCACCGGCCTGGACGGCACTCGCCAGATCCACCCCGGCCGGGGCAAGTACATGCTCAGGTTGGGCACCCGGCCCGGCACCCCCGTCCGGCTCGCACTGACCGAGGCGGAACGGCGGCTCTACGAAACTGACCCCAAGACGATCCGCAAGGGAGCGGCAGCGTGAACGACTCCAACGGCGGCGGGGCCGGCGCGGGGGCGCCCCTCGCCGTCCTCGGCGTCATCGTGGGCGGCTTCGGCCTGTTCACCGGCGCCTACATCGGCGGCACCCTCGGCGTCCTCCTCGCCGGGGGCGGCTGGGCCCCGCCCGCCTACACCTTCAAATCCGCGGTGGCCCTGGTCTCCGGCGGCCCCGCCCGGCTGTGGCCGGGGCACACCACGGCGGCCAGCGTCGGGATCGTCGTGCTCTTGGTGCTCGTCCTCGTCGGCCTCGGCGTCGCCGGCTTCTTCGTCTGGCAACGCTTCTTCTCCCACCGTGCCGGACTCGCGGGGGTGCGCGAGCTCGCACCCCTCGCCCCCAAGGCCATCACGGCACGGGCCCGTCAGCTGCGGCCGTCCCTCAAGGGGGTGGAGAAAGTAGAGCCTGACGACACGGGCGTACTACTCGGCAACCTCGACGCGGCGCGCGGCCCTGAACTCCGGGCGAGCTGGGAAGACGTGATGCTGTCCATCATGGCGCCGCGCTCGGGCAAGTCCACCTCGATCGCCGTGCCGACGGTCCTGCGCGCCCCCGGCGCGGTGATGCTCACGAGCAACAAGCCGGATGTGTGGGCGGTGACGTGGGCCCGCCGCAGCAAGCGCGGCCGGGTCTGGCTAATCGACCCGCAGGGGATCACGCACTCGCCCCGGGCCCTGTGGTGGGACATGCTGGCGTCCGCCCGGACGATCGAGGGTGCGGGGCGGCTCGCGTCCCACTTCATCGCGGCGACCACGGACGAAAAGAGCCGCGGGGACTTCTGGATGGGGGCGGCCAAGAACCTGCTGACCGCCCTGTTTCACGCGGCCTCCGTCTCCGGCGGCTCCGTCTCCGACGTGCTCGCCTGGCTGTCGACGCCGAGCGACCGGGCCCCCGTGGCCGCGCTCAAAGCTGCCGGGAAAGAGGCCCTCGCGCAGCAACTGGCCTCGACGGTCGCCGGTGCGGCCGACACCCGCGACGGGATTTTCGAGACGGCGCGTCAGTGCGTGGCCTGCCTCCTCGACCCCGAAACCCTCGCCTGGGTCACCCCCGACCCTGCGGCCGCACAGTTCCGCCCCGACGACTTCGTGAAGTCGAAGGACTCCCTGTATCTGCTCTCCAAGGACGGCGGCGGCTCTGCGGCTGGCGTCATCGCGGCCGCCGCTGACGCGGTACTCCGCGCGGCGATGGCGGCCGCCGAGCGAGCCGGCGGACGGCTCGACCCGCCGTTGCCCGCCGTACTGGATGAAGCCGCCAACGTGTGCCGCATCGAAGACCTGCCAGACCTCTACTCGCACCTGGGATCCCGGGGCATCCCGGTGACAACCATCCTCCAGAGCTACCGCCAGGGCGTCCGCGTCTGGGGTGAGTCGGGCATGGATTCGATGTGGGGCGCGGCCACCGTCAAGGTCCTCGGCGCCGGCCTCGATGACGCCGAATTCGCCGAGAAAGTAAGCCGGCTCATCGGTGAGCACAAGGTCTCCGAAAGCTCCGTGTCCCACGGATCGACGGGCCGCAGCGTCAGCACGTCGCGCCGGCGCGAGCGCGTCATGGAAGCGGCGGACATCCGCGCGCTGCCCAAGGGCCGGGCCCTGCTGCTGGTGACCGGCGTACGCGTCGGCATGATCCGCCTGCGGCCCTGGTATCTGGAGCCGGACGCCGCCGACCTCACGGCAGACTCCAACGTCGAAATCGCAGAGATCGCCAACCGCGCGAGCCGAAAGGTGCTCTCGGCATGACCGACGACACGCCCACCCTGGACGGCCTGGCCGAGGACCTGGAGGACATCAAAGCCAACATCGCGGCCTTCGCCTCACAGCTCGAAACCACCACGAACAAGGTTGAGCAAGTCGCGTCCGCGGTGGCCTCCGGCGGCGGCCAGGACAACGACGGGAAGGACGGCGACGGCGAGAAGGAGAAGCCCAAGACACCGCCGTTCATCCTCTGGCTGACCGGGGAAAAGTACGCGGCCGAACTCGAAGCCCTGGCGAACTGGGTGACGAACCTCCTCGTCCCCACATACCTCGGTGAGGTCTCCTCGTCGGCCACCTGGTGCGCGTCCTGGTGGGCCCACCCGGCGGCCGTCGCGCGGCTCCATGCGCTGTGGCTGGCCTGGCAGGAACTGACCGACCCCGAGACGTGCGGACGCACCGGGCCGTCCGTCTGGCACCGTGACCACCTGGACCCCGCGATGGTCCACCTCCGTGCCGCCGATGGCCCGTTCGTCGCCTGCATGACCAACCCGGACCGCGTCCAGCACGACGTACTACCGGTGCCCCCGGTGGCACCGCTGCCGACTCGGGCCGCCGTCGCCGAGGCGGAACCTGCGACCGTCTGACGGTTAACGTGTACAAGCTAAAAGGGCCGGAGGGATGTTCTCCCTCCGGCCCTTCGTCGTCCGCGTTACGCGATGTTGCGGCGGGGTGCTCCCGGCGGCGGGGTCGGTGCGCGTTCCGGCCCGCGCCCCTGAGTCGGCGTCGCCTTCGCGGCGGTCGTCCGGCGGCCGCCCTTCTTCGTTGTCGGCACGCTTGGAGACTTCGCCGCTGCGGCTGCTGCGCGTGCGTCGATGTCCGCGCCCGTGGCCTCGTGCGCGGACAGTCCGTCAAGGCCTGCCGCATCACTCCATTCCGCCCCGGCCGTGGCAATGTCGCCGCGTCCTGCGGCCTCGGCCGCGCGGCCTCGGGCCTCGTCGGCCTCCCCGAGTGCGGCATCGGCCCGGGACCGCTGGTCGGTGCTGCTGCGGGCAAGCGCGGCCGCGTGCCGTCGGTCCTCCGCGTCGTCCGTTCCGGTGTCGCCTGTGCTGCTGGTGGCGGACGTTGCGCCCTTGCTCGTCGGCTCGTCGCCCGCCGGCCTGCCGGGGGTACGGAAACTCGAATTCATCGCTCCTCGTTCCTATCGTCCGTGGGTACGGGCCGGAGTCGGCTGGGCCGCAGGGCTCGCGGGCGCGGCCGCCGGCCCCGGTGGCGGCGTCACACCAGGCGTAGCGGTGGTGGACTGCGCGGACGCTGCCGATGCTCGGGCATCCGTCGTCGGCGTCGGACTCCCCGTTGGGGTCGCGGCCGGGGTCGACGCGGGGGCCGCTGTCGGGGTCGACGTGGACGCCGGTGCCGCCGTCCGCGCGGACGCTGCCGATGCTCGGGCATCCGTCGTCGGCGTCGGGGCCGGGGCAGATACCGGGGCAGATACCGGGGCAGATACCGGGGCAGGTGCCGGGGCCGGGGCTGGTGCCGCCGTCGGAGCGGCCGGGGTCGACGCGGGGGCTGGCGCCCTCGTCGCGGTTGGGGCCGGGGCCGCCGTCGCCGTCGGGGCCGCCGTCGCCGTCGGGGTCGGGGGGTTCTTGGCCTGGTCGTTGAGCAATCCGCGGGCCGCTTCTGCGGGCGTGAGCGTGATGCCTGCGGTTGCTGCCTGCTGGATACGGACGGGGACGCCGGCAAGGGCCTCGCGTGGATTGTGACCGCTGCCTTGCAGATCCTTCATCTGCTTGGCGATGGTCGGCCACTCCCGGGAGGTAACCAGCTTGTCCAACACGTGCTCATCGGCCATGGACTCGCGGGCCACGATGGCCAGTCGAGCATTCTCCTGCGGCCCGATTCCGAGGCGTGCGAGCTCGCTGGCGTAGTCGCCGACGGGCTTCTGTTGCCCCCGTACCTTGTCCAACAGGTTCTTCCCTCCTTCCTTCATTCGCTCCCAGGTTCCGGCCCGAGGCTCCTTGCTTCTCCCGGATTCCTGGCCGGGCGGGGGCGCCCAAGGATTGCGCGGCTGGCTCGTGGTCGTCGGCACGGTGACGCCCGGTGTTGTCGCCCCTGCCCGTAGGTCGGTGTCCATGCGCGCGATCACGGGAGCTGCGTCGCCGAGGAACTGGGCCACGTTGACGCCTGTTGCCTCCAGCCGTTTCAGCTCGTTGGCGAGCTGCGGCCACTGCGTGGAATTCACCATCGCCTCCGCCACTTCTGGGGGCTTGATGGTGCCCCGCACTAGGTGCGCGTACCGCTCGTGCTCCGGGTCTGCCGGCTGCCGAACGGGGGCGGGTGCCGGCGTGGGCGCGGCAGCACGTTCTGCGGCCTCGCGCTGTTGGCGCTCGCGTAGAGCCTGGGCCACCATCACAAGCACTTGCAGGGCGACGGCGGCCGTCTGGGCCGCCTGCCCTCCGGCCTGCTCCATCGGGTTGGTATCGCTCACGGGTTCCCCTCGTCCTGAGCCATCATCATGTCCTCATCTCCACGGGTCTCCTGTACCTGACGCTAGCTGTCCGAGGGCCGTCACGTAGGCGGTTTTCCCGCCCGTGTGACGGCCCGGACTAGCCTGCCTACCGCCGGGGTGCGCGCGTCGCGTTCCGGCGCTGTGCGGCCTCCTGTGCGGCCCGCTCGGCAGCGCTCCGCTCGCCTGGTGCCGCACTCTGCGGGCGGGCGGGTCCCGTCCTTCTGGGGATGCGGGGGAGTGAAACCGGGGTGCCGGCCTTCTGCAATCTTCCTTGCATTCGCCAGGTGAGCACCTGAGCCACGTTGTCCGCGTCGGCCAGGTCTCGGGACGCGACCACCTCGGCCAGAATCTGCGCCGGTTCGTACCCTTCCCCCGCTGCCTTGATGAGGTAGGCGGCCAGTGTCGGGGCAGCGGGGTCCGCGAGCACGGACGCCGCATATTCCGGGACCGCTTGGCGGACAGCTTCCCCGAACGTGGTCGCGGTCGCGTCCACACCGAGCGGCGTGTCCTCGATCGCCACCGGCTCTTGTCCCACCACCGGCGGCGGGGAAGTCCTCGCACCTGAATCCGCGGTGTCGTCGCTGTCGCTGGAGGAGACATCGGAGGGACGCGGCGGCCTGGCCGTCACGCTCCCCTCGGGAAGGAAGGCCAGGCGATTCCCTGCCTGAGTCTCCCCGTCGCGCAGATCCACCGAGTAGCGGCTCGGATTACCCTGCCGTGTTGTGGCCACGTACTCCTGTAGCCGTTCAGCCGCGTACGCCTCCGCCGTGACTCCCTCGGGCAGATATCCGGTGCCCTCTGCGTCAGTGATCGTCTTGTACGCCTCGTTCACGAATTCGCTGTGGCTGATCGCCCACCGGACCGGCTTGCCCCCCGCCTGCGGTGTGACTGGTGTGGGCTGTTGCTGCGGCGGAATCGTCGGTCCGTCTCCAGTCGACGCGCTTCGCGCGTCGCTGTCCATCTGCCGTTGCAGTCGCCAAACGAGTACCTCGGCGGTGCTGTCGGCGTCATCGAATCCGCGCAGCGATGAGACGCGCGCGAGCACCTGGCCCGGGTCGTAGCCAGCGTTCTCCGCCTGGCGCAAGGTGGCGGCCAGGGCCGGCCACGCGGCCTCGCCGAGGACGGTTTCCGCCAGGTGGGGGAGTGCGGCGCGGACGACAGGGGCGTACGCCTCGACCAGAGCCGGCCCGTCCGGCTCCATCGCCGTGCGCTGCCAGGCGGCCCGGCTGCCTCGTCCTGGTCGACGGCTTCCGCCGGCGGCACCGTACGCCACCTCGGTGGCGGCTCGCAGGTGGGTACCGGCCTGCGCCGCTGCTCGCTCCTGGGCAGCGTGCTGGGCGGCCTGGTGCCATCTCATCGCGGCCGTGATGGCCAGGGCGACGGCAACGAGAATTGCGATGGCTGCGGCGGTCTCTCCTCCGCTGGCGATGGCCGATGCTCCGGTGACGAGTAGCTGCGTCGCGGTGCGCAGGTGGGCGCTGGCCTCGCTGTCCATGCGGCGGCTCGTCGGCGCGCGGCCGGCCCTTTCAAACGCGCGGGCTGCGGTTCTCAACTCGTCGCGGACCGCTTCCGGTGCTTGGGCCGCGTAGGTGGCCAGGAAGTCCGCCAGGGCCACCATTTCACCGGCCCCGGCTTCGTTCCCGGCCTGCCCCAGGACGGCGGCGGCCTGGTGCACGTGCTCGGCCGCGAGCTGCCAGGCGGCGGCCCGGCTGGGCACCGTGCCGGCCCCCGGTGACGTGCTGGAGTCGGCACCCGCACTCCAGCGCTCGCGGACGCGGGGGAGCGAAAGGTCTGGTGCCAGCCGTGAGCCGGAAAACCAGACGGCGCGGCCTCCGGCCGTTCGGTCTCCGGGCAGTGCAACGGAGTAACCGGTTACTGCCCCATCTGGTGCCACGCGCTTGTTCAGTCGCAGACCTGCGGACGTGATCGCGGCGAAGAACTCGTCATCGGAATGAGCTCCGGCGGCTGCCCGTCGGACGGCTTGTTGGAGGGTCTCGCGCGGTGTCTCTTCGCGGCCCTTCCTCTTGGCCTTCGCCTGTTCCGCTGCCGTCGGCCAACGGCTCGCCGTCTTGTCACCGCTGGTGAGCTGACGTAGCCCAAAGCGCTTCTCCAGCTCGCGCGCTCGGGCCTGCATCTTGGGCATGTCCCGACGGACATCCGGGGCCCGTCCGTCCTGTCGGGCCAGGGTCGCCACGATGTGAATGTGATCGTCGGCATGCCGGATCGCAACCCATCGGGCCGCCATCGGGTCGCCCTTCGGGGCGATGCCTGAGGCGTCCATGATCTCGCGTGCCACCTCCGCCCATTCGGCATCCGTCAGCATCCGGTCCCCCGGGTCCAATCGGACGGGCACGTGGTACACGTGCTGATCTGGCTGCGGGCCGTCCAGCATCAAAACGGGGGCGTCCAGCAGCATGCCCAAAGTCGTGATCGTCGCACCGGAATCCAACGCAGGATCGGCCACACCCGCGTCCCACGCGGCAACCATGTGAGGGTCTGTGTGTTCGTTCGCTCGACCCGGCCCGTACAGGTAGTACAGAAGCCCCGTCGTGCGGCCGCCGGCCTTCGCCTTCTTCGGGATCAAATCCGTCCCTCCATAACTGCCAACGTCGCGGCGTCCAGCTTCTCCACGGTCTTCGCCACACGGTCCAGAACGGCCGCCAGGCGCTCCGGGGTCTCCTCGCCTTCGCTGTTCAAGACATGAGCAATCTGGTTCAGGTTGGTTCCGATCCTGTTCACGGAAACCCGGGCGTCGGCCAGGGTCCGCAGCTTGTCTTTCACGTCGACCGGTGCCGGGTTGACCTCTTCTTTGGCGACGGCCACGGCAACGGTCGCAATGTACGACGCCACTGACTGACCGGCGGCCGTCGCCGCCGTCAGGATCGTGGCGTACTCAAGCTCGTTGAATCGGACGTTCAAGCGCTCTTTGCGCGGGGCGTCGGCTCGTCTCGGACGACGGCGAGCGGGCGGCTTCTGCTCCATCAAACCCCTCCCCTCCGTTGGTCCGTGCTCGGACCAAAAGCAGCGGCATAAGAGCCCGAGCATAGCGAGAGGCGGGCGCCGCTGCCTGGATAAGGGCACCTTATCCACTAACTTGCTCCGACGAAGGAGGCCGCTGGGGGTGGGTGCCGGGGTAGGGCGGCGCGCGGCTTCGCCGCGTCTGGGGTCCGGGGCTTGCCCCGCTGGTCCGCCACCCGTCCGGGTGGGGGAAATCTGCCTGGCCTCCATCGGGGGCGCTAGCATGTCGCCCATGACTGCATCTCCGAACACCGGCAACGCGCCTGACGAACAGTCCTTCATCGAAACCGCCGAAAGCCTCTTGGCTTCCCGGCTGAATGTCGTGCGTCCTCTGGCGCAGATCATCACGGAGCGCAAGAACCTCCAAGCACAGCTCGCCGACGTAGAGCGACGCTACGGGGCCGCCTACGCAAGTGCCGAGGCTGGGGGGTGGACACCCGGCGAACTCGCGCAGATGGGCGCTACCGAACCGACCCGACGGCCGCCGGGCCGCCCCAAGAGGGTTCGTACCGGCAAGGCCCCTTCTACAACCACCGCGCCGGCCTCCCCGCCGAATCCGCGGGCGCCTGAGTCGGCCCCGAACTCGTCGCCTGCTCCCTCGGCCTGACACCTCCGAACTGCCAGGGCCCCGGCTCCGCCCGTCGCGGCCGGGGCTCCTCCATTTCTCTCACCTAGGACACGAATCATGATTGCGGGCAAGCGCAACACCTTCGTGTGGGTCCACGAGGAAGATGCCAAAGCTCTGCGCGACCTGTGCGGTGACAACGCTGCGCGTGAGGCTGCGTGGCTCGCCTCGCAGCGCGAGCAACTCGGCCTGACCGAGGGCGAGCCCACACCGGAACCACTCCGCCTCGAACTGCTTCGCCTACGGCCTGCTCGGTGGCCGGGACAGAGTCACATCGTGGAAGCATCCATGCGCGTCCGGCTCTCCCGTCCTGACCTCGTCGGCCCCTGGGTCCCCTTCACCCCAGCGGAGCGAGAAAGCCAACGGCTCTCCGGCCGTCGACCTGGTACACCTAGCGAGCGGTTCAGCGACAAACTCGCCCTTGACCTCGACCCTGAATTGGTCGACCTGGCACAGCTCGCCTCGTACCGAATCAGCGAACCCATCGTCAGCCAAATGCACGCTGAAAACCTCCTCGGCCCCGGCCGCTCACGCTCACGTCGCGCACGACTCCGCCGGGAGGAACTCCAGGCCCAGATCTACACCCTGGGGCGCATCGCCCGGGAGGCCATCGCCCTCGTCCTGCACCCGTAGGAATTAGCGGCCAAGGGCCGTTGTGCCATCAAACAAGGTAGTTATCGCTCGACTCGTCCCGCCCCAACATTCGCGTGCGGCGGGGTGGGTGGGGCGGCAACCGTCACATGGCATGCGTGGCCGGCGCCGCTGCCGACTGCGGCCCGTCGCGGCGTGGAAAAGACAGCCGGCGGCGGGAGGGGGGTGCCGGGCCGGGGCCAGGTTGGCCGTCTGCCGGGCCCGTACGGGGCCGGGCGCCGTACCCTCGCCGTCACGGATGCGGCAGCGTGAGGCGAGCGCACCGCCCGTCTGTGGCTGGCGGGGAGCTGGCAGCTGCCGCGCTCCAATTGCGGCCAGTGTGGTCGCTCCGCGTCGGTGCGGGTCTCGTCGTGGCACATGAGCGTGTCGTCCGTTGCCTCCCGCACCACCGTGGGCAACCACCGCCCAAGGCCCGTGGGCGGGACAGCACCGGCCGTTTAGCGTGTGCAAGCTAAGACGATGCGGGGCAGAAACACCGGAGCCCGCACCGGCTTTCGGTGCGGGCTCGGCGCTGCCACTTCGGAGTTAAAAGGGGTCGGGACGTTCCGCCATTTCCCTGATCCTGTCCACAACCGCGCGGCAGTCTCCGAGGGCTCGATGACCTCCGTTGAGCCGCTGCCAACTCCAGCCGCCCCAGTAGCTCGACCATTCTCCGACGTGGACGGCGTACGCGTGCATCGCGCACCGGCTCCACTGCTGGGCCTGCATCCATTCGACGGCGGCCGGGTGCCACTCCGCCGGCGCGATGTTCGCGCTGGACGGGGCGGGCGCCTGGTCCCGGTGGTGGCGGTCCAGCTCGTACCGCAGTACGGCGTAGTCGTACTCCTGGTTGTAGACGATGACCTGGCGGCCGGCCAACGCGTCGGCAATCCGTGGGAGGACGGCGCCGAACGTGGGCGCGTCCTTCACGTCCTCGTCCGTGATTCCGTGGATCGCGGACGACTCGGCGGGGATGGCGGACCCCGGGTGTACGAGGGTGTTGAGCAGTACGGTGCCGGCCCCGTCGGTAATGCTGATTTCCACCACCTTGGCGTCCCACTCAAGGCCGGTGGTTTCGGTGTCCAGTACGGCGAATTCGTGGGGCGCCTCGACTACTCGTCGGGCCCACCGTCGTACCGGCCCTAGCTCATCCCACCGTGCCCGCTCTGCCGCACGCCGGGACTCTTCCGCCCTGCGCTCCTGCTCGGCCAGGCACGGCCCGCAGGTGCGGGGGAATCCCCACGCCCGGCCGTAGCTGTCGGCGGCGTCGGCGGCCTCGACCTCCTCGCGCGTCGCGGTCTGCACGTCGCACCGGGGGCAGTGCCGGCGGGTGAGCCTGTCGGCGACTTCCCGCCCGGCCTGCTTCGCTCCCGTGCACGCGGCACACTGGCGGCCCGGCTCGACGCTGGCACGATAGTTGAAGCGAGTGGCACAGCGTCCGCACGTCCGCTCCCACAGCGCGCGTGCGGCCTCGTCGCACGCGGCGCACACCCGACCCTGTACCGGTAGCCACGGCGCGCTTCGTTCCCACAACGGGGAATCCGCGGTGACCTCGCAGAGCACGCAAGTACGGCGGGCAAGGCGCTGGCGCTGCTGCAACGCGGACAGGGGCCGCATCCGGGCCGCCTCGTCCACTCGGTACAGCGGGACGTTGTAGTACGTGCGCCTGCGGATGCGGACGAACGCGCGGGGTTTCTGTCCCTCGGCGAGCTTGAGCCGGCGGTCTGTGAGCTGTCCTTGAGTGCACAGGTTCTCCGGGGCCGTTCCCGGAGCGAACACCGGCAATCCCTCCGCGTACGCGACGGGCTGAGCGGTGATCTGCGCGGCGTTCTGCGTCGTGGTGGTGGTCGTCTTCATGTACTCCCCAACCTCCCGTTGGGTCTGGGGTTACGGGCCTATTCCGCCTCGGGCTCGGGCTCGGCGAAAGCCGGAATCTGGCCCGGAATCAGCTCGACGGGTTTCGGACTGTCCGCTGCCTTCTGGGGACCTTCACCGGCCGGCGCCTTGCGCCCCCGGGGGGCCTTCTCCTTCTTCGCCCCCTCCATTTCCAGGCGCAGGGCTTCCAGCTCGTCGGCGAGCTTCTTCCGGGCCTCGTCGGCTCGCTGGGCGGCGGCTTCGGCGGTCTCGGCTCGGAGGTTGGCGGCCACGGCGTCCCGGTCCGCGCGGCGCCGCTCCTCGACCTCGCTCGCGAGCTGGGCGGCCAACTCGTCGCGGTGCTTCTCTGCGGCAGCGATCTGCTTGTCTGCTCGCTCCTCGGCCTTGACGGCCCGTGCCTCGGCCTGCTCCCTGCGCCGGTCTGCTTCACCCGCGAGTTTCTCGGCTACGACGCGCTGACGGCTTGCCTCCACCACCTGTTCGCCGGCGCGGTCACGTTCGCCTCGGGCGTCCTTGGTCTCCTGCATGGCGGCGGCGTAGCCGGTCGCCAACTCCTTCATCTCCTCCTCGGCCTTGGTCGCGCGCGCTTCGGCGCGGGCCTGTGCTTCTGCGGCGGCGGTCGCGCGGGCCACGGCGTCCTCGGCCTCACGGCGGGCGTCGGCACGTTCCCGATCGGCCTCGGCCCTCAGCCGGCTCGCCTCGTCGGCGCGGCTGACTGCGCGGTCCCGCTCTCGGCCGGCCTCCTCTGCGAGCGCCTGGGCGGCCGCCGCGTCCTGGCGTGCCTGGTCGCGCTCGCCGGTGGCCCGCTCGCTCTGGGCCACGGCAGCGGTCGCGATGCGCTCGGCGGTTTCGGCGCGCTGCACGGCGGCGTCCCGCGCGGCCTCGGCGAGCTTCTGGGCGGCCTCGGCGGCCTCGGCCTTCTCCTCGGCGATCCGCTGCCGGTGAGCCGCTGCGGTCGCCCTGTTCTCGGCGTCTTCCCGGGCGGTGTCGGCGGCCTCCCGCGCGGTCCGGTCCCTCTCCGCGACGGCCTGTGCCGCATCGCGATCCGCGGCCGCCTGCTGTGCCTCGGCGCGGGCGGTGGCTGCCTCCGATCGGGCCTCGGCGGCGGTCTGGTTGGCCTGTGCCACGTCGCGCATGTTGGCGGCCCGCGCGGCCGCCAACCTGGCTTCCACACCTTCGGGAGAGTTGAGTTTCTTGATCTCCGTCCGGGTGTCGGCCGCCACCTGCTCCAGCCGCGTTACGGTCTCCTCCATGCGGAGAATCTGACCGGGCAGGCCCGGCGCGTTGCGCTCGCGGGCGCGTGCCTGTCGACGCTCGGCCTGGCACTCCTTGGTGCAGTACTCCGGCGGTCGGCCCTTCTCGCTCGCGGGCCTCGCCCGGACGATCGCCTTGCCGCAGTTGGCGCACGGCTCGGGCCAGTAGCCGTAAGGCGCTTCCTCCTCTCCGTCGTCGTCGCCACCCTGGTTGACGGGCTGCTGCGGCTGCGGGTCGTCCTGGTCGTCGTTCACGTACGGGTTCCTCTTCTCCAGACTCGGCCGGGCGTGCCACTCGATCGCCTCGGCGGCCTGCCGAGGCGGGTCGTTGGGCCGGCCCCTGATCGTCCCGCATCGGCGCACGTGATCACTCCGCCTCGGTGCGCGGAAAGACGCTCGCGGCGAGCCCACCTGGTCAGAACGCCTCGGGCCGCGTGTTCGCGGCCCGCCACCGCTGGGCGTCCTCCTCGGTAACGAACCGCCAGTCGTCCCGCCCGTCGACCCGGCGCGGCATCGTCTGAATGACCCACCGGCCGCCCGCGGATTGCCACAGCCGCTCGTGGAATGCGGGGCTGCCTGCCGAAGGCTCGTACGCCTCGGCCGTCTCGGTGTCGAACCAGCCGGCGAACGTCTCGCCTGGCTCGTCGCTTTCGGTGATGTACCGCTTCGGCATGTCGGCGTCCTCTTCATGTTGTTGGTGGTCGGGTGCGCGGCCGCCGGCTCCTCGTCCTCGACGGCGGCGGCCTGGTCGTGCTCGTGGTCCTGGTGCTCGTCCTCGACGGCGGCCGCGCTGTCGTGCTGGTCGCCTGGTGCTCGTCCTCGACGCGGGCGGCGTTCTCGGCGGGGGTCCGGCAGGGGTCGAGGCGCCGGCGAGTGGCCGGCGCTCGGGGTCCTCCGCAGGGGGGTTGGGGGGCTAGATCGCGCGGTGGGTTCGCGCGGCGGCCGAGGTCACGCGTGCGCGGGGGGCCGGTCGGGTGGCGTCTCGTGTGCGCAGGGTGGCGGGCCTGGTGGTGGCGGGCTGCCGGTACGTTCCCGTGCGGGGTCGGCGTGTGCGGCGGGCCCGCGCGGGGGTCGGGCTGTGAGGCGCCGGCGGAGTGGCCGGCTCGACGGCGACGGGTTCGACGGCGGTCGGCTCCGGGGTGGCCTGCTCGACGGCGGCCGTCCAGGGGTCGATGGGGTCCTGAATCCAGAGTTCGGCGGCCACGGCGTCGGCTCGCTCCCAGAGGGGCCGGCGGGCGTCGTCCCGTACGGGCTGCTGCGGGCCTTGGGCCATGGACGCGGTGAGGTGTGACAGGACGTCCGATCGGTACCGGCGTCCCAGGTTCTTGACCTCGGTCGGGGTGAACTCGTCCAGCACGCCCGACAGGACGGTCATCAGGCTGCGGCGCCATGTGCCGTAGCGGCGGGCGGCACGCGTGGCCAATCGCTCCAGCCTGGTCATGACGGGGCCCAGTGCGGTCAGCATGCGGTCGACGGCGCGGGCGGGGCCGGTGACATCGACATGGCGCCACAGCTCGGCACCGGTGTGGGTGCCGTCGGCCAGTAGCCGACGGGGGCTCGACGTCTGGACCCCGAGAAGTCGGGCCACTTCCAACACGATCGCGCGGTGGTCGCGGGCTCGGTGGGCGCGGTGGGCAGGGAGGGTGATGCGGGCCTGGCTGTGGCTGCCGGTCTGGTGGTGGCGGGTGATCTCGGCGCGGACGGACGGGCGGCGGGTCGGCGCCTGGGCGGCGTCATGGGCGGCCCGCTCGGCGCACTCCTCGGCCCATCCATCCTCGTCGGCCTCGACCTCGGGGACGTGCGGGGCCGGTGCGATCGCACTCCGGCAGGCTCCGCATCGGGCATCCAACTCCCAGTACGCGGGGCAGGATCCGCACCCGTACATCGCCCGATGGGCCCGGCGGCGCTCGTCGGCCTCCTCCTGGGCGGCCTTGGCGGCCCGCTCGGCCTCGTCGGCGGCCTCCCAAGCGGCCTGGCGGGCCGCGAACTCCGCGCGGTCGACGGCGGCCTGTCGCATCTGGGCGGCGAGCCATTCGCGGGCGGCGGCCTGGCGGCGCTTGTCCTCGTCTCCTTCGGGGAGGCAGGGAAGGAGCTCGGCGCGCTTGCCGTGCGCGCGGGCGCGGTTGACGCGGACGCTGTGGGCGCGGAATGCGGCGTCTGCCATGAGGGCGTCCGGGACGGCGCGGAGCCGGCGGGCGGCTTCCACGCCGTCGGCGGTGGCGGTCACGATGCCCTCGGCCTCGATCAGGAATCCGCCGGCCATGAGGGCGTTGACGCGCGCGGCGGCGATGCGGCGGCCGGTGGGCGTGCGCCGGTAGGTGCCGGCGCCGTCGGCGTGGATGCCGTGGGCGCCGGCGTATTCGACGGTCTCCAGGTGGGGGAGCGTCCAGCACAGTGCGGGTGCGGTGTCCTCGGCCAGGCGCTGACTCAGCCAAGCGGCCGTGTCGAACTCATCGGCGGGGTCGTCGTCGCGGGTGGCAATCTCACGGGTTGTCAGCACCCGCTCACTCTACCATTTACGCGATTACCATTACCAGTAATTGAGAAAATGACGGTTAACGAACGGCTGCCAGTTTTCGCGGGGTGGGTGGCCGGCCTCTCGCCGGCTGGTCCTGCTCGGGGGCTCCGCCCCCTCGGCGGCTAGAGCCGGCCGGGGCGTCCTGCCCGTGACGACAGTTTTAGCGTGTGCAAGCTAAATTCCCTCGGCCTTGGCTCGTCGCCGGCCCCCGAGGGATTTCCGGCTTCGTGCTCCGCGTGCTGTGCGCGCTGGGCTTGGGTCCTGTCGGCGGTCGTTCGCTGCGGTGGTCACCGTGGTGACTCTCCGACTCGATCGACCGTGGGCAGACTCTACCGCCTTCCTCCCCTCCTCATGCGCTTCTCTGCTCGGTCGGGCGTGTCGCCTCTCCAGCGGCCTGCTCGGCTGCGGTACGGCGCACCGCGTGCCAATCGGCGGTGACCCGGCCTCGCCAGGTCACGCAGCGCTCGCCCGGGGCGGCCTGGCAGTGTCGGCAGTGCTGGCGGGCGGGCAATACGGCCCGGCGGCGGCGCTGCTTCGGCTGCTGGGCTCCGGTGGGGCTGAGGTGCGCAGGGTCGATGATCTGGCCACGCTGGGCGAGCTGTTGGGCGTGGGCGAGCATCCCGGCGGCGCCGATGCGCTCGGCCTCGATCTCGCGGGCACGGGCGTGGTCGGGGCTGCCCGTGCTGGTCCGGGGGTAGGCCCGTGCGCCGGCTGCCATGCCGGGGATCACCTGCTGATCGGGGCCGGGTCGCAATCCGCGGCGCCTCTTCTCCGTCCTGCTGAGCCTGAACCACTCCTCCTCGCTGGCCCACCAGTCGTGCCCGGCCTGGTCGACGCGGGCCTGTGCTGCCAGGTGGGCCGTCCGGGTTGCCGTGCCGGTCTCCTGGCCTGCCTCGTACAGGGGGCGGCCCGTGGGGGCGTACGTGGTGGCTCCTCGGCGGGGGCGGGCGGTGGTGATGAGCTGGAGGGCCTGGGCCTGCCTGAGGTGCCGCAGGGTGGCACGGCGGCCGTAGCCGGTGGCGGCGGTGATCTGGGCCAAGGTGGGCCGGTCCTGCTGCTGGACCTGCCACAGGGTGCGGGCGGCGTGGTGCCCGAGGGTGTGCCATACCCCTGCCTGCTGGTGGGCAATCAGGGACCGGAGGTAGGTGGGGAGTTCGGGGGGAGGGGGGGCGGCGGCGTTCCGCCTTCTGTCAGACCCCGGGTGAACTGGGGAAACGGTCTCGGGGACTCGGTCGATCGCGCACCGGTGGCCCTTGTGCTCGGGGCACTTGTGCTCCGTCGCCAGGGTCACCCGGCGGGCCTGTCCGGCCCTGCGGTTGGCCTCGGCGGTGACGGTGAGCCATCCGTCCCTGATCAGGCGCCACAGGGCCAGGGATGCCGTCTGGTACGTGTACCCGGCGAGCGTGCCGACGCGCCGCACGTTGGCGGACACGTCGGTGGTGCTGGCGCTGATCATCAGCCATGCCACGGCCATGAGTACGGCGGCGTCCGCCGGGCCCGACTCGCGGCCCCACCGTGCGGGGCCGGCCACCTGCATCCGCGCAACGAGGTCGGCCACGGCGGCCTCGGCGTCCGTGTGGTCCTGGTGGTGGCCGTCGTCCTCCGGGCGGCGCGGCATCCGGGCGGCGTCCTGGACGGCGAGCCACCACACCCGGGCCCACAGTCGGGCCGTCTCGTCCTCGTCGCGCGGGGCGCGGGTGCCATCCTCCTGGCGCTCGCTGCGGAGCCACTCCAGCGCGGGGGAGGACTCGGCGTCGCGCACCACGGCCAGGGCCTCGGCCTGCGTCCAGCCGGCCAGGGCCATGGACCGGGCCGAGGCGTGGGCCCAATCCGAGAAGTTCTGGCGGTCCGTCAGAACGCGGCGGAGTCCCTTCACCGCGCGCTCTCCGAGGGGGCGCCACGGTACGGCGAGCCTGGGGCATCCGGTGGCGTCCTGCTCGACCGGGCGGACGATCGGGCCGCGCTGGCGGATGGACGGCGGTACCTCGGTGTCCTCGCCGTCGACGGCCGGGGCGGCGGCCAGCCGGGAGGTGCCGGCGGGGCTAGCGGGGCTGACGGCGGCGGCCATCGTCTCCAGCCGCGCGGCGAGACGCTCGAACGCCTCGGCCCGCGCCGAGGCGGTGCCGAGGGCCGTCACGGCCTGCTCAACGGTGTGGGCCGTGAGTTCGCTGTGTCCGCCGAGGCGGTGAGCGGCGCCCGGCGGGCGGACCGCGCCGGCCTTCGCGTTCATCAGAGGCGCCGTGTCCAGGGACGGGCACAGGGTGCGGGCCGCTCGGGCGATCCGCTGCGTCGTGGTGACGGGAACACCCTCCGCGCACCCGAGCCACACGTGGCGGCCGCCGGCGGCGCCGGACCGGGCCGGTACGGGCTCGATGTCCTCGGCGGCGGCGGCGGCGGCCAACAACTCGGCGTCGGCTGCGGCCTGGGCGGCCGGGACGCGCTTGGCGTCGAAATCCAGTGCCAGGAGTACGTAGCGGTGGGCGCCGTGGCGGCGGCGCGTGAGGTACATCGCCACCGGCCGGGCCGGGTCGACCTCGGCGAGCGCCACGGCCTCGGGGTAGACGTTGCGCCACTCCCCCGGCTCGCCTGCGGCCGCGCGGACACGCGGGCGGGGGGACAGCTCGGCAAGGAACCGCGTCAGGGTCTCCGCCTGCACCGCATTTCGCGTGTACACGCTAGAACCGTTGACGTCTTCGGATTTAGGTGATGAATCGGGTACGGCGGCGGAAACCGGGTCGTCATGTCGATAAAAGGCTTGTGACACACGGGGTTCGGGCAAAAAAGAACCGCCACCGTAGGGGTGCGCTACGATGGCGGCAGCTCCTCGGTGCTATGACGACGCACGAAAGCCCCCACCGGGCCGGCCTAGGAAACCGGCGCAACGGCGGCTAAGTGCTTTTTCTAGGGCCCGGAGTCTCAGTTGGGATGGCGATCCGTGGTGGCTGAGACCCGGGCGGCTTACGCGGCAGTTGGCGGGTAGGAAGTCCGCAACTGGTCACGCAGCCGGTGAAGTCACCCGGCCTCCTGCATGTTCTTGATGTTCGCGCCGCTGGCTCGCGCCTTCCGGTGCCTCTCCAACTTTTCCAACAGGGCTTCCCTGATGACCTCGGCACCGCTGACGCCGGTTTCTGCCACCAGCTCCTCGTACGCCTCGCGTACGGGCTCGCCGGGGTGCAGCATCAGACCCGCGCGAATCGACTTGTCTGACGGAATGTCCGTCGACCGGCCTCGCTGCTGTCGTCCTCTGGGTGCTGCCATGATCCGGATCATAGACCGTCACCCCATGTTGATGTCCACAATATTGAATGTGTCGGCGTGTTTTTCTTGGGGTATCCGGGACGGCTGTTGCTCGCAGGGGGGTGAAACTCCCTGCCGACTGGTTGACTTGGCGTGAGCCTTCAATCCGCGGGACGGGGGCCGGCGGCAGCGCGGTTCGTGGCGGCTCGATGCCGCCGTGAACCGCTCCGGGCCGGCACCCGGCGGCCGGCGCAAAGCCAGTGACGTGCAGTCAGGGGGCGCCCGGCTGACGCCCCCTGGCCGTCCGGCGGCCTAGTCCTCGTCGGCCTTGCGGAACGGCTCTCCGCAGCGACCGCACATCAGGGCGCCCCCGTCCTCGTCGCCGTCCTCTCGGCCGAACTCCCACGTGGCCCGGCTGATCTGGATTCGGCGGGCGGCCTCGGGCTGGCCGTCCTTGCCCGGCTTGGTGCAGCCGCACACCACGAGGAAGCGCGTCGGCGGCCGCTTCGCCTTCTTCGGCTCGTCGCCGCCCTCGCCCTGGCCGCCCTGGGCTTCGCCGTCGTCGCCGTTCTCGCCCTCGCCACCGGTCGGCTTCGCGGTGCCGCCAAAGTTCGCGGTCACCCACGCGTCGTAGACGTAGGGCAGGCTGGCCGTGTCCAAGGCCTCGATGGCGGCCGCGTACCGTGCTGCGGTGCGGTCGGTGATCTCGCAGGTGTTCCAGCCGTTGATGGGCGCGGGGGACGCGGGTCCCTGCAAGCCCAGTTCCTCGGCGAGCTTCACGAAACGCTTGTTGTGGTACCGGTAGTCACTGCTGGTGTCCTTGATGTTCCGGACGTGGGCGAGCGCGTGGGCGGCCTCGTGCAGAAGGGTCTGCATCGTGCGGCGGCCGCCGAGGCTGATGAGCTCCCCGCCCGCAAAGAGCTCGTGGGTCCGGGTCTTCGCGCCGGTGGTCCACCGCTTTTCACCGAAGTGCCCCCACTTCATGCTGTCCGCAGTGCGGCCCGTGCCAGTGATCATCACGACGGCGGGCACGTCGGGGTGCTCGGCGCGGATCGCGGCCCACGCACTCTCAAGAGCCGTGATGATGCGGCTGCCGTGTTCCTGCTGGGTCTCGGCCGGTCCGGCCTGCGGGGGGATCGTCGCGGTGGTGGCGGTCGTGTTCATCGGTGCTTTCCTATCGTGCCGAGAGGTCGAGTGGGTGGGAATCGGGGGCGGCGAGCTGGTCGCCGCCCCCCGGCGGGTCAGATCGCGCGGCGGTCGCGCTGCTTGGGGAGTCGCCGGATCGGCTCCGAGGCCTGCCGCTGGGCCGGGACCTTGGTGACGCGCTCGTTCTCCGGGTCGTTCATCTCGGTTCCTTTCGGGGGGTGTTGGTGGGACTTGCCAGGCGGGCCGGGTGCCGTTCCCTTCCCTCCCTGGCAAGAACTAGATTACAGCAATAGACGATCACGCACAACTCTGCGGCGTGTCGTGTCGCCACAAAACCGCAGGTCAGAGGCTTGCCATGGTGGAGGTGCAGATTTCTTTTCGCGTGTACACGCGAAGTTGGCCCCGGGGGCCGGGCTCGGCTCGTCGGCGGCCTGGTCGTGCTCGTGGTCCTGGTGCTCGTCGTGGTCGGCTGCCCGGCGGCCGGTGCTGTCCCGCCCACGGGCCTTGGGCTCGTGGGTGCCCACGGTGGTCCGGGAGGCAACGGACGACACGCTCATGTGCCACGACGAAACCGGCACCGACGCGGAGCGACCACACCGGCCGCGATTTGAGCGCGGCAGCTGCTAGCTCCCCCTCGGCCACGGCCGGGCGGTGCGGTCGCCTCACGCTCCCGCAGCACCGACGGCGGGGGAACGCGCCCCCGCCCCGTACAGGCCCGGCAGACGGCGAACCTGGCCCCGACCCGGGCGCCCCCCTTCCGCCGCTGGCCGTCTTTTGGACGCCCCGGGCCGCCGCAGACGGCGGCGGCGCCGGCCACGCATGCCATGTGACGGATGCCGCCCCACCCACCAGCCGCACCGAATCCGCGGGCGCCGGCAACGTCGGTGCCGGTCTGCAGGAGACTGGGCGGATGAGCGAACAGACGGGGACTCATCGCGCACGGCCCGAGGCGGGCATGACGGACGGGGACCGGGTCTTGGTCTCCTGGCTCCACACGGACTCGGTGCTGCGTCCAGCCCGGCCGGGCTGGGCCTACGGCTCTCTGGCCGGCCTCCTGCTCGACGTGGGCCGGCTGTTCACGCCGGCCCCGTGGCCGGACGGCGAGCACCCCGGCGAACCGGGGAAATGCTTCATCGAATCGATCATGTGGGCCAACAACTCCTCGGGCGAGCTCGCCTATGTGGAGGGGTGGGCCTGGGATGTGGCGTACCCGGTCGAGCACGCGTGGTGCTCGACGGCGGACGGCACCGTACTTGACTTGACCTGGCCTCGTCCGGGGGCCGCCTACCTCGGTGTGCCGGTGGTGCCCGAGGCGGCGTCTGCGTTGATGGGTCGCCACGGCGGGCCGCTCCTGCACCACAACGGGATGCCGGGGCCGGCTGCTATGGAGTGGATGCGTGCCGGGGTGCCGGCTGAACTGCTGGTCGATGTCGGCCGGCCTGTGCCGGCTCCCTAGGGCTCGTGGTGGCGGGCTTCGTCGGCCTTGGCCATGATGCGCTCGGCGGTCTGGGTGTTCACGCCGTAGTGCTCGGCGAGCTCGGCGGCGGTCACTGGCTGGGCGGTGCCGGCCTCGGCGGCCGCGATGATGGCGGCGACTTCGCGAACGCGCGGATCGGTGCGGGCGATCCGCGGTGCCAGGTTCTTGGATCCGGCGGTGCGGCCCTTGTACTGCGTCTCGCGGCCGGCGCGTGCTTCGGCGGCGGCGCGGGTCCACCAGCGGCGCCCGTGGCGCTCGGTGCCCCGGTCGATAAGGCCGGTGACGGCGTCGGCGCGGACGGTCGACGCGCTGATGCCGGCGATGGCGCCGGCCTCGGCGTCGGTGAGCAAGTCGTCCGGGTGCGGGCCGGCCGGGAGTGCCGGCAGCGGCTCGCCGGCCAGGTGAGCGTCAACCTGGGCGGCGTCGTAGATGAGCGGCCGTACCGAGCCGGGCAGCGGCTGCACGGCGGCGGCGAATGCCTGATGGTGCCGGCGGCGCCACGTGGCGACGGAGACGCCGGCACGGGCGGCAACCTCGTGGATGTCGAGCGTGGGGCGGCCACGGGGAATCACGGTGGGGCTCCTGGGGTCGGGCCCGGCGCTGGGCGCTCGGGCGGGGTTCGATCTGGTGAGGCTACGGGGCGGGTGGGCCGGCGCCGTGGTGGACCTGTCGTATGCGGCCCTTCGTGGCAGGCGGCAGCGCGGCCGGGGCGGCTCGATGCCGCCGCGGGCGCGCCGGCCCGCCGGCGGGGTGGGGGGGCCGGGCGGGGCGGGGGAGCCGGGGGGGGGTGTCGGGGCGGCGATCGGGG
>NZ_JBHUSC010000053.1:0-46429 GCF_042673805.1 Streptomyces sp. NPDC057010 | reverse complement strand
GTCGCATCCCGTACGACGGCCCCCGGGGCGGCGCTCGCGGAGGCGGGCGCCGACACCCTGTTCGCGGAGCCCGGCCCCGCCGCGGCGCCGCCGGCCGCGCACCCGGCACCCCACCGCGACCAGGCCGACCACACCCCCAAGGCCCCGGCCCAGGGGCAGGGCTGGGGCCCCGACATGGGACCGCCCGCCACGTTCGTGCTGCTGCGGCACGGGGAGACCGCCCTCACCCCGCAGAAGCGCTTCTCCGGCAGCGGCGGCTCCGACCCCGAACTGTCCCCGGCCGGGCGGCGCCAGGCCTCCGCGGTCGCCGAGGCGCTGGCCGCCCGCGGCACGATCCAGACGGTCATCAGCTCCCCGCTGCGCCGCTGCCGCGAGACCGCCCAGGCCGTAGCCGACCGCCTGGGCCTCCCGGTCACGGTCGAAGAGGGCCTGCGCGAGGTGAACTTCGGCGCCTGGGAGGGGCTGACCTTCGCCGAGGTGCGGGAGAGGTTCCCGGACGACCTCCAGGCGTGGCTGGACTCCCCGAAGGCCGCCCCCACCGGCGGCGGCGAAAGCTTCACCGCCGCCACCCGCCGGATCTCCGCCACCCGGGACCGGCTGCTGGCCGCCCACGCGGGCCGCACGGTCCTGCTGGTCACCCACGTGACCCCGGTCAAGATCCTGGTCCGCCTCGCCCTGGGCGCCCCGCCGGAGTCCCTGTTCCGCATGGAACTCTCCGCGGCCTCCCTCTCGGCGGTGGCGTACTACGCGGACGGCAACGCCTCGCTCCGCCTCCTGAACGACACGTCCCACCTGCGGTAACCGGCCCGGGTGGGGCGGCGTCAGGAGGCGGTGCCGTACCGGTTGACCTTGACCACGTTGAACGAGGGGACGGTCAGGGTCCCGCCGAGGGCCGTCCGGTAGCTGTACGAGCCCAGGCACTGCACGTAGAGGACCACCAGGTCGTCTTCCACGACGTCCTCGATGACGGTGGACACGCCCAGGAAGTAGGCGTTGTCGTCGTAGTCGTACGACTTGGACGCCGCGAGCCGGCCGGGGCCGATGTTCGCCCGGAAGATGTTCCTGCCGGTCGCCGCGTCGAACTGGGTGATCCTGCCGTAGATCTTGTAGCTCTTCCCCACGTGGGCGTCGGGGTCGCGGACCATCTTCTTGTAGTCGCGCTCCTCCAACTCCGTGTAGTCCGACTCCTTGAACACGAACGACGGCGTCGGACTCGGCGTCGGGGTGGGCGTGGGCTTCGGCGACGGGGTGGGGGAGGCCGTCGGGGTCGGCGGCCGGCCCGGGTCCGCGTGGTACGCCTCGTAGGCCTTCACCACGAACCCGCTCGCCTGGTCGCAGGTGTTGGCGTACGAGGCCGTCGCGAAGCCGTCCGCCGGGCTCGGGCCGTTGGGCTGGACCGGGCCGGGGTCCTTCTCCTCGGGGGCGTCGGAGAACGTGACCGTGGTCTGCTGCATGCAGCCCGCGGCGTTGGCTATGCCGATCTTGGAGACGATGTCCTGGGCCTTGCCCGTCCAGTTCATCGCGGTCAACTTCACCTGCACCTTGCCTTCCTGACAGGTGATGCCGGTGACCTGGATGCCGAAGGCCTGGTCCCGGTGTAGGTAGGGGTTCTCGGACTTCTGGCTGACGCCCATGCAGTCCTTCCACCCGGACGCGGCGACGCCGGCCGACGCCGTCCCCTCAGGCCTGTCGGCTCTGCCGGCTCTGTCGGCACTCTCGCCGCCGCCACCGGACAGGACGGCGCCCGCGGCGGCGGAACCCGCCAGGGCCAGTAAGGATGCGGCGGCGACGGCGACCGCCCGCTGGCGGTTCCGCGGCACGGGAACCGGCGGCGCCGCCGCGGGCGGGTCGTACGGGGGTGGCGGGGGCGGAGTCTGGGGCGGAGGCGGGGTGTCCACGGGGCATCTCCTCGAATCGGTCGCGCCCCACCGGCTGTTACCTCAGGTAAGGGCCGGTGGATGTTAACGAGGTATCGGCGACACCTGAAGCCCCGTCTCACGCCCCGGCACTCCCCGCGAGCACACCGACGGGCCAGCGCGCACATGCGCCCGCCCCCGGATTTGCTTCGGACCCCGCGGGGGCTTCGTGCTGCCGTCTCAAGATGCGCACGAGGCCAGCGATTTCACGGCGCTCTGTGTAGCCTCCCCTGGCCGCTGGCACCTTTTGCCGGCAGGGCATCCCGTGACCAGAAGGATCCGTTTTGAAGAAGGCCATCTCCCTCTCGCTGGCTGTCCTCGGTGCCCTGGCGCTGTCCGGCTGCGGCCCGTCGGAAGACAGCGCCAAGCCCGCTGCGGACGTGTCGCCCACGCTGGTGACGTCCACGCCGTCCCCCGCCGCGCAGACCGTCGACCTGACCTGTGCCGTGCCCGGTAAGAAGGTCCCGATCTCGGCGGACTACCGGGTCCTCAAGCCGGGTGACACGACCACCGGCGGGAAGAAGTTCGACATCACCGTGAAGGAGGTCACGGACCCCTACCCGATCGGCAACGAGTACACGAAGCGGGACATGGAGGCGGCGGGCAAGCGTGTCATCGGGCTCACCCTGTCGGTCACCAACAAGGCGGGCGAGCCGCAGAGGTTGGACCGGGGCATCTTCTCCGCGGCCGTGGACGAAGACCTGAACTGTGCCTCCGTGAGCGACGTGCTGGGCGTGGTGGATTCGGATGACCCGAAGTTCCCCGCGTACATGGCGGAGCCGCTGGACAAGAACCTGGGCGCGGGCAAGACCACGGAGCTGCACCTGGCGTACGACACGGGCAAGGACATCAAGACGCTCACCCTGTACTTCGTGACCGGCTCCGACACGGCGTCTCAGGTCTTCGCCGGCGTCGCCCTCTAGCCGCACGCGCCCCTGCGACAGACTGGTCGTCGACTCACTCGCGCCGCCGTGTGCGGACGGCGGCAGCGGTGGGGGCCGGGTCAGTCAGTGCTGCCGTACCGGTCGATCTCCTTGACGTAGAACGTCGGCGCGGTCATGGAGCCGCCCAGGGTGGTCTGGTAGGTGGTGTCGAACCCCACCTGGACCTTGGCCTCGAAGAGATCACCCTTGACGACGCCGTTCAGCTTCCCGGTGGGGACCAGCTCGGTGAGGATGCTGTTCGTGTCGCAATCGGCGAGGAACCCGTACTTGGGCTGCTTCTTCTCCCCGCACGTGTTCGCACGGACCGACGTGGTGCCGGTCGCGGAGTCGGCCTGGACGATCTCGCCGTAGAGGGTGAAGCAGCCCATGAGGTGAGCGGTGGTGTTGCGCACCATCTGCTTGAACTCCCGGTCGGAGACCTTCTTGTACTCGCCGGTCTCGGTGCACGACGGCTTCGGCTTCGGCTGACCGTGCTTGACGGGGCAGGTGGAGCCCTTCTCGATGACGGACAGCTCGACCGTGGACGCGGCGGTAACGGTCACGGTGCTCGAAGTGACCAGGCCGCAGACGGTCATACCGTTCGGGTCCGTGGGCTTGGGCTGGTCGGAGAACGGCGACACCCAGGAAATGTTGTCCTTCGTGATACCGGCAGCGGTCAGAGCGGTCACGGACTGCTCGTAGGGGACGTTCACGACACCGCTGATGTTGGAGATCAGCTTCGTGGGTGTCGGGCTCGGTGACGGGGAGGTGGCAGCGGAGCGGGATGCGCTCGGGCTGCTGCTCGTGTCCGGCGTGGCCGTGCTGGTGGTGTTGCCGCCGGCGAGGAGGTAACCGGCCGTGGCGGCGGTGATGCCGACGACGACGGTGGTGGCGATGACCGGGATGAGCCAGGCCGGGCGCGTACGGGGCTCAGGCTGCGGGGCGGGCACGGTCGGTGGCTGCGGCGGTATGGGCGGGGTGGCCACGGTGCCGGTCTCGGCGGCTTCGGGGCTGTCGGGCTGGTCGGACATGAGGTGGGTTCCTTTCAGGGAGCTGTGGCTGGTGGTGTTCGTCGGGCGTCCTGGCCGGCGTCGCCCTCTGAGGTGCGGTGACAGAGGACGTCCCCGGACACGTCACGGGGTGTTCCTCGGTGGCGTGGGGCGGGGCTGGCCCGGGTCCGGGCAGGCGTGCGCCCACCAGGCGTTACTTCAGGTAAGGGGCGGGTGATGCTAACCAGGGATTCGCGTCACCTGAAGGGCCGTCTCATACGGTGGGAGTCGCCGGCCGGCGGCGCTGCGGATCTCGGCAAAACTCGTTCCCGGAAAGGGACATGGGGGAGCGCCCCTCGGGTCGCCGGCCGCGCCGTGGACCCGGCACCGAGCCCGTCCGAGGAGGGGCCGCGGGGAAAGCGCGAGGCCCTGACCTGGGCACGCCAGGTCAGGGCCTCGGTGGCAGAGCGAGCCGGCCTGTACGCCGGGTTCTGTCGCCCGGTGACCTCGCGGTCGCCGGGGAGACGGCCATCCATCTAGGACCGGCGTTGCCGCCGGCCTCGTGCGGTCTACCCGCGAACTCGGGCGAGCAGCCCTCAAGCGTCCGCGCAGACCCGTCCGGGGACGGATCCTCTTGACCTTGCTCCAGGTGGGGTTTACCTAGCCGCCTGAGTCACCTCAGGCGCTGGTGGTCTCTTACACCACCGTTTCACCCTTACCGGAGGCCGAAGCCCCCGGCGGTCTGTTTTCTGTGGCACTGTCCCGCGGGTTACCCCGGGTGGGCGTTACCCACCACCCTGCCCTGTGGAGCCCGGACGTTCCTCGGCGGGATCCGAAGACCCCGACGCGGCCGTCCGGCCGACTCGTCTGCCGTGGTGGCCATGTTACCCGGGGCGACCGGCTCGCCCGACCGTGCCCGTGGCCCGGCGGCCGTCACGGCACGCTGAAGAGGATCTTCTGTACGTTGAGGCCCGCCTCCGGGTCGGCCAGATCGAGCTTGGCGTGGATGCTCGCACCGAGCACGAGGCCCGCGCTCGCCGACGTGACCCGCCCCATCACGGGGGGCTCCGCCAGGTACGCCAGACCCCCCGACGCCGGCGCGGGCGCGTCCACGTCGGTGTCGATGACCGCGGCGTCGAAGATCTCGCCCTCCCGCTTCCTGAGCAGGGCCGCCTCCACGATGTCCACGGATTCCCGGTCCGCCGTGCCTCCCTTTCCGCCGGCCATCCTGGCCGGCAGGCCGTCCAGGGCGGCGAGCACCCAGGCCGGCGGGGGCTGGCCCGCGCAGGCGGCCACGCACAGCTCACCGCCGTACCGGTCGACCAGGCGCCGCATCGGAGCCGTGCAGTGCGCGTACGGGGCCGCGATCGACGCGTGCAGGGGGAACGGGGGGAGGACGCCGTCGCGGAAGGTCGTGTACTCCGCCCGCTTGAACAGGCGGGTGGCCTCGTGGAGGAAGGCCGCGTGGTTCTGCAGGGCCGGGTCGAGGGTGCGGATCCGCTCGGCGTACGACATGTGGTCCGGCCAGTCGATGCCGAGCTGCCGGGCGATCACGCGCAGGCCCGGCACCGGGTCGGGCGTCCGCTTCCGCTGGGTCCGCAGGACGCCCGCACCCGTGTCCAGCATGATCTTCGCCGCGGCCATTCCGGTCATGAGGGAGATCTGCTCGTTCCAGCCGTCCGTGCCGAGCGGCGCCCGGTAGTGCAGCCGGAACTCTCCGTCCTCGAAGGTGACCTCCTGCTCCGGCAGGAGGAGCGAGACGGCGCCGCGCTCGGCCTCGACGGCCTCGCGCAGCGTGCCGATCTCGCGCAGCAGGGCGACGGACTCCGGGGCCGTACCCGCCTCGATGTCGTGCTGGACGCCCGCGTAGTTCAGCTTGGCCTGGCTGCGGACCAGGGCGCGGCTCACGTTCGAGTCGGTCACCTCGCCGTGGGCGTCCAGGTCGTGCTGCCACAGCAGGGCGGGGACGGTCTGGTACGGCAACAGGCTGGCCGCGCCCTCGGAGAGCACGGGCGGGTGCAGGGGCACCTTGACGTCGGGGAAGTACAGCGTCTCGACGCGTTTGTTGGCCTCGGCGTCCAGCGGGCCGCCCGGCGTGACGAAGGCGGCCATGTCGGCGATGGCGTAGTGGACGCGGTACCCGCCGCCCGGCCGCCGTTCCAGGTACATGGCCTGGTCGAGGTCCTGCGATTCCGGCGGGTCGATCGTGAAGAACGGCAGGTGGGTGGCGTCCTTGTGGGACAGCGCGGGTGCCTGCGCGGCCGCTGCGGCGGCCTCGAGCACGGGCGCGGGGAAGTCCGCGGGGGTGTGCAGCTCGGCCCGGAGCTTCTGCAGGGCGGTGCGCAGTGCGGCCTTGGCCGCGTCGGACATGTGCATCGGACGACGGGGCATGGCCCGAGCGTAGGTCGGCGGGCACGGAGCGGCACGGCGAGCGGGGCCGGGCGGGGCCGGGCGGGGCCGGGGCGGGCCGGGGCAGGGGCCGGGGCGGGGCCCGGCCGGGCGAGGGGGAGGGGTGCCGCGCGGGAGGGCCTACGCTGTCATGTCGGGGCCGCACCCCCGCGCTCGTACGCGAAGAAGGAGAACCACCGTGCTCGTGCTGCTGCCGCCGTCCGAGGGAAAGGCCGCCGGCGGCTCCGGCGCACCCCTGAAGCCGGAGGCGCTGTCCCTGCCCGGCCTGGCCGGGGCGCGCGCGGCCGTCCTGGAGGAGCTGGTCGAGCTGTGCGCGGCGGACGAGCTCAAGGCCCGTGAGGTGCTCGGCCTGAGCGAGGGGCTGCGGGGCGAGGTCGCGAAGAACGCGGAGCTGCGCACGGCGGTGGCCCGCCCGGCGGGGGAGATCTACACGGGCGTGCTGTACGACGCCCTGGGGCTCGCCGGCCTCCCGGCGCAGGCGCGGGCGGCGGCCGAGGACGCGCTGCTCGTGTTCTCGGGGCTGTGGGGCGCGGTGCGGATCACCGACCGGATCCCCTCGTACCGCTGCTCGATGGGCGTGAAGCTGCCGGGGCTGGGGGCGCTCGGCGCGTACTGGCGCGGCCCCATGGCGGAGGTCATGCCCGGGGCGGCCGGCGAGGGCCTCGTCCTGGACCTGCGGTCGGCGGCGTACGGATCCGCCTGGAAGCCGAAGGGGGAGGTGGCCGGGCGGACGGCCACCGTGCGGGTGCTGCACTCGCAGGTGGTGGACGGCGTGGAGAAGCGGTCGGTGGTCAGCCACTTCAACAAGGCGACGAAGGGCCGGCTGGTGCGGGACCTGCTGCTCGCGGGCGCGGCCCCCGCGTCCCCGGCGGAGCTGGTGACGGCCCTGCGGGACCTGGGCTACGTGGTCGAGTCCGAAGCGCCTGCCAAGCCGGGCAAGGCGTGGTCCCTCGACGTGGTGGTCACCCAGATCCACTGACCCCCGGGCCCGCACCCCCCTGCGTCACCGCCGTCAGCGGCCCAGGGGCCAGGCGACTGCCGCCGGGGTCTGGGCCGAGGTGCCCGCGTACTCGGCGCAGGCGTCCGTCAGGGTTTCCAGGAGGGTGAGGGGGTCCGGCAGGGGGAACTCCATGCCGCGCAGCCAGGTCACCGACTGGTCACCGGGGAGGGCCGCCGGCGGGACCAGGACGTAGCTGCCGCGGCAGTGCCACCGCAGCCCCGGGTGCTCGTCCATCGTCTCGGGATGGCAGTCCAGTTCGCACGGCCACCACTCGTCCTCGTCCTCCGGGGTGCCCCGCGTCGCGGTGAAGAACAGCATGCGGGCCTGGTCGCCCGTACCGCCCGACTCGGCCACGGGTCCGACCTCGATGCCCGCCTCCAGCAGGCGGGCCAGGGCGGCGGCCCCGGCCTCCAGCGGGACGTCGAGCACGTCGTGGACCATGCCGGTCGCGGTGATGAAGTTGGCCTGGGGCTGGTTGCGCGCCCAGCGCTCGACCTGTGCGCGGTCGGTGGTCGACTGGGTCTGCCAGGCGAAGGAGAGCGGGTGCCGGGCCGGCGTCGGACAGCCGATCCGGTCGCACGAACATCGGTAGCCGGCGGGATGGGCGGCGGGGGCGAGCGGCAGACCGGCGGCGGCGACAGCCAGCAGGAGGGCCTCGCGTTCGCGTCCGGGGTCCTCGGCGGCGGGTTTCCGGCGCCGAAGCAGCCACTGGGAAATCCTGCTCTGCTCGCCGCGTTTGAAGCGGCCGGACTCGGACCCCATCTAACCCCTCACCTCACCGTTGCCCCGGCGGACCTTCACATGGTCCCACCATCCTGAGCCCCGGGTGACCGCTCTCCACGACCGGGGGGTTCCGGATGGGCGGCCGTCAATCCCCATATACGTGTGGAATTCGGGCAATTGGGCTCCGGCGGGGCTGCGCTCCGGCTAGTCCGCGGTGACGGATGCCACCCCGCCCAGCACCCGGTCCACCAGCGCATCGGCATAACCATGCGTCAGCGGAGCGGTCCGCAGCAGCCAGCGGTACGTCAGCGGGCCGACCAGCATCTCCACCGTCAGTCGCAGATCCGTGTCCGGCGCGAGCCGGCCGGCCTCCCTCGCCGTGCGCAACCGCGCCTCGTACAGGGCCAGCTGCGGCTCCAGCAGCTGCTCGGTGAAGCGGGCCCCGAGCGCGGGGTCGCTCGCCCCGGCCGCCGTCAGGGCGCGGAGGGGGGCCTCGTACTTCTCGTCGTTCAGCTCGTCCACGGTCGCCCGCAGGACGTACTTCAGGTCGGCCGCGAGGTCCCCCGTGTCCGGGAAACCGGCCCACCCGTCCGCCGCCTCCGCGTCCCCGGCGAGCGCCAGCGAGGCTTCGAGGAGGACGGCGGCCTTCGACGGCCACCACCGGTAGATGGTCTGCTTGCCGACCCCGGCGCGCGCCGCGATGGCCTCGATCGTCAGCCTGTCGTAGCCGACCTCTCCGACGAGGGCGAGCGCGGCGTCGAGGATGGCGCGCCGGGAGCGGTCGCTGCGGCGGGTGGCGTCAGGGGTCTTGGACATGCGGCCAAAATATCAACCGAGACGTCTCGTCTTCCCCGCCTTCTCCTCGTCCCGTAAACCACCCGATCAGTTCACTGCGTTGTCCTGCTTGAGGAGAGACGATTCTCTCCACTGCTCGTCGTGAGTCGTGAAAGTCGTGTAAGTCGTGAGGAGCCTTCTTTGCGCAGAGACGCCACACCCCGGCGCTACCTGATGTGCCCACCCGCACACTTCAAGGTCACGTACTCCATCAATCCGTGGATGGACCCCACGAAACCGGTGGACCTGCCCCTCGCACTCGCCCAGTGGGAGGACCTGAGGGACCGCTACCGCTCCCTCGGGCACACCGTCGAAACCCTCGTACCGGACCCCGCCCTCCCCGACATGGTCTTCGCGGCCAACGGGGCCCTGGTCGTCGACGGCCGGGTGCTCGGCGCCCGGTTCGCCTATCCGGAACGGGCCCCCGAGGCCGAGATCCACCTCGACTGGTTCCGCGCCCACGGCTACCAGGACGTCCACGAGCCCTCCCACGTCAACGAGGGCGAGGGGGACTTCGCCGTCACGGCGGGCTACATCCTGGCCGGCCGCGGCTTCCGCTCCAGCCCGCTCTCGCACGACGAGGCGCAGGAGTTCTTCGGCCGCCCGGTCATCGGCCTCGACCTGGTGGACCCGCGGTACTACCACCTGGACACCGCGCTCAGCGTGCTCGACGGCGACGAGGTCATGTACTACCCCGGCGCCTTCTCGGCGGGCAGCCAGGCCGTGCTCAGGCGGCTCTTCCCGGACGCGCTGCTCGCCGACGACCAGGACGCGGCCGCGCTGGGACTGAACGCGGTCTCGGACGGCCTGCACGTGCTGCTGCCGCAGGCGGCGACCGGGCTGCTGGGGCCGCTGCGGGACCGCGGGTTCGAGCCGGTGCCGATGGATCTGGGCGAGCTGCTCAAGGGCGGCGGCAGCGTGAAGTGCTGCACGCAGGAGCTGCGGCCCTAGCGGGTCCCGGGCCGTCGGCGGTCTCCGGGCCGTCGGCGGTCCTCGGGCCGTCGGCGTTCCCCGGCCGTCGGCGGTCCTGTGCCGCCGACGGCCCCCGGACGCCCCCGGCTACGGCTGCGGCGGCCAGTCCTGGCCCCAGTCGGCGTCCCGCGCCGCCTTGTAGAGGTCGCCGTGGCGCTTGGTCACGGTGGCCCGGGTCAGCCCCGCCGCAGGACCTTCCTCGGGACCGCACAGGTCCAGCAGGACGAGCCCCTTGCGGATCTGCGGCTTCCGCGTGATCCGGGAGGGCGCCGGGCGGACCGGGAAACGGGCCGCGGCGACGTAGCTGAACTTCTCGTCCTCGTACGGCAGGGAGCCGCCCTTGACCTGCCGGTGCAGGGAGGAACGGCTGACGCGCGCCGAGAAGTGGCACCAGTCCTTGCCGACCTCGATCGGGCAGGTCCCGTCGTGCGGGCAGGGGGCGGCGACCTTGAGGCCCGCCGCGATCAGCTGGTCGCGGGCCTCGCGGATGCGGAGGTAGCCCTCCGGGGTGCCGGGCTCGATCAGCACCACGGCCTGGCCGGCGCGGGCCGCCTCGGCGACGACGGCGGTGCGGGCCTGCGGGGTCAGTTCGCCCAGCACGTACGAGACGGTCACCAGGTCGGCGTCGGGCAGGGACAGCCCGGCGCCGATGACGGCCCGCCGCCAGTCCGCCGCGCGGAGCACGGGCGAGCCGGAGGCCGCGGCGAGCTCCTTGCCGAGGGCCAGCGCGGGCTCCGCCCAGTCGAGGACCGTGGTCTCGCGGGGGCCGTCCCAGGTGGCGTCCACCGCCCAGGTCGCGGCGCCGGTGCCGCCGCCGACGTCCACGTGCGAGCCGGGGGCCCAGCCGGCCGCGGCCTCCGCGAGCCCGTCGAGGGCGGACCGGACGGCCTCGAAGGTGGCGGGCATCCGGTACGCCGCGTACGCCGCCACGTCGGAGCGGTCGCGCAGGACGGGGGAATCGGTGGGGGTCTGCCCCCGGTAGCTGGCGATGAGCCGCTCGACGGCGGCGGACGCCTGCTTGGGCGGGAGCCCGTCGAGCAACCCGGCGAGGGCGCTGCGGAGGGTCTCGGCGGTGGTGTTCACCAGCGAAGTTTACGGCCCCGCCCGGCCCCGCCCCCGCCGTCGCCCCCGCCCCCTGGGCTTACTCCGGGCGCGGACGCCAGGGGCGGCACATCGTGAGGAAGCAGGCCACCGACAGGAGGGCGCAGGTCACCTGCACCAGGGCCATGGGGACCGCCGTGGCCTCCCCGGCGATGCCGACCAGCGGGGACGCGATCGCGCCGACCAGGAAGGAGGACGTGCCGAGCAGCGCGGAGGCGGAGCCCGCCGCGTGCGGGGTGCGCATCAGGGCCTGGGCGTTGGTGTTCGGCAGGACCAGGCCCATCGCCGACATGAGGACGAACAGGGCGGCCGCGATCGGGGCCAGGCCGACCTCCCCGAACACCCCGGTCGACATGAGGAGGAGGGACACCGAGGCGAGGGTGATGACGCCGAGTCCGACGGCCAGCGCCTTGTCCAGGCTGACCCGCCCGACCAGCAGCTTGCCGTTGATCTGCCCGACGGCGATCAGGCCCACCGAGTTGACCCCGAAGAGGAGGCTGAAGGCCTGCGGCGAAGCACCGTAGATCTCCTGCACCACGAACGGGGACGCGGAGATGTACGAGAAGAGGACCGCGAAGGCGAAGCCTCCGCAGAGGGTGTAGCCGGTGAAGACGCGGTCGCCGAGGAGGCCGCGCATGGTCCGCAGGGACGAGCCGACGCCCCCCGTGTGCCGGCGCTCCGGCGGCAGCGTTTCCGCGAGACCGCGCCACACCGTCAGGGTGAGGACGGTGCCGACGGCCGTGAGGATGACGAAGACGCCCCGCCAGTCGGCGAAGCGCAGCACCTGGCCGCCTATCAGAGGGGCGATGATCGGGGCCGTGCCCGAGATCAGCATCAGGGTGGAGAAGAACCTGGCCATCTCGACGCCGTCGTACAGGTCGCGTACGACGGCTCGTGCGATGACGATCGCGGCCGCCCCGGCCAGCCCCTGGAGCAGGCGGAAGGCGATCAGCAGCTCCGCCGTCGGGGCGAGGGCGCATATCGCGGTGGCGAGGACGTACACGATCATGCCGGTGAGCAGCGGCCGGCGGCGGCCCCACTTGTCGCTCATCGGGCCGATGACCAGCTGGCCCAGCGCCATGCCGGCGAGGCAGGCGGTGAGGGTGAGCTGCACGGTCGCGGCCGGGCTGCGCAGCGCGGCGGTGACCTCCGGCAGGGCCGGGAGGTACATGTCCATGGACAGCGGGGGCAGGGCGGTGAGCCCGCCGAGTATGAAGGTGACGAGCAGGCCGGTGCGGCGTGCAGCCGTCAGGGGGGTGACGGCGACGGGGGAGGAAGGGGACGCGGGCGACGGCCCCGTCGCCTCGCTCGCCTCGGTGGGCTCGGCTGCGGGGGGCGTCGCGGGGGCTCTTTCCGACATACGGAACTCCAGTCCTCTGATCTGCGCTGTGCACCCCTGACCGCCCCATGCTCTCAGCTATCGGAACGTCCCGGGGCCGGAGCCCGGTGTGACGTACCCTGCGGCCCCATGAACGCAACTGCCAAGAAGATCGCCGTGGTGACCGGAGCCGGCTCCGGCATCGGCCGTTCCGTCGCCCTGGCCCTGGCCGCGGCCGGCTGGGCCGTGGCCGTGGCGGGCCGCCGGGCCGAACCGCTGCAGGAGACCGCCAAGGCGGCCGGGGACGACGCCGACGTGCTGTGCGTGCCGACGGACGTGAGCGATCCGGGTGAGGTGACTGCTCTGTTCGAGGCGGTCCGCGCGCGCTACGGGCGCCTCGACCTGCTCTTCAACAACGCGGGCACCTTCGGCCCGGGCGGGGTCCCGCTGGAGGACATCGGCTACGAGGCGTGGCGCTCCGTCGTGGACGTCAACCTGACCGGCGCCTTCCTGTGCGCGCAGGCGGCCTACCGGCAGATGAAGGAGCAGGACCCGCAGGGCGGCCGGATCATCAACAACGGCTCCATCTCCGCACACGTGCCGCGGCCGAACTCCATCGCCTACACGGCGACCAAGCACGCGATGACGGGCCTGACCAAGTCGCTGTCGCTCGACGGGCGCCCGTACCGCATCGCCTGCGGCCAGATCGACATCGGCAACGCGGCGACCGAGATGACCGAGCGGATGCAGACCGGCATCCTCCAGGCCAACGGGCAGCTGGCCGTCGAGCCGGTGATGGACGCCGCCGACGTGGCCCGCACGGTGCTGCACATGGCCGAGCTGCCGCTGGAGGCGAACGTGCAGTTCGCGACGGTGATGGCGACGACGATGCCGTACATCGGGCGGGGCTGAGCAACCCCGTTGCCAGGGCGGTGGGACGCGGTTGATCATGGTCGGATGACCACCGATACCGAAGTACTGCGCTACACCGCCTTCTCCCGGGACCCCGAGGGCGGCAACCCCGCCGGGGTCGTGCTCGACGCGGCCGGGCTGGACGACGCGGCCATGCTGGAGATCGCCGCCGGGCTCGGCTACAGCGAGACGGCCTTCCTGACGGCCCCGCCCGAGGGGCTCGGCGGGGAGCCCGGGCGGGCGTTCACCGTCCGCTACTTCAGCCCGAAGGTGGAGGTGCCGTTCTGCGGGCACGCCACCGTGGCCACCGCCGTTGCGCTGGGCGAGCGGCTCGGGCCGGGCGACCTCCTGTTCGCGACACGGGCCGGGACCGTGCCGGTTTCCGTCGCCGCCGAGGAGGGGGTGCTGCGGGCCACGCTGACCAGCGTCGAGCCGCACACCGAGGAGATCGGGGCGGCCGACCTCGCCGAGGCGCTGGCCGCGCTGGACTGGCCGGAGGCGGACCTGGACCCGGCGTTCCCGCCCCGGATCGCCTACGCGGGAGCCCGCCACCTGGTGCTCGGCGCCGCCACCCGGGCCCGCCTCGCGGACCTCGCCTACGACTTCGCCCGGCTGGAGGCGCTGATGCGGCGGCTGGACCTCGTCACGGTGCAGCTGGTGCACCGGGCGGGGCCGGCGGAGTTCCACGTACGGAACCCCTTCCCGGTCGGCGGGGTCGTCGAGGACCCCGCGACGGGCGCCGCGGCGGCCGCCTTCGGCGCGTACGCGCGGGAGCTGGGCCTGGTGCCCGAGGAGGCCGTCCTCACCCTCCACCAGGGTGCCGACATGGGGCGGCCGGGGGTGCTCACGGTGACCCTGCGGGCCGGCGACCCCCGGGTCAGGGTCGGCGGTACGGGGGTGCGGATCCCGTGAGCGGGTGCGGCCCGTGGGTCCGCGGATGAGGGTGCTCGGGTTCGCGGAGGCCGACGTGCCCGAGGGGCTGGCCCGGCAGGTCGCGGAGCTTGAGGACGCGGCCTGGCCGGGGGCCTCGCCCGGGCACGATCCGGCGCTCGCGCCGCGCGCACTGCTGCTGATCGACGCCGACGGCAACGTGGCCGCCTCGCTGGCGCTGCTGTTCAAGGAGATCCCGCTGGCGGGACGGACGTACCGGGCGGCCGGGCTCAGTGCCGTCGTCACCCGGCCGGAGGCACGCGGCCAGGGGCTCGGCGGCCGGCTCGTGGCGGCGGCCCGGGCCGCGCTGGCGGGCGATCCGGCCGTGGACCTGGCGGTGTTCAGCTGCGACCGGCCGCTGGCGCCGTTCTACGAGGCGGCCGGCTTCGCCGAGCTCCCCGGCACGGTCCTGGTCGGCGGGACGCCCGCGGAGCCGCTGGCCACCGACCGACCCGGCTTCGACAAGGCGGTGGTGGCGGCCTTCTTCACGCGGACCCCGGACCGGGACCGGGCGGCCTTCACCGGCGTCCGCGTCCCGCTGTACCCGGGCGTGATCGACCGGCTCTGGTGACCCGGATACGGCTCAGGGGCCGTCGGTGACCGGCGCGAACGCCGCTCACCGACAGCCCCTGCGGACGCCGGCTCCCGTCAGCTGACCTGCGTCGTGTCCTGCGGCTGCGCCTTCGGGGCCGCCGGGCGCGCCGAGTCGTAGAAGAACAGCACCAGCACCGGGATCACGTACAGCGCCCACACCGACAGCTGGAGCACCGTCGGGTCCGGCTGGAAGTTGAAGACGCCCTTGAGCAGGGTTCCGTACCAGCTGTCCGGCGGGATCGCCGAGCTGATGTCGAAGGCCCTGGTGTCCAGGCCGCCCAGGAAGCGGGCCTCCTGGAGGTCGTGCACCCCGTACGCGAGCACGCCCGCGGCCACGACCACCAGCATGGCGCCGGTCCACTTGAAGAACTTCGCGAGGTTGATCTTCAGGGCGCCCCGGTAGAACAGCCAGCCCAGCACTATCGCCGTCGCGATGCCCAGCAGCACGCCGATCAGCGGCGCCGACGAGCCCTCGCCGCTGGCCCGTACCGACGCCCACACGAACAGCGCGGTCTCCAGGCCCTCGCGGCCCACCGCCAGGAAGGCGGTGGCCACGAGCGCGCCGGTGCCCATGGCGAGCGCCGAGTCGAGCTTGCCGTGCAGCTCGGCCTTCAGGTGCCGCGCGGTGCGCTTCATCCAGAAGACCATCCACGTCACCAGACCCACCGAGATGATCGACAGGCTGCCGCCCAGCAGCTCCTGCGCCTCGAAGGTCAGCTCCTGCGTGCCGAACTCGAGCATGGCGCCGAACGTGAGCGAGAGCGCGCACGCGATCCCGATGCCGAGCCACACGGGACGCAGGGCGTCCCGGCGCTCGGTCTTGACCAGGTACGCGACGAGGATGCAGACGACCAGGCTGGCCTCCAGCCCCTCGCGCAGGCCGATCAGATAGTTGCCGAACACGGCGGTTGTTCCTCTCCAGGCTCTACGAGCGGTACGGCGACGGGGGCTACGCGAACAGCGTCCGGCCCCACCAGTCGTCCTTGTCGCGGACGCCCGGCGGGACGGCGAAGATCGCCGAACCCACGTGCTGGATGTACTCGTTGAGGACGTCGGACTTCGCCAGGTTGCGCTGGATCGGGATGAAGCCCTTGCGGACGTCGCGCTGGTAGGCGAGGAAGAACAGGCCCGCGTCGAGGCGGCCCAGCCCGTCCGTGCCGTCCGTGAAGGAGTAGCCGCGCCGAAGGATCGTCGCGCCGTTGTTGGTGTCCGGGTGCGCGAGGCGGACGTGCGCCTCGGGCTTCATCGCCTTCAGGAACGGCTCGTCGCGCTCCTTGGACTTGCCGACGGGGGCGCCTTCGCCCTTGTCGCGGCCGAAGATGTCCTCCTGCTCCTGGAGGGGGGTCCGGTCCCAGATCTCGATGTTCATCCGGATCCGCCGGGCCACCAGGTAGGAGCCGCCGGTCATCCACTCGCTGCCGTCGCCGGCGCCGACCCACACGTGCTTGTCCAGGGCCGCCTTGTCGGTGCCCGAGATGTTCCGGGTGCCGTCCTTGAAGCCCATCATGTTGCGCGGGGTCTGCTCTTCGGGCGTCGTCGACGAGGTCTTGCCGAAGCCCAGCTGCGACCAGCGCACGACGGTCTTGCCGAAGCCGATGCGGGCCAGCTGGCGGATCGCGTGCACGGCGACCTGCGGGTCGTCGGCGCAGGCCTGGACGCAGATGTCGCCGCCGGAGCGGGCCGCGTCCAGGTTGTCGCCGGGGAACAGCTCCAGGTCGACGAGCGCGTCGGGGCGCTTGCCCTCCAGACCGAACCGGTCCTTGGCGAACAGGCCCGGCCCGAAACCGATCGTCAGGGTGAGGCGGGAGGCCTTCAGGCCGAGGGCCTCGCCGGTGTCGGTGGGCGGGGCCTCGGGGGAGCCCTCGTACACGTCGCCGACGGGCAGGCCGGCCGTCATCAGGCGGGCCGCCTCGGTCCACTCCTTGAGGAGCTTGATCAGCTCCTCGCGGCTCTTCGTCTTCACGTCGAAGGCCGCGAAGTGCAGCCGGTCCTGCACGGCGCTCGCGATACCGGCCTGGTGCTCACCGTGGAACGGCACGGCCGAACCGGCGGAGGCCGCCGAGACCATGTCCGAACCGCTGCCGAACGCGGCCACCGCGCCGCCGGCCGCGGCCGCGCCGAGCGCGAGCCCGGCACCGCCCCAGCCCAGGAGGGCGCGCCGCGAGGGCGCGGCGGCTTCCTGCTGCTCCTGCTGCTGCGGCTGCTGCGCCGCGGACTCCGACTCGGTCATGGTGTTCTCCCGCCTCCTTCGACCCTGCTCGTTACTTGGTGACCGCGGCGGCGAGCTTGGAGAGCGGCTCGCCCAGCGCGCTGACGCCGTCCGAGAGCTCCTTGCGCTCCGGCTCGCCGACCTTGTCGTAGGCGGTGAAGTCGTAGGAGGCCTTGTCGGCGCGGTACTTGTCCAGCAGCTCGTTCATCGCCGTGAACTGGGCGTCCAGCTGCTTGACGAGCTCCGGGTCGTTCTTCGAGGCGATCGGCTTGAGCAGCTCGTACGCCTTCTGCGCGCCCTCGACGTTGGCCTTGAAGTCGACGAGGTCGGTGTGGGAGTAGCGCTCCTCCTCACCCGTGACCTTGCCGGAGGCGACCTCGTCGAGGAGCTCCTTGGCACCGTTGGCCATCGAGGAGGGGGTGATCTCGGCGGTGCCGACCTTCTTCTGCCAGTCGGTCAGGTCCGCGATCAGGGTGTCGGCGAGCTTCTTGTCGTTCTCGTCGATCTTGTTGTCGGCCCACAGGGACTTCTCCAGGCGGTGCCAGCCCGTCCAGTCCTTCGCCGGGTCCTGGCCGGCCTCCAGGCCGTCCTCGCGGACGTCGACCTTCGGGTCGATGTCGCCGAAGGACTCGGCGACCGGCTCGGTGCGCTCCCAGCCGATGCGGGAGGCGGCGTAGAGCTTCTTCGCGGTCTCGATGTCGCCGGCCTTGACGGCGTCGGCGAAGGCCTGCGCCTTGGGGAGGGTCTCCTCGGCCTGCTGGACCACGTACGCGCGGTAGGCGGCGACCGCGGCGTCCGCCTCGGGGCTGCGCTTCTCCTCGGCGGCGCCCTTGCCGGTGGCCTTGACCTTCTGGCTGATGCCGTCGCCCTTCATGCCCGGCTTGCAGACGATCTCGTACTCGCCCGCCTTGATCTCGGCGGTGATGGAGGCCTTGGTGCCCGGGCCGATGTTCTCGCGCTCGGTCACGATGCGGGCGTCCGGGAAGAGGACGTAGACCTCGGTGACCTTGGAGCCCTTGTTCTCGACGTCGATCTGCACCTTGCCGGCCGGGAACTCGGTCTTCGACACCTCGCAGGCGCTGTCCGAGGCCGCCACCTTGATCGCGCCGTCGCCGCCCGCGTCGCCCTTCTGGGAGCAGCCGGTGACGGCGGTCAGGGCCGCCGCGACGGATGCGGCGGCGATGACGGTGAGGCGGGCGGGGCGCATGGGGGCTCCTGGGCGTCGGACGTGGGGCCCGTCCCAGGGGGGAGGGCCGGTGAGGCGGACCTAACTTAACCGAGGCTTACCTGACCCATACCCACTCGTCCAGTGATTCAGCTCTCACCTCGCGGCGCCGGACACGGCGTCGTCACGGCACTGCCATGGCAAACCCATGGCCGAGTCAAGCGGAAGTCAAGTCGGAGTGACCGTTCCGTACGGTGGGACGGCCTTCGCCGCGTACTGGGACCACAAGCGGAGCGGCGGCGCACGCCCCCGCTCCGATCGGGCCGTGCTTGAATGCCCGGGTGAACGATCTCGACGTCCTGAGGGTCTTCTGCGCGGCCGACGGCCGGTTCGGCAACCTGCTCGGTGTCGTACGCGAGGGCCGCACCTGCCCCGACGACGCGTCCCGGCAGGCGCTCGCCGCCGAACTGGGCTACAGCGAGACGGTGTTCGTCGACGACCCCGAGCGCGGGGTCGTCGACATCCGCACCCCCGGCACGCGGATGTCCTTCGCCGGGCATCCGCTGGTCGGGCTGGCCTGGCTGCTGGACATCGAGGAGCTCCAGCCGCCGGCCGGCTCCGTATGGGCCCGTGACGACGGGGAGTTCACCTGGATCACGGCCCGCGCCGAGTGGGTCGAGGGCAAGCGCACCGAGCAGTACGGATCCGTCGCCGAGGTCGAGGCGCTGCCCGCCCCGCCGCCCGGCGACGGCTGGCTGTACGCCTGGGCCTGGGAGGACGAGGCCGCGGGCCGGGTACGCGCCCGAGGCTTCCCGCGCCGTGCCGACGGGGTCATCGCCGAGGACGAGGCCACCGGCTCGGCGGCGATCCTGCTGACCGCGCAGCTGAACCGCGCCCTGAACATCACCCAGGGCGCCGGCTCCCAGATCCTCACCGCCCCCGGCCCCGACGGCACGGTCGAGATCGGCGGCCGCGTCCGCTTCGCGGCGCCCCCCGCGGCGGCTACGCGCTGAGCGGGAACTGCTCGCCCAGCTCGCGGAAGACCGCGCCGTTGAAGTCGAAGGCGCGCTTGCACTCGTCGATGATGCGCTGCTTCTCCAGGTCGTCGGCGGCGATCGCGTCGAGCAGCTCGCGGTAGGTCCGCTTGAAGGCGGCCGGGTTGGAGATGTCGGCGAAGACGTAGAAGCGGACGCCGTCGCCCTTGCGCTCGAAGCCCCAGGTCCGCTCCGCCTTGTCGCGGATGATCTGGCCGCCGGAGAGGTCACCCAGGTAGCGGGTGTAGTGGTGGGCGACGTACCCGCCGGGCCACTCGGCCGCGCACTGCGCCACCCGGGCGGCGTAGGCCTCGGTCGCGGGCAGCGCCGTCACGCTGCCGCGCCAGTCCGGGCCCCGCAGGTGGGCCAGGTCCCGCTCGATCTCGGCGACGCGCATCAGCTCGGGCCGGATGAAGGGTCCGGCGACCGGGTCGTCCCTGAGGGACTCGGCCGCGTCCTCCAGCGCCCGGTACACGAACCACAGCTGCTCGGTGTAGCGCGTGTAGGCGTCGACGCCGAGCCGCCCGCCCAGCAGGTCGCTCATGAAGGTCGACGTCTCCGCCTCGGTGTGCTGCTCGTGCGAAGCGACGCGGATGACCGTGGAGAAGGCGTCCAAGACCGACCTCCGGAAATGGGGGAACAGGCGTGGCGGCCGCGCCGCCACACCCGATCCTCCTGCTTAGGTATGCCTAAGTCAATGTGTTCCCGACGCCTTGTCGGTAAAAAATGGGCCCGGCCGCGCGGAGCTACGGCAGGGTCAGGATGTCCGCCCCGCTGTCCGTCACGACCAGTGTGTGCTCGAACTGCGCGGTCCGCTTGCGGTCCTTCGTGACGACCGTCCAGCCGTCCGCCCACATGTCGTACTCGTGGGTGCCCAGGGTCAGCATCGGCTCGATGGTGAAGGTCATCCCGGGCTCGATGACGGTGGTGGCGTGCGGGCTGTCGTAGTGCGGGATGATCAGGCCGGAGTGGAAGGACGAGTTGATGCCGTGGCCGGTGAAGTCCCGGACGACGCCGTAGCCGAAGCGCTTCGCGTACGACTCGATGACCCGGCCGATGATGTTGATCTGGCGGCCCGGCTTGACGGCCTTGATGGCCCGGTTCAGCGCCTCGCGCGTCCGCTCCACCAGCAGCCGCGACTCCTCGTCCACCTCCCCGCACAGGTAGGTGGCGTTGTTGTCGCCGTGGACGCCGCCGATGTACGCGGTCACGTCGAGGTTCACGATGTCGCCGTCGCGCAGGACGGTGGAATCGGGGATGCCGTGACAGATGACCTCGTTGACCGAGGAACACAGGGACTTCGGGAAGCCCCGGTAGCCCAGCGTCGACGGGTAGGCGCCGTGGTCGCACATGTACTCGTGCGCGACCCGGTCCAGCTCGTCGGTGGTCACCCCCGGGGCGATCAGCTTGGCGGCCTCTTCCATCGCCTGGGCGGCGATCCGGCCGGCGGTGCGCATGGCCTCGATGGTCTCGGGCGACTGCACCTCCGGTCCGGTGTACGGGGTGGGCGCGGGCTTGCCCACGTACTCGGGCCGGCGGATGTTTCCGGGAACGGAACGGACGGGAGAAAGCTCCCCTGGTACGAGCAGCGACTGGCCAGACATGCAAGCGAGTGTATCCAGCGGGGATGGGGCAGCATGGCGGCAGAGACCGGTATCGAGAGGAGCCCGACAGCGATGCCCCTGTTCAAGAAGCGCCAGGTGGGCAAACCGGGCGAGTGGTACTACTGCCTGGTCCACCAGAAGGTCGAGGAAGGCCCCGAGTGCCCGGCGAAGGACCGTTTCGGCCCGTACGCGACGCCCGATGAGGCGGCCCACGCCATGGAATCGGCGCAGGAACGCAACCTCGAATGGCAGAACGATCCGAAGTGGAACGACAAGACCCGCGAGGACGAGGAAGGCACGGCGCAGTAGGGGCGCCGCCTACCAGCGACTGGGCGGCGGGGCGGTCAGCTGATCGGCCAGCCGCGCCAGCCGGTCCCGGAAGCGGCGCGGACCGCGCTGCACCGGCAGGCTGTTCTCCCCGGCCGCCGCGCTGACCAGGTGCTGCACGGTGTCCAGATCCAGCTCGGCGGTGCCCTCCGCCACCGACAGCGCCTCGTGCGCGAGCGTCCGCAGATCCGGATCCCCGCCGTCCAGCGACAGCACGGTCGCCCCCGCGCGCCGGGCGTCGTGCACCCGCTCCAGCAGCCCCTCGCCCGGCTCCTGCGGAGCCACCACCAGCAGCGTGTGCCCGCGCCGGGCCGCCGCCAGCCTGCCCAGCCCCACCGACAGGTGCGGCGGTTCCCCGGGCAGCACGTGGTGCCGTACGAGCGTGGGCGCCAGCTCCGGCAGCCCCGACCAGGCCGCCTCGTCCACCAGGTGCGCCGCCAGGTGCCAGGGCTCGTACTGCTCGGTCCCCACCAGCAGCAGGTTTCCCCCGGCCGGCACGACCGAGCGCCGCAGCGACCCGGCGAACCGGCGCGCGGCGCCCGGCCACTGCGTACCGGCGAGTACCTCGCGCAGCAGCGCGACTCTCACGGCGTCCATTCCCGCATCCTGCCGTATGAAAGGGACAGAGGGGAGCGGTTCCTGCCCGGCCCACCCCATTCGACCTTCGACTCTGTGGATCTCATCGGTGCCCTCGCCTACCCTCGCCCCCATGACCTCCACAGACAGCACGCAGCAGCCCCCCGCGAAGGCGCCCGCCAAGGACCCGTGGGACCTCCCGGACGTCTCCGGCCTCGTCGTCGGCGTCCTCGGCGGCACCGGCGACCAGGGGCGCGGACTGGCCTACCGGCTCGCCCGGGCCGGACAGAAGGTGATCATCGGCTCCCGCGCCGCCGACCGCGCGCGGACCGCGGCCGACGAACTGGGCCTCGGCGTGGAGGGCGCCGACAACGCCGAGTGCGCGCGCCGCAGCGACATCGTCATCATCGCGGTGCCGTGGGAAGGCCACGCCAAGACCCTCGAAGCCCTCCGCGAGGACCTCGCGGGCAAGCTCGTGGTCGACTGCGTCAACCCGCTGGGCTTCGACAAGCAGGGCGCGTACGCCCTCCAGGTCGAGGAGGGCAGCGCCGCCCAGCAGGCCGCCGCCCTGCTCCCCGACTCCCGCGTCACGGCGGCCTTCCACCACCTCTCGGCGGTCCTCCTCCAGGACGAGTCGATCGACGAGATCGACACCGACGTCATGGTCCTCGGCGAAGCCCGCGCGGACACGGACATCGTCCAGGCCCTGGCCGCCCGCATCCCCGGCATGCGCGGCGTCTTCGCCGGCCGCCTGCGCAACGCCCACCAGGTCGAGTCCCTGGTCGCCAACCTCATCTCGACCAACCGCCGCTACAAGGCCCACGCGGGCCTGCGCATCACGGACGTCTGAGCCCCGTCCTTACGGGGGTACTGCGGGGCATGGGGGACACTGGAGGGGCTCGACCCCGTTTCGTGTTGCCGAGGAGCTCTTCCCATGCCCCGCCTTGCCGTCTTCGCCGTTGTCGTCTGCGTCTGTGCCGTGGCCGCGGCCGTCGTCGCCTTCGTGGAGGGCAGCTTCCTCGGGATCGTCTGGGTGCTGCTGGCGGGGCTCACGTCCAACATGGCCTGGTACTACATCCGCAAGGCGAAGGCCGAGAAGGCCGCCGCCTCCGGGCCCGGCGCCCTCTAGACGGCCTAGGAGCGGGGGGCGTCGCAGAAGCCGTTGGTGTCCTGCCAGAAGCGGTAGAGGTCGCGGCCGCAGTAGGTCTCCAGGTCGGAGACGCCCAGGCCGGACAGCACGCCGCGCACCACGTCGAAGAAGAACGCGTTGACCTCCGGGATCCAGAGGAGGGCGAACACCGCGATCAGGCCGAACGGTGCCAGCGGGGCCACCTCGCGGCGGACCCGGTACGACAGCCAGGGCTCGATCACCCCGTAGCCGTCGAGGCCCGGTACCGGCAGGAAGTTCAGGATCGCCGCCGAGACCTGGAGCAGGGCGAGGAAGGCCAGCGCGAAGCGGAAGGCCTGCGGGACGCCGTCGAGGGCGTCCAGCCAGAACGGGGCCGTGCACACGACGGCGAACGCCACGTTGGTCAGCGGGCCGGCCGCCGAGATGAGGCTGTGCTTCCAGCGGCCCCGGATCCGGTCGCGCTCGATGTACACCGCGCCGCCGGGCAGGCCGAGACCGCCCAGGATCACGAAGATCACCGGCAGGATGATGCTGAGCAGCGCGTGCGTGTACTTCAGGGGGTTGAGGGTCAGATAGCCCTTGGCGCCGACCGTGAGGTCGCCGCCGTGCAGGGCGGTGCGGGCGTGCGCGTACTCGTGGAGGCAGAGGGAGACGATCCACGCCGAGGTCACGAAGAGGAACACCGCGAGCCCCGTGCTCGTCGAGTACCCGGTCCACACCGCCCAGCCGGTGACCGCCATGACGGCGACGATGCCGAGGAATACGGAACTGATCTGCCGCTCGCCGCGGCTGCCCTGGTGACCCATGCGGCGAAACCTATCCCGGGCGGGGAAGGGAAATGGGGTCGGGGTCGAGCACGGCTCCGGGGACAATGGGCCGGTGCGTTACGCGATTCTCGGCACCACCCAGGCCATGAGCGACGACGGGACCCCCGTCGCCGTCGGCGGAGCGCGCCTGCGGGCGCTGCTGACGGCGCTCGCGCTGCGGCCGGGGCGCGCGGTCCCGGCGCACCTGCTGGTCGCCGAGGTGTGGGACGGGGACCCGCCGGCCGACGCGGTGGCCGCCCTGCAGGCACTGGTCGCGCGGCTGCGGCGGGCGCTGGGGCACGAGGCCGTGCGCTCCGCGGAGGGCGGCTACCTGCTGGCCGCCGAGCGGGAGGACGTCGACCTGTACCGCTTCGAGCGGCTGGCCCGGGCCGCGGGCGAGGCCCCGGAGCCGGCCGCGGCGGCCGCCCTGTACGACGAGGCCCTCGCCCTGTGGCGCGGCCCGGCGCTGGCGGACCTGCCGGACCCGGCCGCGGAGGCCGCGCGCTGGGACGCCGTACGGGCGGACGCGCGCCGGGGCCGGCTCGCGGCGGCCCTGGCCCTGGGCGGAGCGGAGCAGGCGCTGCCGGAGCTGACCGCGCTGTGCGCGCAGCACCCGCTGGACGAGCCCCTCCAGGCCCTGCGCATCCGGGCCCTGCGCGACGCGGGCCGCCCCGCCGAAGCCCTGGCCGCCTACGAGGAGGTCCGCCGGGACCTCGCCGACCGCCTGGGCGCCGACCCGGGCCCCGCCCTGCGCACCCTTCACGCCGACCTCCTGACCCCGCAGGCCCCGGCCCCCGGCCCGCAGAACCGGTTCGGCAGCACCGAGGGGCCGGGCCCGTCCCCGGCGGCGGCACCCGAGGCGGTCCGGCAGGGGAACCTGCGGGCGCGGCTCACCACCTTCGTCGGGCGGGAGGAGGACATCCGCGTCATCGGCGGGGACCTCGGCCGGGCGCGGCTCGTCACCCTCCTGGGGCCCGGCGGGGCCGGGAAGACGCGGCTGTCGCAGGAGGCCGCCGAGGCGCACGCCGCCGGGGGCTGGCCCGACGGGGTGTGGCTCGTCGAACTGGCCCCCGTGGACGACCCGGAGGACGTGGCCGAGGCCGTGCTCGCCGCCCTCGGGGCGCGCGAGACCAAGCTCCGCGGCGCCGCCGCCGAGGAGCTGCGCGCGCTGACCGACCGCACCGGCGACGACCCCGTCGAGCGGCTCATCGAGCACGTCGCCCGGCGGCGGCTGCTGCTCCTGCTCGACAACTGCGAGCACGTCATCGGGGCGGCCGCCAAGCTCGCCGAGGAGGTCCTCGCCCGCTGCCCCGGCGTGCAGATCCTCGCCACCAGCCGCGAACCCCTCGGGGTGCCGGGGGAGTTGCTGCGCCCGGTGGAGCCGCTGCCCGATCCCGTCGCGCTGCGGCTGCTCGCCGACCGCGGGGCCGCCGCCCGGCCCGGCTTCCGCACCGCCGACGACCCGGCCGCCTGCGCCGAGATCTGCCGCCGCCTCGACGGCCTGCCGCTGGCCATCGAGCTGGCCGCCGCCCGGCTGCGGCTGCTGACCCCGCGCCAGATCGCCGACCGCCTCGACGACCGTTTCCGTCTGCTGACCAGCGGTTCCCGTACGGTCCTGCCCCGCCAGCAGACCCTGCGCGCCGTCGTCGACTGGTCCTGGGAGCTCCTCGACGAACCCGAGCGCACGGTCCTGCGCCGGCTGTCCGTCTTCGCCGGCGGCTGCGACCTCGCCGCCGCCGAAGCCGTCTGCGCCGACGGGACCGGCCCCGTCGCCGCCGAAGCCGCCGCCGAAGCCGCCCTCCACGTTGCCGACGTCGCCGACGTCCTCGGCTCCCTCGTCGACAAGTCCCTCGTCGTGGCCGCCCCGGGCCCCGACGCCTCCGGCATGCGCTACCGCCTCCTGGAGACCGTCGCCGAGTACGCCGCCGAGCGCCTCGCCGAAGCCGGCGGCGACCGCCGGGACACCGAGCGCCGCCACCTCGTCCACTACCGCGAACTCGCCCGCACCTGCGAGCCCCTGCTCCGCGGCCACGGCCAGCGCGCCGCCGCCGACCGGCTCGCCACCGAGTACGAGAACCTCCGTACCGCCCTGCGCCGGGCCGTCGCCGCCCGCGACGCCGGCGAAGTGCTCTGCCTCGTCCACGCCCTGGGCTGGTACTGGCACATGCACGACCTGCGCGGCGAGGCCCGGCACTGGTCCGAGGCGGCCGTGGCCCTCGGGCCCGATCCGTTCCTGCCGCCCTTCGTCCCCGCCGAGCCCGTGTACGAGCGGCTCGTCGACACGCCCCCGCCCTACACCGGAGAACAGCTCGCCGAGGCCTGGCGCGCCGTCCACCTGGTCCTGCTGGCCGCCCGCGACCAGACCAACTCCGACTGGAACAGCCCGGAGGTGCGGACCCGGGTCGACGGCGTGCTCGCCACCTACCGGCCCGGGCTCCCGCAGACCTGCCGGACCCCGGCCTCCCTCTGGATCTACGCCGTCATGATCGCGGGGGACCCCGGACTGCTCAAGGAGGTCGTCGACGCGACCGTCGACACCGCCCGCGAGCTCGGCTACCGCTGGGAGCTCGCCTCCGCCCTCCAGCTGCGCGCCAACATCCTCGCCAACCGCGCCGACTGGGCCGGCGACGCCTCGCGCGACGCCGACGAGAGCCACGCCCTCTTCCGCGAGCTCGGCGACGACTGGGGCTGCGCCGAGGCCCTCTCCGCCCGCGCCGAGTCCCGCGAGAGGCGCGGCCAGTACGGGCCGGCCACCGAGGACTACCGCGCCGCCATCGAGCACGCCGAACGCCTCGGAGCCAAGGCCCAGGTGACCGTGTTGCGCGTACGCATGGCCGGGAACCTCGCCGAGGACGGCCAGATGGAGGAGGCCGAGGAGATCCTCGGCGGCGTCGTCGCCACCGTCCAGCAGTTCGGCAACGAGGCCATGCCCGCCGCCCGGATGTTCCTCGCGTACGTCCTCGGCCGCACCGGCCGGATCCCCGAGGCCCGCGCCCAGATCCAGGTGCTGCGCGAGGAGTTCGCCTTCGGCGCCTACGCGGTCTTCGACGTGTTCCTCCGTGCCACGATGGCCTGGCTCGACAACCAGGCGGGCGAGTTCGAAGCCGCGCTGGCCCTGGTCCGCGATTCGTCGACCGCCGTGCAGGACCCGCTCGCCAAGATGGTCGCCCCCCAGCTGGCGGCCGTCTACCTGCTGACGGCCGCCGTCTCCCTCGGCTCGCTGGGCGGCCCGCAGCGCTGCCATGACGCGGCCCGCCTGCTCGGCGCCTACCGGGCCCACCTGCCGCCCGGGCACTTCCCCGTCACCACGGAACGCGAGGACGCCGCCCGTGCCGAGGAGCTGACACGGGCGGCGCTCGGTGACGCCGCCTACGAGGAGGCGTACGCCGAGGGCGGCGGCCTCACCCTGGAGGAAGCCGCCGCCCTCTTCTGACCCGGCCCCCGGTCAGGGGTCCGTCCGGGACGCGATCCGAACGGACCGGCCGGCCCGGATCAGGTCTTCTGGCGGAACTTGCGGACGGCGATCGGCATGGTGACCGCGGTGATGGCCAGCGACCAGGCCAGCGTGATCCACACCGAGTTGCCGATCGGCGTCCCGTTGATCAGGGCGCGGGCCGCGTCGGCCAGGTTGGACAGCGGGTTGTAGTCGGTGAAGCTCTGCAGCCAGCCCGGCATCGTGGACGGCGGGGCGAAGATCGAGCTGCCGAACTGCAGCGGCATCAGGACGATCATCGCCATGCCCTGGACGGCCTGGGCGGTCTTCAGGGTCAGACCGAGCAGGATGAAGATCCACATCAGGGAGGCGCCGAAGACCGCGGACAGGCCGATCGACAGGAGCAGGTCGAGGACCGAGGTCTTGATCGACAGGCCGAGGATGAAGCCCATGCCGAGCAGGATCGCGATGGCGACCATCATCCGGCCGAGCTCGACCACGATCTTGGCGATGAGCACCGAGGACCGGGCGATGGGCATGGACCGGAACCGGTCCATCACGCCCTTCTTGAAGTCGTCGTTGACGCCGGTGCCGACCCCCATCGCGATGTTCATGCCCATCATCGCCATCAGGCCGGGGACCACGTAGTTGACGTACTCGCCCTGGTTGCCCTTGCCGGAGATCGCGCCGCCGAAGACGAACACGAACAGCAGCGTGAAGATGATCGGCATGAACAGGACGTCGAACATCGACTCGGGGTCCTGCTTGATCTGCAGGGCGTTGCGGCGCACCAGGGCGCCGATGTGCCGCAGGTTGGCCCGCAGCCCGATCCGGCCCTCGCCGGTCGCGGCGGCCGCGCCGGCAGCCGGGGCGGCCGGGGTGTCGGCCGGCTTCGTCGTGGTGGCGGTGCTCATGCCGCGACCTCCTCGGTCGTCTCGATGGTGGGCTTCTGGCCGGTGATGGAGAGGAACACCTCGTCCAGGCTGGGCAGGTAGGTGCCGAGGTCGGCGATCGCGTACCCGCGGGCGGCCAGCAGGCCGACGACGGCGGTCAGCTGCTCGTCGCTCAGGATCGGCACCAGCAGCACCCCCTCGTCCGGCACGGCTTGCGAGCCGGCCACCCCGTCCAGCCCGGCCTCGGCCAGCGCGCGGGCCATGCCCGGCAGGTCCGAGGCGGCCACGGGGCGGATCCGCAGGGTGCGGCCGCCGACCCGGGCCTTCAGCTCGTCGACCTTGCCGGAGGCGATGACCTTGCCGCGGTCGATGACCGTCAGCTCGCTGGCGAGCTGCTCGGCCTCCTCCATGTACTGGGTGGTGAGCAGCACGGTGGCGCCCTCGGCGACCAGCCGCTGGACCTCGTCCCACACCTCGTTGCGGGTACGGGGGTCCAGGCCGGTGGTCGGCTCGTCCAGGTAGAGCACGGCCGGGTTGCCGATGAGCGAGGCGGCGAGGTCCAGGCGGCGGCGCATGCCGCCGGAGTAGTTCATGGCGGCCTTCCTGGCCGCCTCGGTCAGGGAGAACCGCTCCAGCATCTCGTTGGCGCGCAGGCGGGCGTCCTTGCGGGACAGGTCCAGCAGCCGGCCGATCATGTAGAGGTTCTCCCAGCCGGAGAGCTTCTCGTCGACCGAGGCGTACTGGCCGGTGAGGCCTATGGTGCGGCGCAGCTGCCGCGGCTGGCGGACCACGTCGAAGCCCGCGACCGTCGCCGTGCCCGCGTCGGGGGTGATCAGGGTGGACAGGCAGCGCACCAGGGTGGTCTTGCCGGCTCCGTTGGGGCCGAGGACTCCGAGGACGGTGCCCTCGCGGACGTCCAGGTCGACCCCGTCCAGGGCCTTGGTGTCGCCGTAGTGCTTGACCAGCCCCCGCACTTCGACGGCGTTGTTCTTGTCGTTTCGCGTCATGTCCACCATGGGACCAGCCGCCACTGACAACCCACCGACAAACAACCGACAGCCCGCCGACGCGCTGTCGGCGGGCTGTCGGTCACTGCTTCACCGAGCCGTCGTCACGGCTCAGTGGAAGGCGTGCTCCGCCTGCGGGAACGTTCCGCCGACCACGTCCTGCGCGAAGGCCTTCGCCGCGTCGCCCATCGTCTGGCGCAGCTGCGCGTACTGCTTGACGAACTTCGGCATCTTCCCGCCGGTCAGCCCCATCATGTCCGTCCACACCAGCACCTGCGCGTCGCACTCCGCGCCCGCGCCGATGCCGACCGTCGGGATGTGCAGGGACCGGGTGACCTCGGCGGCCAGCTCGGCCGGGACCAGCTCCAGCACCACCGCGAAGGCGCCCGCGTCCTGCGCGGCCTTCGCGTCGCGCAGCAGCTGGTGCGCGGCCTCGTCGCCGCGGCCCTGCACCCGGTAGCCCATGGCGTTGACGGACTGCGGGGTCAGACCCAGGTGGGACATGACGGGGATGCCCGCCTGCACGATCAGCTCGGTCTGGTGCAGCGAGCGCTCGCCGCCCTCCAGCTTGACCGCTCCGACCCCCGCCTCCTTGACCAGCCGGGTGGCGCTGCGCAGCGCCTGCACGGCGCCTTCCTGGTACGAGCCGAACGGCATGTCGCCGATGACCAGGGCGCGGCTGGTGCCGCGTACGACGGCCGCCGACAGCATGGTCATCTGGTCCATCGTCACCGGGACGGTGGAGTCGTAGCCGAGGTGGCAGTTGCCCATCGAGTCGCCGACGAGGATCACCGGGATGCCGGCCTCGTCGAACACGGACGCGGTCATCGCGTCGTAGGCGGTGAGCATGGGCCACTTCTCGCCGCGTTCCTTGGCGAGGGTCAGGTCGCGGACGGTGATGCGCCGGGTGCCCGTGCCTCCGTACAGGGTGGGGGAGGCCTTTGCGGGTTCGCGGGCAGGCGAAACGGCATGCGTCATTGCAACTGCTCCTTGTGTCATCTCGAGGCACCCTCACGGTGTCCCCGGACTCACCCACCATGGTGGCATCCGCCGGGCCCGCGGCGGAAGTGCCCGCGGGGTCGCGCCGGGCACACATCGGCCCACGGCCGGCCTCCGCGCGCCAATGTGCGCGTTTCGTGACAAGCGGAACCCGTGGCGCACGGCCGTTCGTCCTCCCGGACGTACGACCGTGACAGGCGGTCGTGACGTAGGGCACGGAAGGCTCCGTACATCGCCTAGGGTCAAGGGGCGGGGACGGAGCGCGAGCACGGCAGTGAGGGCAGCGGCATGGCACAGGCGTATCTGACGGAAAAGGGGAACGGCGGCTCGGAGCCCGAGCCCTCCGGATCCCGCTTCCGGCGCCGGCTGGCCGATCTGAGAGGGGACCGCGGCATCTGGCGCCGCGGGCTGGTCCTGGCGGGGCTCGCCGTACTGATCTCGCTCGTCATGATCTTCCACGCGGAGCTGCCCAACGACGTGGGCAACCTCGGCAGCCTCACCGAGACCTTCCTGCCCTGGCTGGGCCTGGCCGTCCCGGTCCTGCTGGCGGCCGCCGTGTACCGCAGGTCGGCGACCGCGCTCATCGCGATAGTGCTGACGGCGGCGGTCTGGGTGAACCTGTTCGGCGGACTGGTCACCGACAAATCCGGCGCCGGCGGCAACCTCATGGTCGCCACCCACAACGTGGACGCCGACAACCCCGATCCGAGCGGCACCGCCAAGTCGGTGGCGAAGTCCGGGGCCGACGTACTGGCCCTGACCGAGCTGAAGGGGAGCGCCGTCCCCGTCTACGAGAACGCCCTGGCGGACACGTACAAGTACCACGCGGTCGAGGGCACGGTCGGCGTGTGGAGCAAGTACCCGCTGACCTCCAGCGGGCCCGTGGACATCAAGATGGGCTGGACCCGCGCCATGCGCACCACCGTGTCCACCCCCGAGGGCCCCATCGGCGTCTACGTCGCCCACCTGCCCTCGGTCCGGGTCAAGCTGAACGCCGGCTTCACCGCCAACCAGCGCGACAACAGTGCCGACGCGCTCGGGGCCGCGCTCGCCGCCGAACCGCTGCGGAAGGTGCTGCTGCTCGGCGACCTCAACGGCACGATGAACGACCGGTCCCTGTCCGAGGTCACCTCGCAGATGCGGTCCACCCAGGGCGCGGCCGGCGACGGCTTCGGCTTCAGCTGGCCGGCCCAGTTCCCGATGGCCCGCATCGACCAGATCATGGTCCGCGGCATGAAGCCGGAGGCCTCCTGGACCCTCCCGCGCACGGGCAGCGACCACCTCCCCGTCGCGGCGCGGCTGACGGTGAAGAAGTAGCAGGAAGCAAGGGGTCCTCGCCGCGCCGGCGGCGAGGACCCCCTGACCGGGCGGAGCGGCTACGGGTGCTCGCGCCAGCCGTTCGTGATCGGCAGCCGGCGGTCCTTGCCGAAGCCCTTCGCGGAGATCTTCGTGCCCGGCGGGTACTGGCGGCGCTTGTACTCCGCCGTGTCCACCATCCGGATGGTCCTGGCGACCAGCTCCCGGTCGAAACCGGCCGCGACGATCGACTCCAGGCCCTGGTCGCGGTCCACGTACAGCTCCAGGATCGCGTCGAGCACCGGGTAGTCCGGGAGCGAGTCCGTGTCCACCTGGCCGGGCCGCAGCTCGGCGCTCGGCGGCTTCACGATGGAGTTCTCCGGGATCGGCGGGGTCTCGCCGCGCTCGGCCGCCGCCCGGTTGCGGTAGTGGGCCAGCCGGAAGACGTCCGTCTTGTAGACGTCCTTGATCGGACCGTAGGCGCCGACCGAGTCGCCGTAGAGGGTGGAGTAGCCGACGGCCAGCTCGGACTTGTTGCCGGGGGCCAGCACGATGTGGCCCTCCTGGTTGGAGACCGCCATCAGCATCGTGCCGCGCAGCCGGGACTGGAGGTTCTCCTCGGCCAGGCCGGTCAGGCCCAGCGAGCCCATGTACGCGTCGAACATCGGCTCGATCGACACGGTCCGGAAGTTCAGGCCGGTCCGCTCGGCCAGCTCGGCCGCGTCGCCCCGGGAGTGCTCCGAGGAGTACTTCGAGGGCATCGAGACGCCGTACACGTTCTGCGCGCCGATCGCGTCGCAGGCGATGGCCGCGACGAGCGCGGAGTCGATGCCTCCGGAGAGCCCGATCAGGACGGAGCGGAATCCGTTCTTCTTGACGTACGCGCGCAGGCCCACGACGAGCGCGTCGTAGATCTCCTCGTCGTCGTCGAGGCGGTCGGCGTACCCGCCCGTGACGACCGGTTCGTACGGGGCCAGCGGCTCCTCGGACAGGATCACGCGGTCGATGCGCAGCCCGTCGTCCACCACGCCCTCGGTGGCGTCGGCGCGGGCGGCCGGCAGGTCGAGGTCGACGAGCACGCAGCCCTCGGAGAACTGCGGTGCGCGGGCGATGACCTCGCCGGCGCCGTCGACCACGATCGAGTCGCCGTCGAAGACCAGCTCGTCCTGGCCGCCGATCATGGCCAGGTAGGCGAGGGTGCAGCCGGCCTCCTGGGCCCGCTTGCGCACCAGTTCGAGGCGCACGTCGTCCTTGTTGCGCTCGTACGGGGAGGCGTTGATCGAGATCAGCAGCCCGGCCCCGGCGGAGCGGGTGGCGGGGACGCGGCCGCCCTCCTGCCAGAGGTCCTCGCAGATGGCCAGGGCCACGTCGACGCCGTGCACCCGGATCACCGGCTGGGTGTTGCCCGGCACGAAGTAGCGGAACTCGTCGAAGACGCCGTAGTTGGGAAGGTGGTGCTTGGCGAAGCGCAGCACGACCTCGCCGCGGTGCAGCACGGCCGCCGCGTTCTCCGGGGAGCCGGCCGGGCGGCCGAGCCGGTGCACGGCCTTCTCGGTCCGGTCGAGGTAGCCGACGACGACGGGCAGTTCGCCGAGACCCTCGGCCGCGAGGCGCGCCGCGAGCTCCCGCAGCGCGGTGCGGGAGGCCTCGACGAAGGACCCGCGCAGGGCGAGGTCCTCGACGGGGTACCCGGTCAGCATCATCTCCGGGAACGCCACCAGGTGGGCGCCCTGCTCGGCGGAGTGCCGGGTCCAGTGGACGACCGAGTCCGCGTTGGCGGTGATGTCGCCGACGCGCGAGTCGATCTGATTCAGAGCGAGGCGTAGTTGAGGCACGCGGCCCAGTCTAATCGTCTTTCTGACGCGATATCCTGGGCCGCGCGTGATTCGCCTCCGCGCAACGGGCCGTGAGGGGCGTCAGAGCCGGTAGCCGAGGACCGTCATCATCCCGGACTCCGAGTGGTAGACGTTGTGGCAGTGGGTCATCCACAGCCCCGGGTTGTCCGCGTCGAAGTCCACCGTCAGCCTGCCGCCCGGCAGCATGATCGCGGTGTCCTTGCGGGCCCCGCCGGCCTCGCCGCCCAGGGCGAAGGTGTGGCCGTGCAGGTGGACCGGGTGCCACATCGGGGTGGCGTTGGCGAACTCCAGCCGGACCCGCTCGCCCGCCTTCACCGGGTGCCGCTGGTCCGGGGTGTAGGGCGCGCCGTTGAAGGCCCAGTTGTACCGGGCCATGGAGCCGGTCAGCCGCAGCTGCACCGTACGGTCCGGCTCGCGCGGGGCCAGCGCGGCCGACTCCGCGGGCTTGAGCGCGTCCGCCATCAGCGGCTGCCCGTCCAGCTCGGCCGGCCGGGTCGCGGGGGTCGGCGCCGTCCCCGCCCCCGTGCGCAGCACCGCGAGCGCCGACTGCCCCTTGCCCTCGGCGAGCGCGGTGAGCGGGAACACCCCGTCCTTGGCGGTGACCAGGACGTCGTAGCGCTCGCCCATCCCCAGCAGCAGGGAGTTCGTCGTCGCGTGCTCCACCGGGAAGCCGTCCGCGTGGGTGACCGTCAGCTCGTGGCCGCCGAGGCACAGCCGGAACGCCGTGTCGCCGCCCGCGTTGATGATGCGCAGCCGGATCCGGTCGCCGGGGCTCGCGGTGAAGACGGACGGGTCCTCCCCGACCCGCCCGTTGACCAGGTAGTACGGGTAGGCGACGTTCCCCGCCTCCGTGCCGAGGATGTCGCTGTCGGAGCCCACGAGCAGCCGCGGGATCCTGCCGGCGGCCCCCGGTGCCTTGGGGCTGGCGCTGTGGCCCGGGGCCCCGTGCGCGGCGTGGGCCTGGGGGTTGGTGCCCTTGCGGAGCTCGGCGAGCACCGCGTCCGGGGTGGCGCCGTCGACCCCGTCGATCCAGTCGTCCAGGACCACCACCCACTCCTTGTCGTACGAGAGGGGCTCCTTCGGGTCCTCGACGATGAGCGGCGCGTACAGCCCCCGGTCCTGCTGGACGCCGGTGTGCGGGTGGAACCAGTACGTCCCGGGGTGCGTGACGGCGAACCGGTACGCGAACGAGCCGCCCGGGGCGATGTCCCGCTGGGTGAGCCCCGGGACCCCGTCCATGTCGTTGCGCAGCGCGATGCCGTGCCAGTGCATGGACGTGGCCGCGGGCAGGTTGTTGGCCAGGGTGAGGGCGAGGGTGCCGCCCGCGGTGACCCGGACCTCCTGGCCCGGCAGCTGGTCCCCGTACGCCCAGGAGCGGACGGAGCGCCCGGCCCCGAGGTCGAGCGTGGCGGCCGTGGCGGTGAGCTTGACCTCGGTGACGGGGCCGGTGGCCTTGCGGGCGGCCTCGGCGGCCTTGACCTCCGGGCCGGCGGGGTCGACGTAGCCGGCCACGTCGGCGGCGGAACCGCCGTGGTTCATGCCCCCGTGGCCGCGGCCGGAGGAGTCGGCGGGGCCGGAGCGGGGGCCGGCGGGCCGGCCGCAGGCGGTGAGCAGCGCCGAACCGGCGACGGCGGCGACGGCGGACGCGGAGGCGCCGAGCACGGCGCGTCGGGAGGGGGAACCGGAGGGATGAGCGGGCATGGGGGGAGCACCTCGTGGGGTCGTGCACGGGCGGATGGGCGTGGCACGGGCGGCCGGGCGCGGCAGGGGCGGGCGCGCCGGGGCCGCCGCCCCCGGGCCGGCGGGGGCGGCGGCGGGACGGGTCCTATATCCGCAGCACCATCGGCCGGGGTCCGCCGGACCGCCCGGGAACGCGGGCCGCACCCCCGAGCGGCGCGGCATCGCGGGCGCCGGCGGGGCCGGCGCCGAGGACCGGCAGGGCGGGCTCTTCGAGCACGGCGAGGCCGGAGGCCGGCTCGCCCCCCTCGGCAGCGGGTGCCGGGGCCGAGGCAACGGAGTGGCCCGCGGGCACGTCTACCAGGGCGTGGGATCCAGCCGGACGGCCCACGGCGTGCAGGGTGACGACGTGCAGGGTGACGACGCCCAGCAGCAGCGCGGCGCACAGCACGAGCAGCCGGGGCCACGGGGCGGCTCGCTGGGCACTGCGCGTCATGATCGGAACCCTACCCGGGGTGGGTATCCGATCGGAGGAGCGACCCCGGTCTGTTTAGGATTAGTCACACTATGTCCCCTCATGGCCTCTCTCCGCGCACCGCCTGGCCGGTCGCCGCCCTCATCGGGCTCGGCGCGGCCGCCTACACCGCGTGGGTGCTGGAAGTGGTCCTCTCCACGGGCCTCAACCCCATCGAGACGTACGTCAGCGAGCTCGCCGCCCGGAACCAGCCGCTCGGCGGCCTGTTCCGGGCCACCGACTTCAGCGCCGGGCTGTTCGCCTTCGCCGGCGGCCTGCTGGCCCTGCTCCGGCTGGTCCGGCACGCCGAATCCCGCCGCGCCTGGGCGGCCGCCGGGTGGGCCGGGGTCACCCTGTTCGGCGCGGCCACCGCCGCCGACGCCTGGCTCCCGCTGAGCTGCACGCCCACCGTGGACCCCGAATGCGCGGCCCGCGAGACCGCCGGCCTCGTTCCGGCCACCCATCAGGCCCATGCCGTCAGCAGCAGCCTCGCCATGACCGGCGCCCTCGTCGGGATAGTGGCCCTCACCGTCGCCGCCCGCCGCTACGGCTGGTTCGCGCCGCTCGCCCGCTACGGTCCCGCGCTCGTCGTCCTGGAACTGCTCGCCACCGTCTGGACCCTGACCGCCATCGCGCTGTTCACCGCCGGGCGCGGGACGTGGGCGCTGGGGGCCGGGCAGCGGCTCCAGGTGCTGTTCGTGGCGCTCTGGCTGGGCCTGCTCGCGTACTCCGTGCACGAGGAGCGCCGTACGTGACCGGGCCCGGACGGTCGCGGTTCGTCCGGGTGGACGGGGTTGCGCTGCACGTGGTCGTCGAGGGGCGCGGGCCGGTGGTGGTGCTGAGCGCCGGGCTCGCCATGGCCTGGTTCGACTGGGACCCGGTGGCCCGGCCGCTCGTCGCCGCGGGCCGCACCGTCGTCCGCTTCGACCGTCCCGGACACGGCCTCAGCGCCCCGGCAGCCGAGCCGCCGACCGCCGCCGCGGAGGCCCACCGGATCGCCGCCCTGCTGGACGCGCTGGCGGCCCCGGCCGCGCCGGCCACCGGCCCCGGCCCGGGTTCCGTCACCGTCGTCGGGCACTCGATCGCCGGATTCCACGCCGAGGCCTTCGCCCGCCTGTATCCGGAGCGCACCGCGGCCCTGGTGCTCCTGGACTCCAGCGTCGAGGAGGCCCCGCGCGCGCTGCTGCCCGCAGGGCTGCGCACCGCCGCCGCCCGCGCCCTCGGCCGGGCCGTCACCGCCGCCGGGCTGCCGGCCGCGCTGGGCCCCGCGGCCCGCCGCGCGGCCGTACGGGCCTCCCGCACCGGCGGCGCCGACCCGGCCGCCCGGGACCTCGTACGCCGCTGCTACCGCACCGGCCGCGTCTGGCGCGGCGCCCTGCTGGAGAACTCCCGCTACCCGGACGTGGCCGCCGAGGTCCTCGCCCTGCGCGCCGCGCACCCGCTGACCGCCCCCGCCACCGTCCTCGCCGGCCACGCCGGCAGCGGAACGGGGCGCGGCGCCCTGCGCTGGCTCGCCCGCCAGGCGGCGCTCGCCGACCGGCTCGGCGCCCGCTTCGAGGTCGCCGAGCCCGCCGGACACCTGGTCATGCTGGACCGCCCGGACCAGGTGGCCCGGGCGGTCCTCGAAGCAGGGGAGCCTGGTACGGATCGGGGAGGGGGTCAGCGCCTCGCGTAGACCTTCTCGACGAACTCCGCGATCTGGCCCTCCGACAGGTGCTTCGCCAGGTCGGCCTCGCTGATCATGCCGACCAGCTTCTTGTTCTCGATCACCGGCAGGCGCTTGATCTGGTGGGTTTCCATCTCCGACAGCACCGCGGAGACGTCCGCGCCGGCGTCTATCCACCGCGGAGTGCCCTGGCACATGTCACCGCACGTCATCTTCGCCGGGTCCTTGCCCTTGGCGATACAGCCCACCACGATGTCGCGGTCGGTGATGATGCCGCACAGCCGTTCGTCGGCGTCGCTGACGGGCAGGGCGCCCACGTTGAGGCGGGCCATCAGCTCCGCCGCCCGGTCCAGCGTCTCGGTGGCGGGGATCCACTGGGCCCCGGAGTGCATGATGTCTGCGGCGGTGGTCATCGCTTACCTCCTGAACGCGCCGTTCGCGCCCGGCGCGGACGCGCCCGGCGCGGCGCCCCGTCGCGATGAGGCCGTTCGGCCCCGTACACGCCCGTACGGGTGAGAGGCGCCCTCCCACCACCGTACGGGCGTGTCCCGTCACCCGCGCGGCGCAGCTCCGCGCCGCCCCAGCATGTCCGCCATCAGGGTGAGCTCCGAGCGCTGTGCGTCGACCATGCCCTGCGCCAGCTCCCGCTCGGCCGGGGTCCCGCACAGCCGGGCGCAGCCCTCGGCCATCGCGACGCCGCCCTTGTGGTGGTCGGTCATCAGCTGGAGGTAGAGCACCTCCGCGTCCCGGCCGGAGACGGCGCCCAGCTGCGCGAGCTCCTCCTTGGTCGCCATGCCGGGCATGAGCGGCCCGCCGGGCTGGGCGGCGTGCCCTCCGTGCCCGGCATGGCCGTCACCCGCGGCCCCCATCCAGGACATCGCGGGCTCGTCGGCCAGCACCTTCGGCAGCCCCCACAGGTCCAGCCAGCCGAGGAGCATGCCCCGCTGATTGGCCTGGGTGTTGGCGATGTCGTAGGCGAGGCTGCGGACCGCCTCGTCCTGGGTGCGGTCGCGCACGACGAAGGACATCTCCACCGCCTGCTGGTGGTGCACGGCCATGTCCCGGGCGAAGCCCGCGTCGGGGGAGCGCAGCCCGGGCGCGGCGGCCGCCGGCGCGGGCCCGTCGTCGCCGTCCCCGTTCGCGGCGGCGGCCATCGTGGCCACGGCCGCGAACAGCAGCGCCAGCAGGACCGCCGTGCCCGAGACCCAGTACGTACGGGGGGTGCGGCTCACTTGGCCAGGCCGTTCGTGCAGGCGGCGCCCGGCTCCGGGGTCTGCTCACCCTGCACGTACTTGGTGAGGAACTGCGCCACCCGGGGATCGTCCGCCGTCTCCACCGTCAGCTGCTTGCCCCACGCGCTGAGCATGATCGCACCGGCCTGCTCCTTGACCGGGCTCATCAGCGTGTACGGGGTCTTCTCCACCCGCGCGGACAGCTTGTCGAGGTCGGCCTTCGCGGCCTTCTCGTTGTACGTCACCCAGACCGCGCCGTGCTCCATCGAGTGCACGGCGTTCACCTCCGGGACGGCGTTCTTGTAGACGTCGCCGTTGCAGTTCATCCAGCGCGGGTGGTGGTCACCGCCGACCGGCGGGTTCATCTCGTACTTCACCGGGGTCTCGACGTGATTGCGGCCCAGCTTCTTCGCGTCCCAGACCTGCTCGCCCTCGACGGGCTGCTTGCGGATCTCCTGCTGCTCCTTGAGGAGCTTCTCGGCGGCCTGCTGCTTGCGCTGCTCGGTCTGCTTCTGGTCGATCAGCACCCACGCGCCGAAGCCGACCAGGCCGACGACCACGGCCGACGAGACGGTGATCGCGATGGCCTTCATGCGCCGCTCGCGCGCCTTGTCGGCCCGGCGCATCTCGGCTATGCGCTGCTGGCGGGAATGGTTGTCCGTAGTCCTGCTGGCCATGTGCCCTGGTTCCTTCTGCTGATGATGGGGGGTGGAATGGAACGGGAAACCGGACCCGTCAGTTCCGCAGCACCTGGAGGACATGCAGGTCAGGGGCGCGCGCGAGCGGCCCGCGCGGCCGGATCCGCCCCTCCCCGCCGGTCGCGGCGGCGGGCGGCGGATCGCCGCCCGCCAGGACCACGGCGGGCGGCGGCGCGGGCAGCAGGCCCGGGATCGTGTGCGCGAGGGGCGAGCAGCCGGGCAGGTCGTACGGGGACACGCAGACGGCGTGCGCCGGCCGAGGGGCCTGCGCGGCCGCAGGGGCGTTCGGCGCATGCGGTTCACCGGGCCGGGCGCAGAGCAGGAGCACCCCGGCCAGCACCCCGAAGGCCGTCAGCAGGACGGCGCGCAGCAGTCCGGGACGTACCCGACGCCCCCGCTGTGTGTCCTGCCGGCCCCCCATGGCCGCAGATGGTAATGCTCATGACGGGTCCACGGTCAGTGCGGGGGTGCCGCGACCTTTGGCGGGTGCGTAATGTGGCGGAAACCACCGCTGGCGATACTGGGCCGGCCCGACTGTGCCCGCACCCCCCGGGGGCGGTGGTGCACAGGCCGTCTGAACTGCGAGGATGAAGGCATGGACAAGCAGCAGGAATTCGTCCTCCGGACGCTTGAGGAGCGCGACATCCGGTTCGTGCGCCTGTGGTTCACCGACGTACTGGGCTTCCTCAAGTCCGTCGCGGTCGCCCCCGCGGAGCTGGAGCAGGCCTTCGACGAGGGCATCGGCTTCGACGGCTCCGCGATCGAGGGCTTCGCGCGGGTCTACGAGTCCGACATGATCGCCAAGCCGGACCCGAGCACCTTCCAGATACTGCCGTGGCGCGCCGAGGCCCCCGGGACCGCCCGGATGTTCTGCGACATCCTGATGCCGGACGGCTCCCCGTCCTTCGCGGACCCGCGCTTCGTCCTCAAGCGCATCCTGGCCAAGACCTCCGACCTGGGCTTCACCTTCTACACCCACCCGGAGATCGAGTTCTTCCTGCTGAAGGACAAGCCGCTGGACGGCACCCGCCCCGTCCCGGCGGACAACTCCGGCTACTTCGACCACACTCCGCAGAACGTGGGCATGGACTTCCGCCGCCAGGCGATCACCATGCTCGAATCCATGGGCATCTCGGTGGAGTTCAGCCACCACGAGGGCGCCCCCGGCCAGCAGGAGATCGACCTCCGCTACGCCGACGCCCTCTCCACGGCCGACAACATCATGACCTTCCGCCTGGTCATGAAGCAGGTCGCCCTCGAACAGGGCGTCCAGGCCACCTTCATGCCGAAGCCCTTCTCGGAGTACCCCGGCTCGGGCATGCACACCCACCTGTCCCTCTTCGAGGGCGACCGCAACGCCTTCTACGAGTCGGGCGCCGAGTACCAGCTCTCGAAGGTCGGCCGCTCCTTCATCGCCGGCCTGCTCAAGCACGCCGCCGAAACCGCCGCGGTCACCAATCAGTGGGTCAACTCCTACAAGCGCATCTGGGGCGGCTCGTCGCGCACCGCAGGCTCCGGCGGCGAGGCCCCCTCGTACATCTGCTGGGGCCACAACAACCGCTCCGCGCTGATCCGCGTCCCGATGTACAAGCCGGGCAAGACGGGCTCCTCCCGCGTCGAGGTCCGCTCGATCGACTCGGGCGCCAACCCCTACCTCACGTACGCCGTCCTCCTCGCGGCGGGCCTCAAGGGCATCGAGGAGGGCTACGAACTCCCGGCCGGCGCCGACGACGACGTCTGGGCCCTCTCCGACGCGGAACGCCGCGCGATGGGCATTGAACCCCTCCCGCAGAACCTCGGCGAGGCCATCGCCCTGATGGAACGCAGCGAACTGGTCGCCGAAACCCTCGGCGAGCACGTCTTCGACTTCTTCCTGCGCAACAAGAAGCAGGAGTGGGAGGAATACCGCTCGGAGGTCACCGCCTTCGAACTCCGCAAGAACCTCCCGGTGCTGTAGCACCACCTCTCCGGGCCGGCGGTCACCGACCGTCGGCCCGGGCTCGTTTCGCGCCGGGGCATCGGCTACGGTCCTTGGCTGTGAACCGTACCGAGCGCCTGTACGCCCTGGTGGAGGAGTTACGGGCGGTCTCGCCCCGGCCGCGCAGCGCCCGGTGGCTCGCCGAGCGCTTCGGCGTCAGCACCCGCACCATCGAGCGCGACCTCAGCGCCCTTCAGCAGTCCGGTGTGCCGCTCTACGCCGAACCGGGCCGCAGCGGCGGCTACGTGGTGGACAAGGACCACACCCTGCCGCCCCTGACCATCACCGCGGCCGAGGCGGCGGCGTTGACCGTCGCGCTGCACGCACTGTCCGGGACCCCGTTCGCCGCGGACGCCCGCTCGGCACTGCACAAGGTGCTCGCCGTCATGCCGGAGCGCGAACGCCAGGCCGCGGGCGAGCTCGCCGCCCAGGCCCTCGGACGGGATCGAGTCCCACTCGACAAGCTCTACGGTTTCGCTTGAGCCGCCGCCCGGAGGGCTAAACACCGACAGGGGGTTGTCGCCGACGGCCCGGAGGCTGGTGACCACGAACCGACCACGGAAGGCACGGCACCCATGTCTGTGACGACGACCGCCACCACCGACTCCGCACTGCTGACCCGGGAGGCCGGCACCCGGCTGGTGGAGGGCTGGGCGGCGCTCTGGAACGGGGACGTCGCCCTCGCCGAGCAGATCCTCGCCCCCGGCTTCCGGCTGTACTTCGCGGACGACTTCGGCGGCACCGGCTCCGGGGGCGCCACCTTCGGCCAGGACGAACTGAAGGCGTTCATCTCGGCCAACAGCCACGCCCTCACCGGCCTGACGTTCGTGGCCGACGCCGCACCCCTGGTCGACTCCGAGCGCGGCGAGATGGCCTGCCGATGGAGCGAGAGCCAGGCCGACGGCGGCAGCGACGTCGCCGTCAGGAGCGGCATCGACATGTTCGCCGTCACGGACGGCCGGATCTCCGCCGTGTGGTCCCTCACCGGAAACCGCCGCTTCGCCGCCTGACCCGCACGGTGCGCCTCCGGCGGGTCGTGCGGGGTCAGCGGACCGCGGCGTGCCAGGTGGGGCGGGTGGCGGTCGGTGGGGTCGTCGTGGTGTGGAGTTGTGCATCCAGGCCCAGGACCGCCGTGGTGATGGTGCCGGCCGGTTCGAGGACCGCTGACGGGGCGCCCGCGTAGAGCATGCGGGATTCCGACCAGGCGGGCGGGCCGCCGAGGCCCGTCGTGCCGACCGTGCCGCTGTCCGCTCGGCCCGAGATGAGGCGGCCCGCGACGCCGACCGCACCGTAGCCGGCCCGGCCGCCCGCCTCCGTGATGCTGGAGACCTGCGGCTTGCCCGGGCCCGCCGTGACCAGGGCGGTGCGGACGACCCCCGAGTCGGGGCGGCGGAAGTACAGGCGGACGCCCGCGCCGTCCGGGGCCGCCGACAGCGGGACCGTGGTGGCGGGCAGGCCCGTCGGCGACGGCCCGAGGAGCGGGCCGCCCACAGCCGCCTGGTGCCAGGCCAGCACCGAGTCGGTGGTGGTGGCGTACACGTGGCGGCGCCCGGCGGAGTCGACCGCCGTCACCGGATCGCTCTGCAGGTCGTCGCCGCCCAGCCGCTGCCAGGTGGAGAAGCCGCCGTGCGGCTGCTGGGTGGCGGCGCGCAGGGTGCGGCGGGCGTCGCGGAGGTAGACGGTGACGCGGCCTTCGGCGTCGACGGCGGCCGCGGGCGAGCTGATGGCCGACGTGCCCTCCTCGTCGCCCCGCTCGGGGGTGCCGAGCGACTGCCACGGGCCGAACGGGCCGTCGGGCGCGGACTGGACCGCGTACACGACCTCGCGCCGGTAGTCGGCGGGCGCGGAGCCGAAGACCGTGCGGGTGGCGAGGACCCCGATCCGGCCGTCGGGGAGGCGGGTGGCGGTCGGGCCCGGGTCGATGCCCGTGCCGGGGAGGAGGGCCGGGCCGGCCCAGTCGCCGCCGGGGCTCCGCGTCCAGTACGCGCCCTGCCCGTCCAGCGTGGCGAAGGCCCAGAGACGGCCGGGCGTGCCCTCCGCCAGCCAGGAGGCGTGGTCGGCGCGGCTGTAGCGCATGGACTGGGCCCAGTTGCGCCCGGTCGGATTGCCCGCGACCTTGCGGTCGCCGCAGCCCGAGGGGGAGCTGCAGTAGTTCTCGCGGTCCTGCCAGGCGTAGGTGCGCAGGTAGCCGGTCTTCGTCTCGGCCGTCTGCGGGTCCAGCGCGTGCGGGAGGTCGCCGTTGTGGTAGCCGAGGTAGTTCTGGACCGAGAAGCGCGGGCGGTTCGTGACGCGCTCGGCGTAGGCGGCGGTGGCGGCCTGAGCGAAGCGCGCCCCGTACATGTGGTCCTGGTGGTCGGTGTACCTGCCGGACTCGTACCGGCCCGGAGTCGGGTCCTGCATCCGTATCGTCGTCGGCCGGTACCGCTCCAGGATCCCGGCTATCGCCTGTATCAGCTGGTCCTTCGTGTACGTGTACGTCCGCTTGACCGGGGTGCCGGAGGTCAGCTGCGAGGGCAGGGCCGGTATCCGCCCGTTCCACAGGCCGCGCAGGCTCTCCGGGGTGTCGTCGCCGGTGGTGCGGGCCTCGCGCATCTGGAGCCACACCAGGTTGATCTCCGGCTTGGCGACGAGGACGTCCAGCTCGGCCTGGCCGCCACCGGTGGTGGGTATGACCGTACGGCGCCACACGCCGGTCCGGTCCCCGAGGGCCATCTGCGCGTAGGCGGAGCGTATGCCGTTCTGCCGGGCCTCGGCGTAGTGGGCGCGGTCGGCGGGCTGTTCGGGGTCCTTGGCGGCGCCGCCCCTGGCCTCGTTGCGGCCGTCGGCCTCGCCGGAGGTGAGGTAGACGGTGGTGACCGGTATGCCCGCCAGCAGCGAGCGGCTGAGGTCGGGGTTCATGAAGAACAGGTCGTCGTCGGGATGGGCGACGACCTGGACCACCGATCCGGCCGTGGCGCTCGCCGGGAGCGCGGCCGCCGGGGCCTGCTCCTGCCCGGCCGCGGCCGGCGTCTGCTGGCCGGAGGCGACGGCGAGCACGCCGGTGGTGCCGACGGTGAGGACGGCTGCGAGTGCCGCGAAGCGGCGGCGGGTCATGGGCATCGGGTCACGCCTTGGGGTCGTTCCGGGTGCGGAAAAACCGCTGGGCAGTCAGGGAGAGGCGAATTTCGGCAAGTTGGTTCACCGATTTCGCCGATGACTGCCGGTTTCCGGAAAAGACCGGACGTGATTGCGTCCTATGGAGTTTTTGGTCCGGATATGTGACCAAAAAATGGACGCTGTTCGTCCGCTCCTCAGGGCAACCGGCGTGCGCGCAAGGGCAGTCCGTGGGGAGGGCCGCGTTACACCGTTGCTACGGGGCCGTGTTGCGCGGCCCCACCGGCTGCCACGGCGCCAGGTGGGCGTCCGGGGCGTCCGCCGACGAGGTCACGTACAGCCGTGCGTCGAGCCCCACCACCGCCAGGCTGACCATGTTCTTCCCGGTCATCGTCGAGGACGGCGCGCCGACGAACATCAGCGGCGACCGCTCCCACGGCCGGCCCGGCCCGAGGTCCGAGCCCAGCTGCCCGCCCGCCGTGCGCCCGGCCAGCACGTGCCCGCTCGCCGTCACCGAGCCGAAGCCCTGGAGGCCGCCGAGGTCGGTGAGGTTGTTCACCTTCAGCCCGCCGTCACCGGTCACCAGGGCGGTACGGACGTTGCCGGATCCCGGCTTGCGGAACCACAGCCGCACCCCGCCCTCGCGGCCCTCCGCCGTGAGCGGCAGCGTGGTGTCCGGCAGTCCGGTGGCGGTGGCCGGGCCCAGCGGGGCGCCCGGCTTCGGCTGCACCCAGCCCAGCACCGTCTTGGAGGTCGAGGAGAACACCATCCGCCGGCCGGCGCCGTCGGTCGCGGTGGCCGGGGTGCCGTGCAGGTCGGTGCCGCCGTAGCTCTCCCACGGGCCCCAGCTGCCGTCCGCGTGCTGCACCCGGCCGCGCAGGCCGTACGAGCCGTCGCGGACGTACGCCGCCGGCCGGCCGGTGCCGTCGAGCGAGACGGCGGGCGCGCTGATGTCGGAGGTCCAGTTCTCGTCCGCCGTCTCGGGGGTGCCCAGCGACTGCCACGGGCCGAACTCCTCGGAGCCCGGGGCCTTCTGGGCGGCGTGGACGACCTCGCGCCGGTAGTCGGCGGGCTTCGTGCCGAAGGAGGTGCGGGTGCCGAAGACGGCGATGCGGCCGTCGTTCAGGGTGACGGTGGACATGCCCTGGTCCATGCCGGTGCCGGGCAGCAGGGTGGGCCCGCTCCAGCGGCCGATGAGGCCGCTGCGGTGCCAGACGGCGACCTGGCCGTCGAGCACCTTGAAGGCCCACAGGCCGTGCTCCGCGTCGGAGGTCAGCCAGGAGGTGCTGGTGCCGCGGGCGTAGTTGACGGTGTCCGTCCAGCGGTTGCCCGCCGGGTGCTCGGCCACCTTGAGGTCGCCGCAGCCGGCGTCGCTGCCGCAGTGGTTCTGCCGGTCGAGCCAGGCGTAGGTGTCCAGGATGTCCAGCTTGGCCTTGGCCTCGTCGGGGTCCAGGGCGCTGGGGAGGGAGCCGTTGAAGTAGCCGACGTAGTTCTGCACCGCGAAGTGCGGGCGGTCCTTGACGTCCTTCGCGTAGGCGGCGGTGGCCAGCTGAACGAAGCGGGCGCCGTAGAAGTGGTCCTGGTGGTCGGTGTACCGCTTGGTGTCGGGGAAACGGCCGGGGGTCGGGTCCTGCGCGCGGATGGTGGTCGGCTTGTACTGCTCCAGGACACCGGCCAGGGTCTGGACGACCTGGTCCTTCGTGTACGAGAACCTCTGCTTGACCGGGGTGCCGGAGGAGAGCACCGACTCCAGGCGGGGGACCTTGCCGTCCCACAGGCCGTGGAGGCTGTCGGGGGCGGGGTCGTAGACGGTGCCGGCCTCGCGGAGCTGCAGCCAGACGAGGTTGATCTGGGGCTTGGCGACGAGGACGTCGACTTCGGCGTGGCCGCCGCCCTTGGTGGGGACGACGCCGCGCTGCCAGGCGCTGGTGCGGTCGCCGGTGGCCATCTGGGCGTAGGCGGCGCGTATGCCGTTCTGGCGGGCTTCGGCGTAGGCGGGCTTGTTGGGCTTGGCCGAGCCCTGCTTGCCTTCGGCGGCGTTGATGCCGTCGGCTTCGCCGGAGGTGAGGTAGACCGAGGTCACGGGGTGGCCGGCGGCTATGGAGTAGCGCAGGTCCGGATTCATGAAGTAGAGGTCGTCATCCGGGTGGGCGACGATCTGGAGCACGCGGCCGGGGTCGGGGGCGTCGGCCGGGGCGGCGGGGGCGGTGGCCCTGCTCTCGGGGCGTGCGGGGGCGGCGAGGCGGTCGAGGGCGTCGTTGCCGCGGAGCACGAGCATGCTGCCGGCGGCGGTGGCGGCGAGGAACGCGACCGCCTTGACGAGGCCCCTCCACTGGCCGTGGTGGCGGGCGGGGTGTGCCCCGGCTCCGGCCGTACGGCGCCCCCCGGGGGAGCCGGCCCGCGGCCCGCGGGCGGCCTCGCCCCCGGCGCGACGGTCCCGCCCGGCGTCGGCCCCGCCGTCCCCGGCTGCTGCTGCCGCTGCCCCGGCCGCGCGGCGCCCGCCGGGGTCGCCGAGGTCGTGGGGGCCGCTGCCGACGAGGGCCGTGAGGGCCTGCAGTCCGTCGTCGAGGTCGGCGCCCGGCTGCTCGACGAGGCCGTCGGTGCACAGGATCAGTG
>NZ_JBHUSC010000052.1:0-47414 GCF_042673805.1 Streptomyces sp. NPDC057010 | reverse complement strand
ATCGCGAAGCGACGCGACGAAGGAGCGCCCTTGACAGGCCGGGCCGGCGCGGAAGGACGATGAGACTGGCGGGAAACCCCCAAACCTTCTCTGGTACCGGTTACTTGGGCCCCGACCATTCCGAAGCCGCCGGCCCGCTTCTCGCTTCCGCCCCCTTCGTGGCAGCCCCCGCTCGTTACATGCTCAGCGAGCGGGCGTAGTTCACCTGTGCCATCACGCGCTGGTACGCCATCGCGTCCGTGGCCGGGAGCATCGTGGAGTGGTGGCGGCCGCCGCTGGTGACCGTGATCTGGATGTGGCCCGTGGTCTTCTTCTCCTTCATCAGGAGGAAGAGCAGCCCGAGCAGGCAGAACAGGAAGAAGATGACGGCGAGCACGATGGCGTGCGCGGGGATCTTCTCCTCGGTGCGCGAGAAGTCCGTCGCGTTCCACATCGCGCCCCTGAGCGGCATCGAGCCCGACGGGGTGATGATCTGGTCGCCGGCGATGCTGATGTCACCGAGGCTGAAGCCGGCGCCGCCGGGAACGCCGCCCGGGGCCGCGGTGGGGTAGGCCGGGGTCGGCATGCCCGTGCCGCCGATGGTGGGCTGGTAGGCCGGGGCCGCCGGGTACGGCTGGGGGTAGCCATAACTGGCCTCGCCCGGGCCCCACTTGTAGGCGTCCCCGCCCTGGGAGGGGTCGCTCGCGTACGGATTCGGCTGCTGATCACTCATGCGGCCGATCCTTCCACAGGGACCCCCTGCTCCGTACCCCGGTCAGAGAGCCGCGGCCACCAGCTCTCCGATGTGCGCACGCAGAGCGTGCTCGGTGCCGAACACCCCGCTGACGGAGCGCCCATGGACCCCGTCTTGCCCCACACCACGGTCCCGCCGATCTCGTGGCGCATCAGACCGCCCATGCAGAACCGGTCCCTGTCCTTCACGCCCTCCGAAGAGAGCGCCGGCACGGCGAACAGCTGCCGCTGCTCGGCGGGCCGCAGCAGCCGGCCGGCCGGCCGCGCAGCAGGGCGGTCATGAAGCGCTCCAGATCCGGGGCGTTGGAGATCATCCCGCCCGCGGCCCAGGCCCACGGCTCGATCTCGCTCGGGTCGGCCGGCACCGGGCCAGCCCCAGGCCGCTGGTGTGGCTCATCAACTGGCCCACCGTGATCGGCTTCCAGTGCGCGGGGAGGGTGCGAGGCGACGGCCGCGCCGGCGGCGACCGCTGAGGCCCGTACCCCGGGAAGGGGTACGGGCCTCAGCGGTGCAGCGGTCTCAGCCGGAGCCGACGGACGGAGTCCGTCCAGAAGGCTAGAAGCGGCGCGTGATCAGCGCACGCTTCACTTCCTGGATGGCCTTCGTGACCTCGATGCCGCGCGGGCACGCGTCGGTGCAGTTGAAGGTCGTGCGGCAGCGCCACACGCCGTCCTTGTCGTTAAGGATCTCCAGCCGCTGCTCGCCGGCCTCGTCACGCGAGTCGAAGATGAAGCGGTGCGCGTTGACGATCGCCGCCGGGCCGAAGTACTGGCCGTCGTTCCAGAACACCGGGCAGGAGGAGGTGCAGGCCGCGCACAGGATGCACTTCGTCGTGTCGTCGAACCGCTCGCGGTCCTCCGCCGACTGCAGGCGCTCGCGCGTCGGCTCGTTGCCCTTGGTGACCAGGAACGGCATGACGTCCCGGTACGCCTGGAAGAAGGGCTCCATGTCGACGACGAGGTCCTTCATCACCGTGAGGCCCTTGATGGCCTCGATGGTGATCGGCTTCTCCGGGTTGATGTCCTTGATCAGCGTCTTGCAGGCGAGCCTGTTCTTGCCGTTGATCCGCATCGCGTCGGAGCCGCAGATGCCGTGCGCGCACGAGCGGCGGAAGGTCAGCGTGCCGTCGAGGTCCCACTTGATCTTGTGGAGACCGTCGAGCACGCGCTCCTTCGGGTCGATCTCGATCTGGAAGTCCTGCCACTGCGCCTCGTCCGAGATCTCGGGGTTGAAGCGGCGGATCCGGAACGTGACCGTGATGAAGGGCGAGGCCGCGGCCGCGGCCTCCATCTGGTCCGTCTTGCTCATGGTCGGGGTGGCCATCAGTACTTACGCTCCATCGGCTGGTAGCGGGTGACGACGACGGGCTTGTAGTCCAGCCGGACGGAGTCCTTGCCGTCGGCGCCTACCTCGCGGTACGCCATGGTGTGGCGCATGAAGTTGACGTCGTCGCGGTTCGGGTAGTCCTCGCGGTAGTGGCCGCCGCGGGACTCCTTGCGCGCCAGCGCGGACACGGCCATGACCTCGGCGAGGTCGAGCAGGTTGCCCAGCTCGATTGCCTCCAGCAGGTCCGTGTTGAAGCGCTTGCCCTTGTCCTGGACGGACACGTTCTTGTAGCGCTCGCGCAGCTCCGCGATCTTCTCGACCGCGGTCTTGATGGTCTGCTCCGTACGGAACACCATCACGTTCGCGTCCATCGTCTCCTGGAGCTCCAGGCGCAGGTCGGCGACCCGCTCCTTGCCCGTGGAGTTGCGCAGGTGCTCGACGAGCTCGACGACCTGCTGCGCCGGGTTCTCCGGCAGCTCGACGTAGTCGTTCTCGTGGGCGTAGGCGGCCGCCGCGATGCCCGAGCGCTTGCCGAAGACGTTGATGTCCAGCAGCGAGTTGGTGCCCAGGCGGTTCGCGCCGTGCACCGACACGCACGCGACCTCGCCGGCCGCGTACAGGCCGGGGACGACGGTGGTGTTGTCCGCCAGGACCTCACCCTCGACGTTGGTCGGGATGCCGCCCATGGCGTAGTGCGCGGTGGGCTGGATCGGGATCGGGTCCGTGTACGGCTCGATGCCCAGGTAGGTGCGCGCGAACTCGGTGATGTCCGGGAGCTTCGCGTCGAGCTGCTCCGGCGGGAGGTGCGTCAGGTCCAGGTACACGTGGTCGCCGGCCGGACCGCAGCCGCGGCCCTCGCGGATCTCGGTGTAGATGGAGCGGGAGACGACGTCACGGGACGCAAGGTCCTTCATGACCGGCGCGTACTTCTCCATGAAGCGCTCGCCGTCCTTGTTGCGGAGGATGCCGCCCTCACCGCGGGCGCCCTCCGTCAGCAGGATGCCCATGCGCCAGATGCCCGTCGGGTGGAACTGGAAGAACTCCATGTCCTCCAGCGGCAGGCCGCGGCGGTAGCAGGCCGCCTGGCCGTCACCCGTGAGGGTGTGCGCGTTGGAGGTCACCTTGAAGAACTTGCCGGTGCCGCCGGAGGCGTAGATGACGGCCTTGGCCTGGAACACGTGGATCTCGCCGGTGGCGAGCTCGTACGCGATCACACCGGCCGACTTCTTGACGCCGTCCTCCTCGACCAGGAGCTGGTCCAGGACGTAGAACTCGTTGAAGAACTCCACGCCCTCCTTGACGCAGTTCTGGTACAGCGTCTGGAGGATCATGTGGCCGGTGCGGTCCGCGGCGTAGCAGGACCGGCGGACCGGGGCCTCGCCGTGGTTGCGGGAGTGGCCGCCGAAGCGGCGCTGGTCGATGGTGCCGTCCGGGGTGCGGTTGAACGGCAGGCCCATCTTCTCCAGGTCGAGGACCGCGTCGATGGCCTCCTTCGCCAGGATCTCGGCGGCGTCCTGGTCGACCAGGTAGTCACCGCCCTTGACCGTGTCGAAGGTGTGCCACTCCCAGTTGTCGTCCTCCACGTTGGCGAGCGCGGCGGCCATGCCGCCCTGCGCGGCGCCCGTGTGGGAGCGGGTGGGGTAGAGCTTCGTCAGCACGGCGGTGCGGCTGCGCTTCGTCGCCTCGATGGCGGCGCGCATGCCCGCGCCACCGGCGCCGACGATGACGGTGTCGTACTTGTGGATCTTCATTGGTTTCGCCTCAGCCCCGTTGCCTAGCGGATGTTCGGGTCGAAGGTGAAGATCACCAGCGTGCCCAGAAGGATGGTGAACACCGTGGCGGTGTAGAGCAGGCCCTTCAGCCACAGCCGCGTGTTGGCGCGCTCCGCGTAGTCGTTGATGACCGTACGCAGACCGTTGGCGCCGTGCAGCATGGCCAGCCACAGCATCAACAGGTCCCAGACCTGCCAGAACGGGGACGCCCAGCGGCCGGCCACGAAGGCGAAGCCGATCTTGGACACGCCGCCGTCGAGCACCAGCTGGATCAGCAGGTGGCCGATGACCAGGACGACGAGGACGATGCCCGAGAGGCGCATGAAGAGCCACGCGACCATCTCGAAGTTGCCGCGGGTCGAGCGCGGGGTCTTGCCCGTGCGCTTGCGCGGGGCCTCGATGTACGGCGCCGGGTTCTCGATGTCGTAGAGGGAGTCGCCCTCCACGTCGCTGATGCCCTTGGCCATGTTGACGGAAGAAGTGTCAGAAGACATGCGTGTCACTTCCCGAACAGTTCGAGGTACGCGTGGTTCAGGACGGGGTACACGGCCCCGGCCATCAGCACGATCCAGATGCTCACGACGGTCCAGAGCATCTGCTTCTGGTAGCGCGGGCCCTTGGACCAGAAGTCCACAGCGATGACACGGAGACCGTTGAGCGCGTGGAAGAGGATTGCGGCGACGAGGCCGTACTCCAGCAGCGCGACGATCGGGGTCTTGTAGGTAGCCACGACATCGTCGTACGCCTCGGGGGAGACGCGAACGAGAGCGGTGTCGAGGACGTGTACGAACAGGAAGAAGAAAATGAGGACGCCGGTGACTCGATGAGCCACCCAGGACCACATTCCTTCCCGGCCGCGGTACAACGTTCCAGCCGGCACGGAAAACCCTCCGGAAGCGGGGTGGGGGCCAGCCGGCTTCGTTGTCGGTCGGGCCCGGCCGGGTACGGTCCTCCGGCCCCGCACATCGTAGCGACGCTTTGTCGGTTCCTTCGCCCGGGGGTCTTCGGTGTGATCAAACAGGCACGTACGGACTATCCCACAGGCGCGAATAGCCCGATTTCCGTTGCAGACGGCCCATCCGCCGAGGTCAGCCAGCGCGTCAGGTCCAGCAGCCGGGCCTGTGCGACCCGCCGCAGCTCGTCGGCGGAGATCGAGCGTTCCTCGTCCACCTCGTGACCCATTCGACGCCGGATCGCGCCCAGGAGCTGGTCCGCCTGCTCCTCCGGCGGATGCCCGTCGAGGCAGATCACGAAGGCGTGGCCGAACTTCCGTTCGTATTCGGCGTGGGCCGCGTCGAGCGCCAGCAGTGCGGCGTACGGAGCCCCGTGGGCCAGCTCCGCCGAGAATTCGGCGTCCAGCGCCTCCGACAGGTCCGATTGGGAGAGGTCGTACGAAGCCTCGTCCGCGGCGGCGAGCAAAGCGTCGGAATCCGGGTAAGGGCGGTGTGCGGCCACCCGGTGGGCCCAGCGCCGGCTGCCGCAGCAGTGCATCAGGGCGGCCTGGGCGGATTCGGGGGACAGGGCGTTGAACCGCGCCAGCCCGGAGCCGTGAGAGGAGTCGGAACTGCCGCGGGCCTGTGCCGGAAGGTGGCTGGACAGCGAGGGGCTCCTCGGGGCGTGGCGCGGGTGTACCGCCACGCTATCGACGCAGGGCAGGCTGTGTCGTACCCATTCGAGGATTTCACCCGGAAGTGAGCCGAAAGGATGACGTGGGCGCCAGAGGCGTGAACGAGAAGGGGAGGGCGACCGAGGCCGCCACCCCCCACAGGAGAGGCCCCGGTCGCCATCCGTCACGGACTCGTGCGACAAGCCCGTACCCCTGTCAGCGCCCGGAGTGCGTTTTCTGTCACACCTCGCTCCGCGCAGGGTTGGTTGCTGGTTGTACAACTCGTGGACGAGAGGTACTTGAAAGCCGTAACGTGCTGATTTGCGCCACACGTACAGGACAGTGAACGGGTTGGGGACTTTGCTGGGGGACGACGCGGAGCTGACCGCCGCGGTGCTCGCGGCACAGGACGGCGACGAGAACGCGTTCCGTACTGTGTACCGCGCCGTGCACCCGCGCCTGCTCGGATACGTACGCACGCTCGTCGGGGACGGCGACGCGGAGGACGTGACCTCCGAGGCCTGGCTGCAGATCGCCCGCGACCTCGACTCCTTCACCGGCGACGCCGACCGCTTCCGCGGCTGGGCCGCCCGCATCGCCCGCAACCGCGCCCTGGACCACATCCGCATGCGCGGCCGCCGCCCCGCCATCGGCGGCGACGAGACGGAGCTCACAGGCTGGGCCGCCGACTGCGACACCGCCGGCGCGGCGATGGAGTCCCTCTCCACCGGCACGACCATGGCGCTCATCGCGCAGCTTCCGCAGGACCAGGCGGAAGCCGTGGTCCTGCGGGTGGTGGTCGGCCTGGACGCCAAGAGCGCCGCCGAGACCCTCGGCAAGCGGCCCGGAGCCGTACGCACGGCCGCCCACCGGGGCCTCAAGAAGCTCGCCGAGCTCCTCGGTGACCAACCGGGGCCGGATGCGGACTCGGATCCGGAGGGCCGGGTCGGCCATAATGCCGGTGGCCAGGCACGGGACGGCGGGGGCGGGAGGGATCTCGACGCCGTACCCGCGCAGCGCGGCCATGGCGGGGGCCTCGTAGAACAAACCGGTGTGACGCATTCACGTTGGCGGACGCAGAAGGACATGTGATGGCCGACGAGCGCGACAGGTGGCTGGACGGAGCCGCGGCGGAAAAACTGCTGCGCGGAGAACCGGTGGAACCTGTGGGGCCGGCCGCCGAACCCCGAGCCCGGCACGAAGCCGCCCGGCTGCGGGCCGCCCTCGACTCCCTCGATGCGCTGGGCGCCCCCGCGCCGGCGGGCGGAGAGCTGCCCGGCGAGGCCGCGGCGCTCGCCGCCTTCCGCACGGCGCGCGGTACGGCGCACGGTGCGGCCGGAGCCCGCGCGGGCCGGTCCGGCTCCGGCTCCGGCGCACCCGTGGTCGACCTCGGCCGCACCCTCATCGGCGGCGGCTCGGCCCCCGCGGCGCGGCGCGGCCGGTCCCTGCGGCCCGTCCGGTTCGGCCTGGCGGCCGCCCTGGCGAGCATCGCGGTCGGCGGACTGGCCGCCGCGGCGGGAGCCGGACTGCTGGACCAGCCGCGGCGCACCACGGCGGGCCCCGGCCCGGCGATGTCCGTCAGCGCGGACGGGACCACGGCCCAGGGCACCGAGAGCGACTCGCCCACCCTGACCCCGCAGTTCCGGCCGAACCCGCTTCCGGACGGCTCCGGGGAGTCGGCCGCGGCGGGCACGGCCGTGCCCACGGACGGCAGCGGTGGCCGTACGACGGACGGCGCGGCCGCGGGCGGCGGCGGTGCCTCACCGGGCGCCACCGGCTCCGACGGCTCGGGCAAGGACGCCCAGGGCGGCAAGGACGGGGAGCGGGAGGCGTTCGGCAGCGGAGGCGGAACCGGAAGCAGCGGCAAGGACCGCGACCGGGACCGGGAGAACCACCGCAGGGCCGTGGACCTCTGCAAGGACTACCGGGCCGGCCACCTCGACGCCGACCGGCGCAAGCGGCTCTCGGCCCTGGCCAACGGCCTCGCGCGCATTCCGTACTACTGCGAGGCGCTGCTCGACGGGGTCACCGACGGCGGCCGCACCGCCGAGGCTCCGAAGGACAACGTGCTCAAGGCCCCGTCCCTGGCGCCGGCGCTCTCGGGGACCCCGCTGGCGACCCACAGCTGATCCGTGAGGCTCCGGAAGATGCCTCCGGCACATGACCTGACACATCCGCTCACCCGCCTGTAACACTTTTCGAACCGGTGACGCAGTACGTAACGAGCCGACTGGTCATCGGCCGCGCATGAGCCGGGGTTCCCCCCGTACCCCTGGGCTCTGCGCAACCGGCGCGGGCGGGGCACGTTCCCCCGGCCCTGCCCGCGCCCTCTACTTCACGACCTGCCCGCCGCAGGGCCCCCGGCGCACCGGCCCCGGCCTCACCAGTAGACGACGACCTTGTCGCCGACCTGCACCTGGTCGAAGAGGGCCGACAGCTTCCCCTTGTCCCGGACGTTCACGCAGCCGTGCGAGGCGCCGGCGTAGCCGCGGGCCGCGAAGTCGGCCGAGTAGTGCACCGCCTGGCCGCGGCTGAAGAACATCGAGTACGGCATCGGCGTGTGGTAGATCGTCGACGTCCAGTCCTTGGCCTTCCACTCCACCTTGAACTCGCCCTCGCGGGTCGGGGTGTTCTCCGAGCCGAAGCGCACGTCCATCGTGGAGACGACCTTGCCGTCGATCATCCAGGCGAGGGTGCGGCTCTCCTTGCTGATGCACATGACCCGGCCCGTCATGCAGCGCGGGTCCGGCGCGTCGACCTCGTTGGTGGTCGGCGGGCGCAGCTCGTCCTCGGTGGGCTTCTTGGTGGCGGCCTGGATCTTCTTCCAGGTGGCCTCGTCGACCGAACCGGTGGGGTTCAGCCCGTTCTTCGACTGGAAGGACTTGACGGCCGCGGTGGTCTTCGTGCCGTAGAAACCGGTCGGTGCGACCGTCATCAGCCCCAGCTGCTTCAGGCGGGCCTGGAGCTCGCGCACCTCGTCGCTGTCGTCGCCGTTGGCCATGATCTGCTTCACGGTGGGCGAAGGCGAGGAGGAGGGGGACGCCGAGGCGGAGGGCGAGGCCGACGGCGAGGCCTCGGCCGGCTTGTTGTCCGCGGACGGCGACGCTTCGGTGGAGGGCCCCGCCGCGGGCGAGGACGGAGCCGAGGAGGCGGAGCCCGTGGACTCCGCCTTCTGCGGCCCGCAGGCGGTCGCGGCGAGCGCGACGGCGGTGGCCACCCCGAGCGCACGGATTATGACTCTCTGGCGGTGCATTAGCAGTCCCCCGATTTCTACGTCGTGTACCTAGGTGATGCTCCGCGCGCGTGGAGAGTTGCACTCCGCCCCGGGATGTTGCGCCATTGTGACCAGGGCCCGTCCGCGGCCTTACGAAGCGATGAGCGGCCGGGGCGCTCCCCCGGTGTTCGCCGGGGAGGTTGTACCAGCCCGGGGCCCCGTCGCTCTACGGAGGTTTCGTCACATGGCACGTACCGAGAGCGGAAACCCGATCGAACCCGTCTACGGGCCCGGCGATCTGACGGGATGGGACCCGGAGACCGAACTGGGGCAGCCAGGGGCATTCCCGTACACCCGGGGCATCTACCCGACCATGTACACCGGCCGGCCGTGGACCATGCGGCAGTACGCCGGCTTCGGGACGGCCGCCGAGTCCAACGCCCGGTACCGGCAGCTCATCGCCGGCGGCGGGACGGGGCTGTCGGTGGCCTTCGACCTGCCGACGCAGATGGGGCACGACTCCGACGCCCCGCTCGCGCACGGCGAGGTCGGCAAGGTCGGGGTCGCGATCGACTCCGTCGACGACATGCGGATCCTGTTCGACGGGATCCCCCTCGACCGGGTCTCCACCTCGATGACCATCAACGCCCCCGCGGCGCTCCTGCTGCTGCTGTACCAACTGGTCGCCGAGGAGCACGGGATCGGGGGCGCGCAGCTGACCGGGACGGTCCAGAACGACGTCCTGAAGGAGTACATCGCGCGCGGCACGTACATCTTCCCGCCCGGGCCCTCGCTGCGGCTGACGGCCGACACCTTCCGCTACTGCCGGGCCGAGATCCCCAAGTGGAACACCATCTCCATCTCCGGCTACCACATGGCCGAAGCGGGGGCCTCGCCCGCGCAGGAGGTGGCCTTCACCCTCGCCGACGGCATCGCGTACGTCCGTACGGCGCTGGCGGCCGGGATGGCGGTCGACGAGTTCGCGCCCCGGCTCTCCTTCTTCTTCGTCGCCCGCACCACCCTGCTGGAGGAGGTCGCGAAGTTCCGCGCGGCCCGCCGGATCTGGGCCCGGGTCATGCGCGAGGAGTTCGGGGCCCGGGACCCGAAGTCGCTGATGCTGCGCTTCCACACCCAGACCGCCGGGGTCCAGCTGACGGCGCAGCAGCCCGAGCTGAATCTCGTACGGGTGGCCGTGCAGGCCCTGGCCGCCGTGCTCGGCGGCACGCAGTCGCTGCACACCAACTCCTTCGACGAGGCGATCGCGCTGCCGACGGAGAAGTCCGCCCGGCTCGCGCTGCGCACCCAGCAGGTGCTCGCGTACGAGACGGACGTGCCGCACACCGTGGACCCCTTCGCGGGCTCGTACGCGGTGGAGCGGATGACCGACGAGCTGGAGGCGGCCGCCCTCGGCCTGATGCGGCGGGTCGAGGACCAGGGCGGGGCGGTGGCCGCGATCGAGAACGGCTTCCAGAAGGGGGAGATCGAGCGGAACGCCTACCGCATCGCGCAGGAGACCGAGGGCGGGGAGCGCGTGGTGGTCGGGGTCAACCGGTTCGCGCTGGAGCGGGAGGAGCCGTACGAGCCGCTGCGGGTGGACCCGGCCATCGAGACGCGGCAGTGCGAGGCCCTCGCCCGGCTGCGGGCGGAGCGGGACGGGGCGGCGGTGGAGGCGGCGCTCGGGGCGCTGCGGGAGGCGGCGGCCGGGACGGAGAACGTGCTCTATCCGATGAAGGAGGCGCTGCGGGCGCGGGCCACGGTGGGGGAGGTGTGCGGGGCGCTGCGGGAGGTGTGGGGGACGTACGAACCGGTCGATTCCGCATGGTGACTGTGCCCACTGGAAGCGCCGCTGGACTGACAGGTGCGTCTTTGTGGGACACTCCTGCACATGCTGGGTGTGACAGATCTTCCGACTTATCTCGCCGGCCTGGTGCTGATCATTCTGCTGCCGGGGCCGAACTCGCTCTATGTGCTGTCCGTCGCCGCTCGCCGCGGGGTGCGCACCGGGTACAAGGCCGCCGCCGGCGTGTTCACCGGCGACGCCGTCCTCATGGCGCTGACCGCGGTCGGCGCCGGGGCGCTGCTGCAGGCGAGCCCGCTGGTGTTCACCGTCGTGAAGACCCTCGGAGCCGGGTACCTGGCGTGGCTGGCCGTCGGGATGATGCGGGGCGCCTGGGCGCTGTGGCGCACGCGCCGGGAACGGGACGAGGCGCCGGCCGCCGCCCCCGCCGACCCGGGCGAGAGCGAGCGGCCCTACCGGCGGGCGCTGGTGATCAGCCTGCTCAACCCGAAGGCCATCCTCTTCCTGATGTCGTTCTTCGTGCAGTTCGTGGACCCGTCCTACGCCTACCCGGCCCTGTCGTTCCTGGTCCTGGGCGGGCTGCTGCAGACCGGCAGCTTCCTGTACCTGACGCTGCTGATCTTCGGCGGTACCCGGCTGTCCGCCGCGTTCCGGCGGCGCAAGCGGCTGTCGGCCGGGGCGACCTCGGCGGCGGGCGTGCTGTTCCTCGGCTTCGCGGCCAAGCTCGCCGTCAGCTGAGCGCCGGCGCCGGTCAGCCCAGCGCCCGGCGCAGCCGCCGGGCCACGCGCCGCACCGCCCGGCTGCGCGGCAGGAAGGACAGCCCGGCCGGGATGCCGCCCGGCAGGCCCAGGGCCGTCAGCCGGCGGCGGGTGAAGTAGCGACGGGTGCGGTCGGTCAGGTGCCCGGCGAGGTAGGCCTCGGCGGCCGGCCGGCGCGCGGCGAGGACGTTCGGCTGCATCGTGAACCCGACGGCGGTGACCAGGGCGGCGAGGTCGGCAGGGGCCTCGCCCGCCGTGCCCCGGGGGTCGGCGAGGTCCGGGACCAGGGCGTCCACCAGCGTCAGCGGGATCCGGTTGCTGTTCGGGTACGGGGCCAGACGGGCCAGTATGGCCTCCGTGCCGGTGCGGGCCACCGGGAGCCCGTACAGCGTGGCGGCGGTCAGCAGGCCGGTGGAGAAGCAGCCGACGACCAGCGCCGGGTTCAGCCGCTGGTAGAGGGCCTCGGCCAGGAGCGGGCCGTCGATCACGGTCAGGCGGGCGCCGAGCCGCTCGGCCTCCGCCTGCGCGCGGCGCGAGTAGGCGGCCGGGGCGCTGGGGTGCGGTTTGAAGACGAGCTCGGTGTGGCCCCGGGCGTGCGCGCCCCGGACCATCGAGACGTGCAGCTCCTCCTCCTCGTCCGGGCTCATGAGGTCGAGCGCGGAGAGGTACTGGCCCAGGAGCAGCGCCGGGGACCCCCCGATGCCGTCCAGGCCGGTGTCGTGCGCGGGCAGCTCCGCCAGGACCTTCAGGAACGGCTCCGCCGGCACCAGCTCGGCCGGAACCGCGAACTCGGTCAGCAGCAGCGGCTCCAGTCCCGGTACGAGGTCCAGGTGGAGCACCCGCCGGACCCGCATCCCGAGCTGCGCGTCGAGGCGGAAGCGGGTGGGCCCGTAGCTCATCAGCCCGTCGGCGTAGACGTCGACCGCGGCCCCCGGGAAGAGGCGGCACAGGGTCTGGGCGGGCGGCACCTGGAGGGATTCGACGATCAGCTCGACGCGGTCCTCGCCCAGGCCCCACAGGGTGCGCAGCTGCCGTTCCCACAGCGGGACGTCCTCCGTGCGCGGGGCCCAGGTGCTCGGGTGCTGCGGCGCGATGACCCGGTTCCAGTCGAGCACCTCGTCGAAGCGGGTGCGCAGGGCGGCGAAGCCCGGCATGTCCGCGACGCCGGGGCTGACCTCGGCGGTGACGGAGTGGTTGCTGGTCAGCAGGATACGGCGGCCGGCGGGCGGGAAGGAGCCGGCGTCGATGCCCGCGGCGAGGGTGGCCGTGCCGTAGAGGGTGGAGGCCAGGAAGATCTGCGTGGGCATCAGGCCGTCGCCCCCGGGGCGGAGGCGGTGCGGCCGGCGGGGCCCTTGCGGCGGGTGCGGGCGGTGAGACCGGCCATCCCGGCCATCCCGGCGAGCCGGCCGCCGCCGGCGCGCACGCGGCGCAGCAGGGTGGAGCGCTCCAGGTCCATCGAGTCCAGGACCCGGTCCAGCACGTCCTGGGGCATGCGGCCGAGCGCGGCCGCACTCATCGAACGGAGTTTTCTGGCCACAGCCGGTTCGAACCTCTCGATGGAGCCGAAATGATGAGCGATAATCGCGCAATATGTTCGGACGGCTTTCGGGAGCAGCAGATCGGATTCCCGGTCCGCGATGACCTCCGACACCACCTGATCGAATGCGCGGATGAAATCGAGCTGCCGTTCGTCGCCGATTTGCGTCAGCGAGGTGGAAACCCCGCGCCGGTAGAAGATTCCGGGCATTCCGACCGCGGCGAAGGAGGCCGCCTCCCGGTGCAGCCGCCAGATCCACGGCCGGTCCTCGGCCGTGCGCAGCCCGTCGGTGAAGTGCAGCAGCCCGCGGTCCAGCAGCCGCCGGTGGTACATGCCGGCCCACGCGTACGGGTAGTCCACCGAGGTGGCCCGGTCCGCGGGCAGGATCGCGGAGCGCGGGTCGGCCACGACCGACTCCGGCCCGTAGGGGACGCGGCGCACGCTGCGCGCCCTGCCCGTGCACTGCACATGATCGGTGCGGACGAAATCGCAGCTCAGAGCCTCTATGGCGGCCAGGGTCCGGGCAAGGTGGCCGGGGGCCAGCCAGTCGTCGCCGTCCAGGAAGGCGAGGTACTCGCCGCGGGCCGCGTCCAGGCCGGTGTTCCGTGCGGTGGCCAGGCCGCCGTTCCGCTCGTGTCTGAGGAGCACCGCCCCGGGCAGCTCGCGCGCCGCCCGCTCCAGCAGGCCGGGCGTCCCGTCCGTCGAGCAGTCGTCGACGAGCAGGAACTCGAAATCATCCCGGGCGTTGAGTTCGAGACTCTTCAGGGCATCCGGTGCGTATGTCTGCACGTTGTAGAACGGCACGACAACAGAGAGCTTGGGCACCTGCAGGACATTAGGACGCCGCTCGGCATTCACTGTGGCCCGGATGAGGATTCCACATGAACGGCGCGGGGCGGGCGCGTTAACCCGGGCGGATTCGCAATCCGTCGACGGGTTGTTAACCCTCTGTTGTGCATTCGTTGGGCCGATCACCGAAATTGCGGAATAGCTTCTGCGGCGTGCCAGAACGCAAACGCGTCGCCGTACTCGCCGATTCCGATACGCGATGGAAATGGGGCGCGCTCACCGCCCGCCGTCTCGTGCCCGACCACCAGCTCACCGGCTACCTGCTGCGCGGCCGCGCCACACCGACCGCGCGCCAGCTCGGCGAGGTGGGGGTACGGGCCGACCGGCTGACCGAGGTGACCTGCGCGCAGTTCCTCGCCGAACTCGGACGCGAGGAGTACGACGTGGTCGTCCTCGCCCTCGTCGGTGGAGCCGTCCAGGCCGTCCTGCACGGGGCCCGCGCCCTGTGGCCCGCCCCCGCGGCCCGGCCCGTCCTCGTCACCGGGTACGTGGGCGTCGTCTACGAGAAGCTCGCCGACGGGCTGCTGCTGCGGCACGGGGCCGACCTCGTCCTCGCCAACTCCCGCCACGACGCGGAGCGGTTCCGCGCCGTGTACGAGGGGGTCGGGGCGGACGCGGGCGCGGTCACCGAGACCGCGCTGCCGTTCCTGGGCGGGGCACCGTACGAGCCGGCCGGGAGCCGCGCCCACACGGTGGTCTTCGCCGTCCAGCCCTCCGTCCCCGACAGCCGCGCCGACCGCGCGTACCTGCTGGAGCGGGCGGCCGGGCACGCGCGGCTGCACCCGGACCGCGAAGTGCTGATCAAGCTGCGCAGCCGGCCCGGGGAGCACACCACGCACCTGGAGGAGCAGCCGTACCAGCGGCTCGCCGCCAGGGTCCCGGGCGGGCTTCCGCCCAACTGCCGCCTGGTGTACGGGAACATGGGCGAGGTCCTGGACGGCGCCGACCTGCTGGTCACCGTCTCCTCCACCGCCGCCCTGGAATCCCTGCACCGCTCCATCCCGACGGCCGTCCTCACCGACCTCGGCATCCGCGAGGCCCTCGGCAACCACCACTTCCTGGGCTCGGGCTGCCTGGCCTCGTGGGACCAGCTCGACGCCGGGCTGCTCCCGCAGGGGGACGCGGACTGGCTGGCCGCCCAGGGAGTCCGCCCTCCGGGTGCCGCGCCCGCCGCGGGCGACGCGTACGCCGCCGCGCGGGAGAGGCTCGCAGTGCTGCTGGGGCAGGAGAGGCTATCCGCCCCCGCTCCCTACTACACGCTCACCACCGCCCCCGGTTACCTGCCCGGGATCCTCGCCCGGCATCACCTCGCGCCCGACGGGACACCGCTGCCCGGGGCCGTCCGCCCGACGGCGGGCGAGTCCCGCGTGCGGCAGCGGCTGCGGTCGTACCTGCGGGAGGCGGCCCGGGGTGCGTACCGGCACGGGGTGCAGCGCGTGGCCCCCGTGATCCGCCGGATGGGGGAGCTGTGAACCCCCGTGTGCTCGCCGTGATTCCGGCGCGTGGCGGATCCAAGGGGGTTCCGGGCAAGAACCTCGCCGAGGTGGCCGGGGTGCCGCTCGTGGCGCGGGCCGTCCGGGCCTGCCTCGGCGCGCCGACCGTCACCGACGTGGTGGTCTCCACCGACTCCGCGGGCATCGCCGACGCCGCCCGCGCCGCCGGCGCCGACGTGATCTCCCGCCCGGCCGCCATCTCCGGCGACACGGCGAGCAGCGAAGCCGCCCTGCTGCACGCCCTCGACGCCTTCGAGGAACTGCACTCCCTCGCCGTGGACGTGGTCCTCCTCGTCCAGTGCACCAGCCCCTTCCTCACCCCCTCCGACGTCGAGTCGGTCGCCGCCGCCGTCGCCACCGGCGCGGCCGACTCGGCCCTCACCGTCGCCCCCTTCCACGGCTTCCTCTGGCGGGAGCAGGACGGCGAAGGCAGCGGCGTCAACCACGACAAGGCCGTCCGTCCCCGCCGCCAGGACCGCCCCCAGGACCTCCTGGAGACCGGCGCCGCCTACGCCATGGACACCGCCGGCTTCCGGGCCGCCCGGCACCGGTTCTTCGGCCGCACCCTCCCCGTCGCCACCGACCCCGCACGGGTCCTGGAGATCGACGACCCGCACGACCTGGAGCGGGCCCGCCTGCTCGCCCCGCTGTTCGCCCCGCTCGACCCCCCGCGCACCGAACGAAGGACGTCACCTGCCATGACCGCCGCCGTCACCCCCAACGCCCGTACCCGCGCCTTCGGTTCGCGCATCGCCGGCCCCGGCCACCCCGTCTACGTCGTCGGCGAGATCGGCATCAACCACAACGGCGACCTCGGCAACGCCTTCGCCCTCATCGACGCCGCCGCCGAAGCCGGCTGCGACGCCGTCAAGTTCCAGAAGCGCACCCCCGAGATCTGCACCCCGCGCGACCAGTGGGACATCGAGCGCGACACCCCCTGGGGCCGCATGACCTACATCGACTACCGCCACCGCGTCGAGTTCGGCGAGGCCGAGTACCGCGCCATCGACGAGCACTGCGCCAAGCGCGGCATCGACTGGTTCGCCTCCCCGTGGGACACCGAGGCCGTCGCCTTCCTGGAGAAGTTCGACCTCCCCGCCCACAAGGTGGCCTCCGCCTCCCTCACCGACGACGAGCTGCTGCGCGCCCTGCGCGCCACCGGCCGCACCGTCGTCCTCTCCACCGGCATGTCCACCCCGCGCCAGATCCGCCACGCCGTGGAGGTGCTCGGCAGCGACAACATCCTTCTCTGCCACGCCACTTCCACCTACCCGGCCAAGGCCGAGGAGCTCAACCTGCGGGTGATCAACACCCTCCAGGAGGAGTACCCCAACGTCCCGATCGGCTACTCCGGCCACGAGACGGGCCTGCAGACCACCCTCGCCGCCGTCGCCCTCGGCGCCACCTTCGTCGAGCGTCACATCACCCTCGACCGCGCGATGTGGGGCTCCGACCAGGCCGCCTCCGTCGAGCCCGGCGGCCTCACCCGTCTGGTCCGCGACATCCGCACCATCGAGACCGCCCTCGGCGACGGCATCAAGCGCGTCTACGAGTCCGAGCTGGGCCCCATGAAGAAGCTCCGCCGCGTCCAGGGCGAACTCGCCGCCGTCTGACCCGCGCTCCGCCCCCGAGACGAGGAGTACCCGGTGACCCCTTCCGGCCCCACGCTGGCGTTCGTCGAGAGTCCGGTCCAACTCCTGAACGTGCTGGAGTGGGCGCACGCGGAAAGCGCCGTGCCCCGGGGTCCGCGGCTGGACGGCGTCCCGCGCCAGGCCCGCCGCGCGGCCGGCGCCGCCCCGGCCCCCGCCCCCGAGTACCCCGCGCAGCGACTGCGCATCGTGGTGCTCCCGCCCACCGACCCGATGTCCCGCGGCCAGCTGCGCCGCGTCTGCGGCATCGCCAGGGACGAGGGACACTCCGTGCAGTGGCAGGAGGCCCGCGGCGGCGCCGGCGCACCCTTCAGGGCACTGGCGGCGCTCGCCGGACAGGTCCGCCGGGCCGAACGGATCGTCGTCGGCGACCCCTTCTCCCGGTTCGTCCAGCTCCTGCTGGTCCCGGCCCGGGCGAAGGAACTGGTCGTCGTCGACGACGGCACCGCCACCATGGAGTTCCTGGCGCAGGCCGGCCGCGGCGAACGGCTCCGCCGCTGGCACCGCGCCGGCGGCGGCCCCCTCGGCCGGATCAAGGAGCTCGCCTACGCCCCGGTCTCCGGGCGGGCCCGGCGCCGGCTGACCCCGGGCCCCGGCCGGCAGGTGGAGGTCTTCACCTCCATGCCCGTCGTCCCGCTGCCCGGGATGGCGCTGCGCGTCAACGACTTCGCCTGGACCCGCGCCCGCTTCGGCCCGCCCCGCCTGACCAAGGGCACCGACCTCGTCGGCACCTCCCTCGTGGAGACCGGCGTGGTGGACCCGGACCGCTACCTGGAGGCGGTGCGCGCCCTGACCCTGGAGCACGGCGCCACCCGCTACTTCGCGCACCGCCGGGAGTCCCCCGAGAAGCTGCGCACGCTCAGCGAGGCGACCGGGCTGGAGATCGTCCGGCCGGACCTGCCGCTGGAGCTGATCGCGCGGCGCGGACCCGTCGGACGTACGATCGTCAGCTTTCCGTCCACGGTCGTCCACACGCTGCCGTACGCGCTGGCCGGTACCGGTGTGACCGTCGCCGTATGCGATATCGACCCCGAATGGCTCACCGGGTCCGCCTCCCCGCGCGCCCGCAGTTTCCTCGCCGGGGTCACCGACACCGCCCGTGATGTGCGCAGACTCCCAGCCCAGGCGGCTCCTGCGGCCGGATGAGCGCGCGAGTTTACCCCCGGGTCCACCCGGTCATGCGTCCAGAGGCCGGGTTTCTTTCCCCTAACGGCATGAACTTTTCGTGATCCCCGGCCAGTTGACCCATCCGTGCGCCTACCCTTCAACGGGTGAACCAGTTGATGTCCCGCGAGTCCCAGACCGACCGGCCCGCCGCGTCCGAGCGCCCCGAGCTGCCCGGCAAGCTTCCGGATCACCTGCGTACCGAACTGATCGCCTTCCGCCGGGACTTGCACATGCACCCGGAGCTCGGGCACCAGGAATTCCGCACCACGGCAGCGATCAAGGCCCGGCTCGAGAAAGCCGGCCTGCGACCACAGGTGCTGAAGTCCGGTACGGGCCTGATCTGTGACGTCGGCACCTGGGACGGCGTACGCCCCATGCTGGCGCTGCGCGCGGACATCGACGCCCTGCCCATCCCGGATGCCAAGACGCACGTCTCGTACCGGTCGACCTTCCCGGACCGCGCGCACGCCTGCGGCCACGACGTGCACACCGCCGTCGTCCTCGGCGCCGGCCTCGTCCTGGCCGAGCTCGACCGCCAGGGCCTGCTGCCCCGGCCGGTGCGGCTGCTGTTCCAGCCCGCCGAGGAGGTCCTCCCGGGCGGGGCGACCGACGCCATCGAGTCCGGGGTCCTGGACGGAGTGGGCAAGATCGTCGCGGTGCACTGCGACCCCCGGGTAGACGCCGGCCGGATCGGGCTGCGGCCCGGCCCCATCACCTCGGCCTGCGACCGCCTGGAGGTCAGCCTGACCGGCTCCGGCGGGCACACCGCGCGGCCGCACCTGACCACCGATCTGGTGACGGCCGCCGCGCGGGTCGCCGTGGACGTCCCGGCCCTGCTGACCCGCCGGATGGACGCCCGTTCGGGCATGTCGGTCACCTGGGGCCGGATCGAGGCCGGCCACGCGTGCAACGTCATCCCGATGCACGCCGAGCTGTCCGGAACCGTCCGGTGCCTGGACCTGAACGCCTGGCACGACGCCCCGGACATGATCCACGCGGCGATCGACGAGGTCGCGACCATGCACGGGGCCAAGTTCGAGATCAACCACGTCCGCGGGGTGCCGCCGGTGGTCAACGACCCGGTGATCACCGAACTGCTCCGCGAGGCGATGTCGGTGCGCCGCGGCTCCGAGGCGATCGAGGACACCGAGCAGAGCCTGGGCGGTGAGGACTTCTCCTGGTACCTGGAGCACGTCCCCGGCGCGATGGCCCGCCTCGGCGTCCGCACCCCGGGCGACACGGCCAAGCGGGACCTGCACCGGGGTGACTTCGACGTGGACGAGTCCGCGATCGCCGTCGGAGTGGAGTTCTTCACGGCCGCGGCCCTGCTCGACGGGCGCCGCGCGGGCCATGTGAGGTAAAGCCGCGGCCAAAGTCCGTACAACATTCGCGCGTCGCCCGTCGGACGCGTCCAGCCCTTGGTACACAAGGGCTGGACGCGTGAGGAGTTACCGATCGGTCACTGTCCGGTTCGCGACGATCCGATAACGACTCATGAACGGGCCTTTAACTGACATCTACGCGCGTTACGATCGCGGCGAAACCAGCGCCGGTCGTGGCGCTTCGGTCAGGTTTTGAAGGAGCCTCCCCTTGCGCCGGATCACCAGGATCGCCACCGTGGGCATCGCGTCCGCGGCGCTGGCCCTCTCGGCCACCGCCTGTGGCGGAAAGAAGTCTTCCGACGGCGGGTCTTCCACCGCCTCCTCCGACTCGAAGGCGGCCAGCGCCGCCATCGCGTACGACATCGGTGGCCGCGGCGACCAGTCGTTCAACGACGCCGCCTTCGCCGGTCTCGACAAGGCCGAGAAGGAGCTCAAGATCAAGGGCGCGGAGGCCGAGCCCACCGAGGGCGAGAGCGAGGCCGACAAGGTCCAGCGCCTCACCGAGCTCGCGCGCAAGGGCAACAACCCGGTCATCGGCGTCGGTTTCGCCTATGCCCCGGCCATCAAGAAGGTCGCCGAGAAGTTCCCGAAGACCACCTTCGGCCTCATCGACGACACCTCGGTGACCGGCCCGAACGTCGCGAACCTGGTCTTCAACGAGGAGCAGGGCTCCTACCTGGCCGGCGTCGCCGCCGCCAAGGCCTCCAAGACCGGCACGGTCGGCTTCATCGGCGGTGTCGAGGTTCCGCTGATCAAGAAGTTCGAAGCGGGCTACACCCAGGGCGTCAAGGACACCAACCCGAACGCCAAGGTGCTGTCGGCCTACCTGACCCAGCCGCCGGACTTCTCCGGCTTCGCCAAGCCCGACCTGGGCAAGGCCGCCGCCAAGGGCCAGCTGGACAACGGCGCCGACGTGGTCTACGCCGCCGCCGGTCTCGCCGGTTCGGGTGCCATCGAGGCCACCGCCGCCGCCGGCAAGTGGGCCATCGGTGTCGACTCCGACCAGTACAACCAGGCGGGTCTGTCCAAGTACAAGGACAAGATCCTCACCTCCGTCACCAAGGACGTCTCCGACGCCGTCTTCAACCTGATCAAGTCGGTCCAGGACGGCAAGCCGCAGACCGGTGAGATCCGCTACGGCCTGGACAGCGACGGCGTCGGCCTGGCCGACTCCAACCCCGAGTACAAGAAGATGGCCGACGTCATCGCCGCGGTGGAGAAGGCCAAGGCCGACATCATCGCCAAGAAGATCACCGTCAAGACCACCCCGTAAGGTCGTCTGACAGTCTGTCGTGGTCCCGGGGTCCGGGCGGCGGTCCTCACCGCTTCCCGGGCCCCGAGCCGCGTTCTCCGGCCCGTGTCCGTGACTGCTTGTGGCCAGTTGGCCGCAAGTTTTCACTTCCGACAGAGCTACGCGCGTAGAGGCAGTGTGGACGCGATACCGTCCGACTCCCGCCCACCCGCCCGGCCGATTTCCGCCCTGTCCCCTGCCTTCCGCTCCTTCCGCGCCAAGGAGAGTGCGTCATCAACGCGTCCAGCCCGCCCCCAGCAGTCGAACTGCACGGCATCACCAAGCGTTTCCCCGGCGTCGTCGCCAACAAGGACATCGCCATCACCGTCCGCAAGGGCACGGTCCACGCCCTCATCGGTGAGAACGGTGCCGGCAAGTCGACCCTGATGAAGATCCTCTACGGCATGCAGAAGCCGGACGAGGGCACCATCGCCATCGACGGGGAACAGGTCACCTTCGCCAACCCCGGCGAGGCGATCGCCCGCGGCATCGGCATGGTGCACCAGCACTTCATGCTCGCCGACAACCTCACCGTCCTGGAGAACGTCGTCCTCGGCGGCGAGAAGCTCCACGGCATCGGTGCCAAGGCGCGCAAGCGGATCCGCGAGATCTCGGACGCCTACGGCCTCGGCGTGCGCCCGGACGCCCTGGTCGAGGACCTCGGCGTCGCCGACCGCCAGCGCGTGGAGATCCTCAAGGTCCTCTACCGGGGCGCCCGCACCCTCATCCTCGACGAGCCCACCGCGGTGCTCGTGCCGCAGGAAGTGGACGCGCTCTTCGACAACCTGCGCGAGCTCAAGGCCGAGGGCCTGACCGTCATCTTCATCTCGCACAAGCTGGGCGAGGTGCTGAAGGTCGCCGACGACATCACCGTCATCCGCCGCGGCACCACGGTCGGCACCGCCGACCCGAAGACCGCGACGACCAAGCAGCTCGCCGAGCTGATGGTCGGCAGCGAGCTGCCCACCCCGGAGACCCGCGAGTCGACGGTCACGGACGTTCCGATGCTCAAGGTCCAGGACCTGCGCCTGAGCGCGACCGACCCGGACGGCGTCGTCCGCGACGTGCTCGCCGGCATCGACTTCACCATCCACAAGGGCGAGGTCCTCGGCATCGCCGGTGTGGAGGGCAACGGCCAGACGGAGCTCATCGAGGCCCTCATGGGCATGAGCCTCCCGGACGGCGGCGTCATCACCCTGGACGGCAAGGACATCTCCACCACGCCGACGCGCAAGCGCCGCGAGGGCGGCATCGGCTACATCCCCGAGGACCGCCACCGCCACGCCCTGCTGCTGGAGTCCCCGCTCTGGGAGAACCGCATCCTCGGCCACGTCACCGAGGCGCCCAACTCCAAGCGCGGCATCCTCGACCCGAAGGCGGCCCGCAAGGACACCGAGCGGATCGTGCGCGAGTACGACGTCCGCACCCCCGGTATCGAGGTCACCGCGGCCTCGCTCTCCGGCGGCAACCAGCAGAAGCTGATCGTCGGCCGCGAGATGAGCCACAGCCCGAAGTTCCTCATCGCCGCCCACCCCACCCGTGGTGTGGACGTCGGCGCGCAGGCGCAGATCTGGGACGCCATCCGCGAGGCCCGCCGCGAGGGCCTGGCCGTGCTCCTGATCTCGGCCGACCTGGACGAGCTGATCGGCCTGTCCGACACCCTGCGCGTCATCTACCGCGGCCGCCTGGTCGCGGACGCCGACCCGGCGACCATCACGCCCGAGGAACTCGGCACCGCCATGACCGGTGCCGCCCGCGGACACCTGGAAGCCAACGACAACCCTTCCGCCGCTGCCGACGGTGACACGACGGAGGACGAGGCCCGATGAAGAAATTCGACAAGGACCGGCTGCTCCTCGCGGCCGCCGGACCCGTACTCGCACTGCTCAGCGCCTTCGTGCTGACCATGATCGTGCTGGCCGCTTCGGGCGTCGACCCGATCGACCCGCTGCGCATCATGATCGACCAGGCCGGTTACGAGGACATCCAGGTCCTGATCGTCAACCAGGCCGGCATCTACTTCCTGGCAGCCCTGGCCGTCGCCATCGGCTTCCGGATGAACCTCTTCAACATCGGCGTCGACGGCCAGTACCGCCTCGCGGCGATGGTCTCGGCCGTGGTCGGCGCGTCGGTCTCGCTGCCCGGTCCGCTGCACATCCTGCTGATCGTGCTCGTCGCCATGGCGACCGGTGCCTTCTGGTCCGGCATCGCGGGCATCCTCAAGGCCCGGCGCGGGGTGAGCGAGGTCGTCTCCACGATCATGCTCAACGCCATCGCGACCTCCCTGATCGCCTGGCTGATCCTGCCGAAGAACTTCGGTGTCCAGCCGGCGGGCTCGAACGACCTGACCACCGGTGACATCCCGGAGTCCGGCTGGTTCCCGGCGCTGTCCCTTCCGGGCGGCGACATCTACGGCTTCACCTTCGTGGCCTTCGCGCTCGGCATCGTCTACTGGTTCGTGCTGAACCGGACCCGCTTCGGCTTCGACCTGCGCGCCTCCGGCGCCAGCGAGTCCGCCGCGCAGGCCTCCGGCGTCGAGCCCAAGAAGATGATCATGACTGCGATGCTCATCTCGGGCGCGGTCGCCGGTCTGACCGGCATGCCGCTGCTGCTCGGCGAGTCCCACACGTACAACCTCTCGTTCCCGCTGGGCATCGGCTTCACCGGCATCACGGTCGCGCTGCTCGGCCGCAACAACCCGGTCGGCATCCTCTTCTCGGCCTTCCTGCTCGCCTTCATCAAGCAGACCTCCGCCGGTCTCGACCAGAACGGCTACGCCCAGGAGATCGGCACGATCATGCAGGGCCTGATCGTGATCGCCGTCGTCGTCAGCTACGAGCTCGTCCGCCGCTACGGCATCCGCCGCCAGCAGCAGAAGGTCGGCGAAGAGCTGGCCGCCGGCCACGCCCTCAAGACCGACAACAAGGAGGTCGCGGCGTGAGCACCAGCACCGTTTCCGCGACGAGCGCCGCGCCCAAGAAGGGCGGCGGCCGCCGCAAGCTCACCCTTCCCTGGATCCTGCTGATCATCGCGGGCGGCCTCGCCCTGATCTCGCTGGTCCGCGTCATCTCCGGTGCCGACGACCTGACCTCCGTCGGCCAGATCTCCGGTGCCCTCCAGCTCGCCGTGCCGATCGGTCTCGCGGGCCTCGGCGGCCTGTGGGCCGAGCGCGCGGGCGTGGTCAACATCGGCCTCGAAGGCATGATGATCCTGGGCACCTGGTTCGGTGCCTGGGCCGGCTACCAGTGGGGTCCGTGGACCGGCGTCGTCATGGGCATCGTCGGCGGCGCCCTCGGCGGCCTGCTGCACGCGATCATCACCGTGACCTTCAACGTCAACCACATCGTCTCCGGTGTGGCGGTCAACATCCTGGCCATCGGCTTCACCCAGTACCTGTCGAACTACACCTTCGACAAGGCGCCGGGCGGCTCCTCGAAGCAGTCCCCGCGCATCGAGCCGATCACCGAGATCACCGTTCCGGGGCTTTCGGACTGGCTGGGCACGCTCCAGGGCAAGCACTGGTTCCTGATCTCCGACATCGCCGGCGTCCTCGGCGGCCTCGTCACCAACCTGTCGCTCCTGACGGTCCTGGCGGTGCTGCTGGTCCCGGCCACGTGGTGGGTGCTGTGGCGGACCGCCTTCGGCCTGCGCCTGCGCTCGTGCGGTGAGAACCCGATCGCCGCCGAGTCCCTCGGCGTCAACGTCTACAAGTACAAGTACATCGCCGTGATCGTCTCCGGTGCGATGGCCGGCCTCGGCGGCGCCTTCCTCGCGATCGTCTCCACCGGCATCTACCAGGAGGGCCAGACCGGCGGCCGCGGCTACATCGGCCTCGCCGCGATGATCTTCGGCAACTGGATGCCGGGCGGCATGGCCCTCGGCTCGGGCCTCTTCGGCTTCACCTACAGCCTCCGCCTGCGCGGCGGCGCGGAGAACGTCCACGCGATGCTCCTGCTCATCGCGATCCTGCTCGTGGTCGCCGTCGCCTGGCAGCTGTACAAGAAGAAGTACGTCCAGGCCGGCATCGCCGCGGTCTGCGCGGCGGGCCTGTTCCTCTGGTACGCCCTGACCGACGCCGTCCCGAGCCAGTTCGTCGACGCCGCGCCGTACGTCACCACGCTGCTGGTGCTCGCACTGTCCGCGCAGCGGCTGCGGATGCCCAAGGCGGACGGCATGCCGTACCGCAAGGGCCAGGGCAAGTGACCTCGGCCCACGCGGTGGACTGGGAGGCCCTGCGCGTCGCGGCGCGCGAGGCCATGTCCCACGCGTATGCGCCCTACTCGGGTTTCCCGGTCGGCGTCGCCGCGCTGGTGGACGACGGCCGGGTCGTGACCGGCTGCAACGTGGAGAACGCGAGCTACGGGCTGGGCCTGTGCGCCGAGTGCGGGCTGGTCTCCTCGCTCCAGGCCACGGGCGGCGGCCGGCTCACGCACTTCACGTGCGTGGACGGCAAGGGCGAGATCCTCGTCCCGTGCGGGCGGTGCCGCCAGCTGCTGTTCGAGTTCGGCGGGCCGGAGCTGCTGGTGGAGACCCCGGACGGGATCCTTCCGCTCTCGGCGATGCTGCCCCAGGCCTTCGGTCCCGACCACCTGAGATAGCCGTGCCGACGGCCCTTCGCCCCTGCGGGCGGAGGGCCGTCGCACTTCCTCCCGACCTTCCTCCCCACCCCTCTCTCTATGCGCGTAGAAGGAAGCACCTCATGGACGTCATCTCCGTCATCCGGACCAAGCGGGACCGCGGCGAGCTGAGCCCCGAGCAGATCGACTGGGTCATCGACGCGTACACCCGCGGCGTCGTCGCCGACGAGCAGATGTCGGCCCTGGCGATGGCCATCCTGCTCAACGGCATGAACCGCGCCGAGATCGCGCGCTGGACCGCCGCGATGATCGCCTCCGGCGAGCGCATGAACTTCGACTCCCTCTCCCGCCCGACCGCCGACAAGCACTCCACCGGCGGCGTCGGCGACAAGATCACGCTGCCGCTGGCCCCGCTCGTCGCCGCCTGCGGTGCGGCCGTGCCGCAGCTGTCGGGCCGCGGGCTCGGCCACACCGGCGGCACCCTCGACAAGCTGGAGTCCATCCCCGGCTGGCGCGCGCTGCTGTCCAACGAGGAGATGCTGCACGTCCTGGACACCACCGGCGCGGTCATCTGCGCCGCGGGCGACGGCCTGGCGCCGGCGGACAAGAAGCTCTACGCGCTGCGTGACGTGACGGGCACGGTCGAGGCCATCCCGCTGATCGCCTCCTCGATCATGTCGAAGAAGATCGCCGAGGGCACCGGTTCGCTCGTCCTGGACGTCAAGGTCGGTAGCGGCGCCTTCATGAAGAACATCGAGGACGCGCGCGAGCTGGCCCGCACCATGGTGGGCCTGGGCACGGACAGCGGGGTCAAGACGGTCGCCCTGCTCACCGACATGTCCACCCCGCTCGGCCTGACGGCGGGCAACGCGCTCGAAGTCCGCGAGTCGGTGGAGGTCCTGGCCGGCGGCGGCCCGGCGGACGTCGTCGAGCTGACCATCGCGCTGGCGCGCGAAATGCTGGACGCGGCCGGCATCAAGGACGCCGACCCGGCGAAGGCCCTGGCCGACGGCTCGGCGATGGACCACTGGCGCCGCATGATCGCGGCCCAGGGCGGCGACCCGGACGCCACCCTCCCGGTCGCCCGCGAGCAGCACGTGGTCACCGCCTCGGCCTCGGGCGTCCTGACCCGCCTCGACGCGTACGCGGTGGGCGTCGGCGCCTGGCGCCTGGGCGCGGGCCGCGCCCGCAAGGAGGACCCGGTGCAGGCGGGCGCGGGCATCGAGCTCCACGCGAAGCCGGGCGACACGGTCACGGCCGGCCAGCCCCTGATGACCCTGCACACGGACACCCCGGAGAAGTTCGAGTACGCCCTGGCGTCGCTGGAGGGCTCCCACGACATCGCCCCGGCGGGCACGTCCTTCACCGCCACGCCGATCGTCCTGGACCGCATCGCCTGACCTGCGGCTTCCCATACGGGTGAACGGGACCGGTGGACCTGCGCCGGTCCCGTTCTGCATGCTGGGATCGGTGACGAACCGATTGAGGAGCACACCATGAGCGCACTCACCGTCCAGCATGGGCCACTTGGTGGCGACAGCTGGGAGGAGCTTGTCCGTCTCTGGGAGGAGATGGACGCGCCCGAGGGCTGCAAGGTGGAGATCATCGAGGGGATCGTCACCGTGGCGCCACCGCCCGTCAACCACCACAACTACATCGCGGTCAAGGTCCAACGGGCCCTGCTGCCGGTGCTCCCCGAAGCCTGTGAGGTGTACCAGACGCTCAATGTGGCGGTCCCGTCCCGAGTGGGCCTCTACATCCCGGACCTGGTGGTCGTGCCCGACGAGGCTGCCCTGGAGGAAGGCAACTACGTCCCGGCCGCCGTTGCGGAACTGGCGGTGGAGGTCACCTCCAAGTCGAACGCCGTCAACGACCGCGTCGCCAAGCTGGCGGGGTACGCAACCGCAGCCATCCCGCTGTATCTGCTCATCGATGCCTTCGCGTCCGGCGGGCCCACCATCACGCTGTACGGCGAGCCGAAGAACGGGCACTACCGCGTACTCCAGGCGGGCAAGTTCGGGGAGACCTTCCACCTCCCCGCGCCCTTCGACCTCGACCTGGACACGTCCGGGTTCCCCACACCATGACGTGATCGCCGGCACCGATGAGTTCCGGCGGCCCGGGCAGTCACCCTCTCGTGGAGATCGCCCGACTCGTGCTGCCCGGACCCGGACCGACCGCCCAGGACGCGGCGCTGCTGTGCGCGCGCCTGGCCCGGCTGTACGACGAGGGGGCCCGCGCGGTGGAGTGCGATACGCGGGCCGTCACCGCGCCGGGCCTCGGCACCGTCGAGGTGCTGGCCCGGCTGCGGCTCGCCGCCCGGGGGCGGCCGCTGCGGGTGAGCGGCGCCGGCCCCGCGCTGTGCGGGCTACTGGGCCTCGTAGGACTCGTCGAGCTGCTCGGGGAGGCCGAACAGGGGGAACCAGCGGGCGGTGTCCAGGAAGGCGTTGAGGCCGACGATCCTGCCCTCTGAGATCTCCAGTACCTGGAGCGCCCACGGGACGTGGCCCGAGCCGGAGGCCGCCGGGCGGTACTGGCCGAAGGCCGGCATGCCGTTCGCCGTCGTCGGGACCAGGCGCGAGCCCTTGCAGCCGATGCCCTGGTTCAGGTGCCAGGCCGCGATGTCGGCGTGGCCCTGGAGCCACAGGTCGAACGGCGGCATCGACAGCACCGCGTCCTCGTGCAGGAGCGTGGTGAGCCGCGTGATGTCGTACGCCTCGAAGGCCGACAGGTACTGCTCCAGCAGCTTCGCCTGGTCCTCGTCCAGCGGGTCGGCGGCCTCGCTCTCGCGGATCCGGCTGCCGGCCAGCGTGGCCCGCGCCCGCTGGAGGGCGCTGTTCACCGAAGCCACCGTGGTGTCCAGCAGCTGCGCCACCTCATCGGCCTTCCACGCCAGCACCTCGCGCAGGATGAGCACCGCCCGCTGCTTGGCCGGCAGGTGCTGGAGCGCCGCGACGAAGGCGAGCCGGACGGACTCCTTGGCCAGTGCCATCTCCGCCGGGTCGGCGGTCTGCGGCAGCACCCGGCCGTCCGGGACAGGCTCCAGCCAGGTCACCTCCGGCCGCTCGTTCAGCACGGCCGAGGCCTGGTGCTGCGGGGCGGTCAGGTCCATCGGGCGGGCCCGCTTGTTGCCCGCGTTCAGCAGGTCCAGGCACACGTTGGTGGCGATCCGGTACAGCCACGACCGCAGCGAGGAGCGGCCCTCGAACTTCTCGAAGCTGCGCCAGGCACGGACGTACGTGTCCTGCACCGCGTCCTCGGCGTCGAAGGAGGAGCCGAGCATCCGGTAGCAGTAGCCGGTCAGTTCGACGCGGTAGCGCTCCAGCGCGGAATCCAGGTCCGTCGGTGTGGTCGCGAGGTCACTCATGGCTGTCGTTCCCCCAGTAGTTCCGGTCCTTCGGAAACTACCGGAAGGGTCCGACAACGGCAGCCGGAAGCACCGGACCGGACCGTGCGGTCGCCCTACGTGCCCGGCTTGCGGCCGTACACGTAGACGTCCTCGCCGTTGCCCAGCATGTTCCAGTACGCCTTGGCGTCGGACGGGCGCATGTTCACGCAGCCGCCCGAACCGGGCGGGTTCCACATGCTCTTGGTGGTCGAGTGGAAGGCGATCCCGCCGTCGAAGAACTGCGCGTACGGCATCGCCACGTCGTAGAGCGTCGACCAGTGGTCGATGCTGCGGTAGTAGATCTTCTTCAGGCCGGTCCGGGTCTCCGTGCCGTCCTTGCCGGTGCGGACGGGGACGGGGCCGTACTTCAGGACGGAGCCGTCCTGGATCCAGCTCAGCTGCCGCGTCAGGTCGACGCAGGCGATCCGCCCCCGGTCCACCGGGCAGTTCCCGGCCCGGTTGGGGGTGGTGCCGGCCGCCCGCTGGGCCAGCATCGTGCTCATCGTCTGCCACGTGAGCGGCCCCGCGTACCCCTGGGTCGGGGTGATGCCGTGGGTCGCCTGGAAGGACCTGATGGCCGTGCAGTCGGCCGCCGACTGCACCCCGTCCGCCGGACGGCCCAGGAACTGTTCCACCTGCCGCTGGTAGGGCCCGGTGGTGAGGTTGCAGGAGGCGGCGCTCGCCGTGGCGCCGCCCCCGGCCGGCAGTGACAGCACCAGCGCCGCCGCCCCGCCCAGGACCACCGCGGCCCGCCGCCCCGCGCGCCCCCGCACCGTCCGCGTTCCCATGTGCCCTCCCCGGCTCGCACCACGTCCTCCGTAGTGAATGCCCGGAAAACAAACCCGAGTTGCGTGCGGGGGAGGCGTATTTTCCCGGCGAGCGCCTGTACGAATCGGTGCGCGTCAGCGCGCCGCGCCCGCCACCGTCGGGATCCGGCGCTCCGCGCGGGCCGCGTGGGTCCCGTACAGCGTGATCGAGACGACGCCGAGCACCGCCAGCAGCGCGATGCCCACCGTGGCCGCCCACCCCGCGGAGTGGTAGGCGAGGGCGCCCAGGGTGCCGCCCGCGCTGGAGCCCAGGTAGTACGCCGACTGGTAGAGGGCGGAGGCCTGCGCCCGGCCCGTCTTCGCCGTACGGCTCACCGCCGAGGAGGCCACCGCGTGGCCCGCGAAGAAGCCGGCCGTGATCAGGACCAGCCCCGCCAGGACCGCCGCCAGCGAGTCGGCCAGCGAGAGCAGCAGCCCCAGCGCCGTCGTCGTCACCGCCAGGTACAGCGCACCGCGCCGGCCCGTCCGGGCCACCAGCTGCCCGGCGGCCGCCGAGGAGACCGTCCCGACCAGGTAGATCAGGAAGATCGACCCGATGACGCCCTGCCCGAGCGAGAACGGCTCGTCGACGAGGCGGTAGCCGATCACCGTGTACACCGCGCCGAAGACGGTCATGAACAGCGCGCCGATCCCGTACAGCCGCAGCAGCAGCGGATCGCGCAGGTGCCCGGCGACCGTACGGCCCACCGCGCGCGGGTTCAGCGACGCGGGCCGGAAGAACCGGGCCCGGGGCAGCAGCACCAGGAAGGCCACCGCGCAGGCCAGCGCCATCGCGCCGACCGCGGCGAGCCCGCCGCGCCAGCCCCAGGCCTGGGCCGCCCAGCCGGTGACGAGGCGGCCGCTCATGCCGCCGATGGAGTTCCCCGCCACGAACAGGCCGATCGCACCGACCAGCGCCTTCGGCTTGACCTCCTCCGCCAGGTACGCCATCGCGGAGGCCGGGATCCCGGCGATCGCCGCGCCCTGCACGGCGCGCAGCGCCACCAGCCACTCCAGGCTCGGCGCGAAGGGCACCAGCAGGCCGACGCCGACGGCCACCGCCATCGACCAGGTCATCATCCGGGTGCGCCCGAACCGCTCGGACAGCGCGCTGAGCGGCAGGACGAACAGGGCGAGCGCGCCGGTGGCCGCGGACACCGTCCAGCTGGCCTGACCCGCCGTCACCCCGAAGCCGTCGGAGATCGCGGGCAGCAGCGCCTGGGTGGAGTAGAGGAGCGCGAACGTCGCGAGTCCGGCGGCGAAGAGCGCGAGGCTCATCCGGCGGTAACCGGGGCGGCCGGGGGAGTGCGGTTCGGGCCGGGGGAACGACGGGGTGGAGGCACCCGGGATGACGGGTGCCCCGGTATGAGCGGGAGGCATACCCCGAAGGTAGGCCCGTCCGTTTGATGCGTCCAATGCACGGATTCGCGATAATCGATCCACTCACGCATCAGCACAGCTCAGGACGGTGCCTGTCAATGAACCGTTACGAAGAAGACGTCTCCTTGACACGTCTGCTGGCGCCGCGCCTCGCGTACTTCGCGGCCGTCGCCCGGCACGAGCACGTCACGCGCGCCGCGCACGAGCTGGGCGTTCCGCAGTCCACCCTCTCGCGGGCGATGGTCCGCCTCGAACAGGACCTGGGCGTCACGCTGTTCGCCCGCAAGGGCCGTACGGTCGCCCTCACCACGGCGGGCCGCACCTTCCTCGCCTCCGCCGAACAGGCCCTCGACGGGATCGCCCGCGCCGCCGAATCCGTCCAGCAGGACGCCGATCCGGCCTTCGGCAAGGTCGCCTTCGGCTTCCTGCACACCCTGGGCCCCGAGACGGTACCCGGCCTCATCCGCGCCTTCCGCGCCGACCATCCGCGCGTACGGTTCTCGCTCGTCCAGAACTACGGCGAGGCCATGCTGGAGAAGCTCCGGGCCGGCGAACTCGACCTCTGCCTCACCTCGCCGCTCCCCGACGCCCCCGACCTCGTCGCCCGCCGCCTCGACGAACAGCGCCTGCGCCTCGTCGTCCCCGACGACCACCGCCTCGCCGGCCGCAAGCGGATCCGCCTCGCCGAGGCCGCCGAGGAAACCTTCGTCACCCTGGAAGCGGGCTACGGCCTGCGCCGCATCACCGACGACCTGTGCGCGGAGGCCGGGTTCACCCCGCGCGTCGCCTTCGAGGGCGAGGAGGCCGAGACCCTGCGCGGACTCGTCGCCGCCGGCCTCGGCGTGGCCCTCCTGCCGCCCCCGGCCGTGGCCCGCCCCGGCGTGGTCGAGCTGACGGTCACCGCCCCCCGGGCCGTCCGCGAGATCGGCGTCGCCTGGCTGGACGGCCACCCCGACACCCCGCCGGTGGCGGAGTTCAAACGCTTCCTCCTCTCCCGCAGGGGCCGCCTGATCCCCGACCTGGAGCCGCCCGCCTGACCGGACCCCGCGCGAGGTCCGGGCCTAGGGGGTGTCCGGCGGAGCCGGGGACCGGCCCGGGCCGGGGGCCAGCAAGTACCCCGCCTGGAAGCGGGACTTGGCCCCCACGGCCCGCATGATCTCCGCGATGTGCCGCTGACACGTCCGCTCCGACATCCCCAGCCGCCGGGCGATCACCTTGTCCTCCAGCCCCTCCGCCAGCAACCGCACGATGGTCTGCCGCAACTCCTCCGAGATCGACCGCGCCGCCTCCGGACTCACCGTCACCGGAAACGGCTCCGCCCCCACCCACGACCGCTCGAACGCCGACGTCATGAAGTGCACGACGTTCGGCTCCCGCACCACCAGCGCCGCCCCGCTCCGGTCCGGCACCGCCATCAGCCCCGTGTGCCCGTCGAAGACCAGCATCCGCATCAGCCCGTCGCCCAGCGTCCGCACCTGCGCGCCCAGCGCCGTCACCCGCTCGACGTACGCGGCCGTCGGCCGCGAGTACCGCGCCGTGTGCTGGTAGATCGTCCGCATCCGCACCCCCCGCGTGAGCAGCTGCTCGTCCCGCCCGATCGACTCCTCCAGCGTCTCCAGCGGCCGCCCGCCGCCCGGCTGCGAGGTCAGCAGCTCCCTCTCGCACGCCGCGACCAGCTCCGCGATCAGGGCCCGCACCGCGCCCAGGTCGGTGACCAGTTCCAGGCGCCCCGCCCCGCTCAGGTCCCGGTGCGCCGTCCCCGCCTCGTAGGCCGGCACCAGCTCCTCCAGCCGCCCCCGCAGCCGGTCCATCTCGTCGTGGGTCTCCCGTACGAGCAGGGCCAGCGGGGCCAGCGCCCGGGCCGCCGCCGCCCGGGGGGCCACCGCGCTCCACCGGTCCGGCGCCCCGTCCGGCGCCCGCTGGAGCAGGTGTGCGGCGGCCAGCTCGGTGATCGCGGCGGCCGCGCGCACGCCCAGGGCCTCGGTGGCCTCTCCCGCGTCAAAGGCGTGCCGCTCGACCGCGTAGGCGTAGAGGCGCCGGGCCGCAGGGCTCAGTTCTCCGGCTTCTTCGGCTGGCATATGCGTATTGGTCCCGGATTGCATCCGTTTATAAACCCCTCGTGTTCCCGCAAGGCGGCAAGACGACGCGTGGCCGGGGGCTTTCGGCATATGCCGAAGAGGCACAGTGACTGCACGGCGTGAGGGGGGAGCGCGGTATGCAGGAGCGAACGCCCGGTACGGGGCGGGGGCCCGTGGCCGTCCTGCTGAGCCCGCGGCCCGCCGTGGTGGCGGCCGCCCGCCGCGCGGGCGCGCGCACCGTGGTGGTCGCGCCGGATCCATCGGTGCCATCCGACCGTGAGGGGGCGGAGCGGCGGGTACGGACGGACTGGCGCGACCACCGGCTGCTGGTCGGGGCGATCGGCCGGATGGAAGCCGTACGGCACGGCCGCGCCGCCGTCTTCGGCTTCACCGCCCCCGGTGCCCTCGCGGCCGCCCGCGCCAACGAGGAACTGGGCCTGTCCGGCACCCCCACCTCGGCCGTGACCGCCCTCATGGACAAGGCCGCCCTGCGCGCCCGCTCCAACACCCTGCACCCCGCCCGCCCCGTGTCCTTCGCGCGCTGCGGCCGCGCCGCGACGCTCCCGTTCATCACCACCCTCATCGGATACCCGTGCGTCATCAAGCCCCGCGCGGGCACCGACGGCGAAGGGGTCCGCCTCGTCCGCGACGAAGCCGAGGCGCGCGCCGCCGCCCGCGGCTACCCCGAGGTCACCGACCTCCTCGTCGAGGAGTACCTGGAAGGGCCGGAGCTCACCGTCGAGGCCCTCTCGCGCGCGGGCCGCCACCGCATCCTCGGCTGGACCCGCCGCCTCACCGGCCCCCGGCTGACCGCCACCGGCCACGACCTCCCCGTGCCCCTCGATCCCGGGACCGCGCAGGCCGTACGGGCCCTCGTGCGCGGGGTCCTCGACCTCGCCGGGCACCACGACGGCCCCTCCCACACCGAGGTCATCCTCACCCCGCACGGGCCGCGCCTCGTCGAGGCCCACGCCCGCCCCGGCGGCGAGGAGTTCAGCCGGCTGCTGCGGGCCGCCCACGGCACCGACGTCCTCGGCCTCGCGCTCGCCGCCGGGCTGGGCCTGCCCGACCCGGTGATCAGCCCGCGCGCCGCGTACGCCGGCGTGCGGTACGTGGACTTCCCGCCCGGCCACCGCGTCGACGGCCTGCGCCAGGGCCTGGCCGCCGCGTGGGCCGTCCCGGGCGTGGCCGGGGTGCGGCTGGAGATCCCGCGCGGCGCGACCGTCCGCCGCCCGCCGACGGGCGCACTGCACCACGCGTACGTCCTCGCGACCGCCCCCACGGCGGGCGCCCTCGCACGCACCCTCGACCGTGCGGTCCTCACGCTCGGGCGTGCGGCGCTACCCGCGCACGGCGCGCACCACCCCGGCGGCCCGCGCGGCGGCGGGCCCGGGCAGGAGCCGGGTCCCCGCGACCGTCAGCCGCCGGCGGCCTTCGCGTAGTCGCCGAAGCCGGTCCAGTCGACGGCCACGCACGGCTCGTCGCCCACGACCCACGCGTCGTGTCCCGGTGTGACCTGCATGAAGTCGCCGGGTCCGTAGTCGTCTTCCTCCCCGGAGTCCATGACGACGTGCATCCGGCCGCTCACCACGTATCCCGTGTGCGCGGACTGGCAGCTGTCCGTACCGGCCAGCGGCTTGATGTTCTCCGACCACTTCCAGCCCGGCTCGAAGACCGCGCGGCCGACAGGGCCGCCTTCCGCCTGGATCAGGTCCAGCCGGCCCTTGCCGTCCGTGAACGGACGCGTTTCGTCGGCCTGGTCGAAGCTCCTGCGCACGATGCCCATACCCATCGCCTCCGGAGGAATGGCACCCCGAGCCGCCCCGAGTCCACTCCCCACGGTACGCGCGGACCCCGCGCCTCACCTCCGCAGCGACCGCCCGAAGCCGGAGGCCAGCGGCATCCGCAGACCCAGCGGCGGGGGAGCGGCGAGCGCGTCCGTCACCGGGCGCGAGTACCGCCCCGAGAACACCGCGCCGAGGACGAAGTCCACGGACAGGGCCACGACTTCCGCCTGGTGCTCGCGCAGCGCGTGCCCGTCCGAGTGGACCTCGAACCGGCAGGTCGAACGGTTCGCCTTCTTCGCCCGCGCCGCCAGCCGGAACGATCCCTCCGGGTCGCTGCGCGCGTCGTTCGTACCGTGGACGATCAGCACCTGACGGCCCGACAGCTGTTTCACCGGTTCCGGCGAATCCGTGGCGGTGGCCGTTTCCCCTAAACAAGGGGCGAGCGCCAGGACCGAGTTGACGGCCTCGTGACCCGCCGCCCGCAGCGCGGCGACGGCCCCGGCGTCGTAGCCGGCCAGGCACACCGGTACGTCCCCGTACCGCCGCACCGCCTCGTCCGCGGCCCAGCCCGCCTCGTCCTCCCGGGAGGCGCCCCCGCCGTGGACCAGGGTGTGCGCGACCAGCCCTTCCGCCCCGCCCGCCCGGGCCAGCGCCCGCGCGAGCGGGCGCACCGGACCGGGGGAGAACCTGGACGCCCCGGGGAGCAGGAGCACCACCCCGTTGACCGGTCTGTCCGTCGAATCCGAGCCGTTCGCGCCGGCCGCCCGCCCCAGGCGGACCCCGCGCGCCGGCGGCGCATGATGTGCCATGGCGGAACAGTCTCAGACTCCGAGGTGTACGCCACCGGTCCGTGCGGTCTCTGTTACATATCGGCGCACGCCGTCGGCACCCGCTCTACGCGCGTAGGAGCTAGAGTGCCCAGATGACGAGCGAGACCCCCAACCTGCCGACCCCGGATCAGATCCGCCGCTCCCCGAAGGTGCTCCTGCACGATCACCTCGACGGGGGGCTGCGCCCCGGGACCATCATCGAGCTGGCCCGCGAGGTCGGGTACGAGAACCTCCCCGAGACCGATGCCGACAAGCTCGGCATCTGGTTCCGCGAAGCCGCCGACTCCGGCTCCCTCCCGCGCTACCTGGAGACCTTCGCGCACACCTGCGCGGTCATGCAGACGAAGGCCGCCCTGTTCCGGGTCGCCGCCGAGTGCGCCGAGGACCTGGCCGAGGACGGCGTCGTCTACGCCGAGATCCGCTACGCGCCCGAGCAGCACCTCGAAGCCGGCCTGACCCTCGAAGAGGTCGTCGAGGCCGTGAACGAGGGCTTCCGCGAGGGCGAGCGCCGCGCGCGGGCCAACGGCCACCGCATCCGCGTCGGCGCCCTGCTGACCGCCATGCGTCACGCCGCCCGCGCGCTGGAGATCGCCGAGCTGGCCAACCGCTACCGCGACAACGGCGTCGTCGGCTTCGACATCGCCGGCGCCGAGGCCGGGTTCCCCCCCACCCGCCACCTCGACGCCTTCGAGTACCTCAAGCGCGAGAACAACCACTTCACCATCCACGCGGGCGAGGCCTTCGGTCTGCCGTCGATCTGGCAGGCCCTGCAGTGGTGCGGCGCCGACCGCCTCGGTCACGGCGTGCGGATCATCGACGACATCGAGGTCGCCGAGGACGGCTCCGTGACGCTGGGCCGCCTGGCCTCCTACGTCCGGGACAAGCGCATCCCCCTGGAGATGTGCCCGACCTCGAACCTGCAGACCGCCGCGGCCACCTCGTACGCCGACCACCCCATCGGTCTGCTGCGGAAGCTGCACTTCAGGCTCACGGTCAACACCGACAACCGCCTGATGAGCGGCACGAGCATGAGCCGGGAGTTCGAGCACCTGGTCGACACCTTCGGCTACTCGCTCGACGACATGCAGTGGTTCACCGTCAATGCGATGAAGTCCGCGTTCATTCCTTTCGATGAACGACTGGCCATGATCAATGAAGTGATCAAGCCCGGTTATGCGGAGCTGAAGTCGGAGTGGCTGTTCCAGCAGACCGCTTCCACCAGCGGTTCCGTCTCGGCTTAGGTCATGGCTTGACGTACTGAAAGCGCCCGGGAGGAGCAATTCCCGGGCGCTTTCTCATATTTACCGATGTTTGCGGGCGGGGGTTTGAAGTGACTAGTTTGCGGAGCCGCTCAATTCCCCGTCGCAAGGACACGTTTTCATGAAGAAGTCAGCTGCCAAGACCCTCGGTGCCGCCGCAATCGGTGCCGCCTTCGCCGTTGCCGCCGCCGGTACCGCCTCGGCCGCCGTTCCGGCCGTCGGCCTCACCGACACGCTGGGCACGGCCACGGGCCTGCTCCAGGGTGCGACCAGCCAGCAGCACATGGGCGCCGAGGACGGTCAGCAGTCGAGCGACCCCACCTCCCAGGTCACCGGCCTGCTGAACCCGCTCACCAACAGCCTGAACGGACTCGGCGGCTGATCCTGCCGATCCTGCCGTGAAACGTACGCGCGTGCGGCGGGCGTACGCCTCTTCGAGGAGGTGTGTACCCCGCCGCGCCGTGTGCCACGATCACCACCAACTGCCCGCCGACGCACTCGGTATGAGGTCATTGGTCATGCGCATGAAGGCACGAGCGACGACGGTCGCGCTGCTCCCCGTCCTGCTGTTCGCGGCCGTGGGCTGCGCCGGCACGGACGCCCCCGCGAAGGGCAAGGCACCGGACCCCAAGGGCTCCCCCGGCCACGCCTCGGGCGCGCCCGGCGCCCCGGCGGCGACCACCCCCGCCGGATCGGCCGCGCCGAAGACCGGCGGCAGCAGGCTGGAGCGGTCCGCACTGGAACAGGGCGACCTGGCCGGCTACCAGATCTCCGCCCAGGGCAAGAACCCCAACGCCCCGGACGGCCAGCCGCAGGCCGACAAGAAGGCCTGCCAGCCGCTGGCCGACATCATGGGCGACGAGCCGGACCCGGCCGCACACGAGACCGTCAACCGGGGCATCGGCTCCCAGAAGCAGGTCGGACTCGCCGTCTCCGCCTCCGTCAGCTCCTACACCGAGAGCGACGCCAAGGCCCTCATCGCCCGGCTCAAGGCCGCCGTCGCCGCCTGCGGTACGGGATTCTCCGCCAAGGTCGAGAAGCAGACCGGCACCTACCGCGAGGTGCAGCCGGCCGACTTCCGCACGGCCGGCGACGAGAGCGTCAGCTGGACCACGGTCGCGGCCGCCGAGGGCGTCTCGGCGCAGGTCCACCTCGTCGTCGTACGCGAGGGCGACACCGTCGTGCGGCTGATGGCCCTCAACGTGGCGTCCGGCGCGCAGAAGGCACGGGTGCCGCAGGAGGTCGCCGACAAGCAGCTCGACAAGGTCAAGCGGGCCGGCTGACCCTGGCGGGCACCCCCGAGCACTACCAGGCGGTGGAGGCGGACTTCTCGTTCGGCAGGAGCAGCCACAGCGCCAGGTAGACCAGGAACTGCGGGCCGGGCAGCAGGCACGAGACGACGAAGATGACGCGCATCGTGTTGGCGGAAATCCCGAAGCGGCGCGCCAGACCGGCACAGACTCCGCCGATCCATCGGCCGTCACGGGGTCGGACAAGGGCGCTCATGGTTTCTCCTTCGTCGAGATCGCGGGATCCCTTTCCCGCGATGCCTCAATACTCCCGCGGCACCGCCGAGAGAACCTCGGTCCAGGGGCCGAGCCCGACCCTGGTAATTCTCGGGGTAGCCCCCTGATAAGCGGTCTGTGAGGCCGCGCGGGACCGTCGCAGACGGGCGCGCAGCGCCGGTACGACGGCCGCGTGCGCGAGCAGTACCCCGACGGTGTTCAGGAGCACCGAGTCCACGTCGACGACCTGGCCCGGAACGGCGGTCTGGAGCATCTCGATGCACACCGAGACCAGCGCGCCCGCGGCGGCGGTCCGGGCGAGCGAGGACCAGGCGGACAGCGGCGACGGCGCGAGCCGCCCGCTGACCAGCGGCAGCAGGATCCCGAGCGGAGCGAGGAGCGCCACGCCCTCGCCGAGCCGCCGGGCGGCCTCCAGCGGCCCGTGGCCGAGGTGCGCTCTGATCCCCTCCAGCGGGGTCAGGTTGGCGGCGGCGGCCCAGGGGACGTCGAGGGGCCGCAGGGTCAGCCACCCGACGATCAGGAGATGGGCGGCGAGCAGGGCGGCGGCCAGGAGCCGGGCCCGGAGAGGGATGGCGTTGGCGGGGCTGCCGCCTGCCTCGTTGCGCTGCACACCTGCGAGGACGCACCGCGCGGTAGCGCTGGTTCCGCCGGTCGGAGCAGCTCTGCGGCAGGCCGGATAGGAATCCGATCAGAATCCGATCGGATGAAATCACCGCAGTCGGCGACGAGTCCGCCCCGGCACCACCCAGGTCTCACGCACAGTGAGCGCGACGCCCCTGGAAGGAGAGCAGCCATGCTCGGAAAGCGAAGAGCCGTCCGCACGGCGGTGGCCGCGGTCAGCACCCAGGTCCTGGTCGCGGCCCTGTTCGGGCTCGGCGCGGCCGAGGCCGCCGCTGCGCCACAGACCTGCTTCAACGCCGAAGCCACGACCACGGTGGGCACACCCGGTGACGACGTCATCATCGGCACGCCTGGTCACGACGTCATCGACGGAGGTGGCGGCAACGACCTGATCTGCGGACTGGGCGGCAGCGACACCCTCATCGGCGGCGCGGGCGACGACAACATCGCCGGCGGCGCGGGCGACGACCGGGTCGACGGCGGCGCCGGCAACGACACGCTGATCGGCGACGACATCGCGTGGACGGGGAACGCGACCGGCCCCACCGGGCGCGACATCCTCACCGGCGGCGACGACGGCGACACCCTGACCGGCGATCACTGGGCCCTGCAGGGCATCGCCGAAGGCGCCTCGTCCGACGTACTGCTCGGAGGGGGCGGCACCGACGTCCTGACCGGCGACAGCCGCGGCGACTACGTCACCGGCGCGGCGAGCGACCGCCTGGACGGCGGCGCGGACAGCGACGGCCTCGTCGGCGACTCGATCGGCTTCTACGACGCCTCGGGCGCCGCCGACGACATCCTGCTGGAGGGACCGGGCGAGTTCGGCGACGTGACCGGCGACAGCATCGCGATCCTCGGCAACGCCACGGGCAGCGGCGGAGACGACGTCATCGACCTGGGCGCCGACGGCGGATTCGGCGCCTGGGGCGACCACCTCGCGTACTCGGGCCGGGCGACCGGCTCGGGGAACGACCGGATCATCGGCGGCGCCGCGAGCGAGATCATCCTCGCCGGGGACAGCGGAGTCGACGACGCCACCGGGGCCACCGCGGGCAACGACATCATCGACGGCCGCGGCGGCGACGACCACATCATCGGCGACAACGTGGGCGACCTCGCGGGCGGATCGATCGGCGCCGCCGGCGGGAACGACCACCTCAGCGGCGGCGCCGGCGACGACTTCCTCCGCGGCGGCCCCGCCGCCGACAGCCTCAACGGCGGCGCCGGCACGGACGACTGCGACGGCGAGGGCGGCACCGACGTCGAGCTCAACTGCGAGACCGTGGCCGCCGGCTCCGCCTCAGCTGACGGCGAGCAGCACGATCAGGAGCAGCGCGCCCGCCAGGACCGGCACGATGATCTCGTACGACCAGTGCACCCGTACGCTGCCCTGGGCTCCGGGCCGCGAGGCACCGCGCTCCGCCAGTTCCCGTAGCTCGTCCACGACCTGGTCCGCCCGGGCGCGCTGCGGCGCGGCCGGTGCGGCCGGCGTGGCGGCGCCGTCCGGCTCCGGGGCGGAAAGGCCCCTGCCGGTGAGTCCGCCGCGGCGGCTGAGCTGCCCGCGGCTCGCCTTCTTCCGCTCGCGCAGCGAGACCGGCACGGACCAGAGCTGGTACTTCCCGCCCTCGGCCAGCACCTCCGTCGAGTACCCGGCGCGCACCGCGTCCACGGCCCCCCAGGGCAGCTCGATCACCCGGAACGGGTTCCGAACGCGCAGCCGGTCGTCGTTGGCGAAGACGGCCGGGCGGAGGGTGAAGGCCACCGTCAGCGGGACCGCGAACACCGCGATCGCGAGGGCGATCCAGGGGGTGTTGCCGGAGCCGCGCACCACGGCGTCGCCGCAGAGCCACGCGATCAGGGCGAGCAGCGCGATCCCGCCGGCCACGCCCATGGAGGAGCGGTACACCCGGTCGTGGTAGACCGGCTCGTCGGGGGTCGGCTGCTGCTGGCTGCTCATGGGGCCGATTGTGCCCCACGCCGTCTCACCCCACGAGATCGGCGTACAGAATGATGTTGTCGGGCCGGTGGCCGTCGGTGATGGCGCCCCCGCAGGTGATGACGCGCAGCTCCGGCCGGGCGGTGTCCCCGTAGACCTTGTCGGTGGGGAACCGCTTCTTGTCGACCTGCTCCAGCTCGCGGACGCGGAAGACGGCGGTGCTGCCGTCCGCCCGGGAGACCGTGATCTCGTCGCCGGTGTGGACGCGGGAGACGTCCTTGAGGACGGCCGGGCCGCGGACGGTGTCGAAGTGGCCGATCAGCACGGCGGGGCCGGTCTCGCCGGGGGTGACGCCCTTGCCGTACCAGCCGATCTTTTCCGCGTCGGCGACGGAGGGCACCTCGACCGTGCCGTCGGCCGCGAGCCCCAGCGTCAGCAGCGGCGAGGCGTCGACCCCGGCCGCGGGGATCCGTACGCGTACGGGCGCGGAGGCGGGCAGCGGCGCGGCCGGCGCGGTCGCGGCGGGGGCGGCCGTCGGGGTGACGGCGGGCGGGGCGGCCGGGGTCGGGGTCCCGGCGGTGGTGGCGGAGGCACCGCAGCCGGTCACAGCGGCGGCGAGGAGTACGGCGACGAACAGCGGGCGGGCGGCACGGTGGGCCATGGGGTGCTCCGGGAACGGGCTCCGGCGGGCCACCGGGAAGGTGGCCCGCCGGACGCGGGTCGAGATGTGAGGGGATCAGCCCTGGGTGGCGCGGCGGCGGCGCAGGACCACGCTGGCGCCGAGCGCACCGAAGATGGCCATCAGACCGGCCCCGGCCGCCACGGTGGTGGTGTTGTCGGTGTCCTCGGCGGCGATCTCGGCACCGGCGGCGACCCCGCCCTTGGGCACGACGGAGGTCTGACCGGCGGTCTGCGGCTTCGGGGCGGCGGTGGGGGTGGCGCTCGCCGTGGCCGACGGCTTCGGCGCGGGCGTCCCGGACTGCTCCTCCGTGACCTTGTACTCGAGCGTGCAGCCCTTGGGGAGCGCGGGGAAGGAGGCCTTCCGGACGGGGACGTTGTCACCGCCCTGGGTCTTCCACTCCAGGACGGGCTGGGCGCCGCTCGGGTTCGCGATGCGCAGGTAGTAGTCGTCCGAGCCCTTGGGGTGCAGGCGGTCCAGCGTCTGCGCCCAGTTGTCCTCGGGGGCGGAACCGTACACGACGGCCTTCGGGCCCTTCGGGGACATGGTCAGGTCGGCGATCATGCCGGCGCCCACCTGCACCTGCTTGATCTCGGAGAGGCAGGAGCCGGGACCGGTGGCCTCGCCCGCCGGCAGCGGGAAGGACTTGGTCTCGCCGGGGCCGTTCTCCGTGAACGTGGTCACCGTGAGGACCGGGGTGGCGGAGTCCGCCTTGGTGAGGGCGAAGACGGTGCCCTGGACCGCCTCCTTGGTGTGCGTGCGGTCCAGCGGGGCCTGGGTGATCTGGCCGCCGACCTTGCCGTCCTTGTCCGTGACGCGGATCTCGACGCGCGGGCCTTCCGACGCGGAGTTCGTCATGATCGCGACCAGGTTGTTGCCGATCTTCACGGTGACCGCCTTGCCCGTCGAGACGGTTCCGTACCCGGTCGCGGCGGTCTGCGGGGCGGCGGCGAACGCTGCACCCGCGGCGGGCGCGAGGAGCGCACCGGCGACGACGGCGGTGACGAGCGAGGTGCGGAGGGCGAGGGCGGTACGCATAACGACTCCTGAAGCGTGGGTGAGGAGAGTGGAGGAGAGTCGCATGCCGCGTTGAGTCTGGTCGGTCTGGTTCACCGGGTCAGGTGTGGCGGGCTGCTGAAGGAGAATCTACGGAGCCTGTGCGGGTGGACGATCTTGGTCCTGTCATGGCCGCGTAACAGCAAACGGGATGTCCGATTCCGAATGGATACGGGGGAGGGGGTGACAGGTCGCTACGCGCGTAGATATGCTCATGTGGTGACCATGCCCACCACCCTCACCGCATTCGCTGACGTGACGACGTCCGACAGTGCGCTGCGCCGCTTCCTGCACGGGCTGCCCGGCGTCGACCCTGTCGGCCTGGAGGCCCGCGCGGCCTCCCTCGGCACCCGTTCGATCAAGACGACGGCCAAGGCCTACGCCATCGACCTGGCCATCTCGATGATCGACCTGACGACGCTGGAAGGCGCGGACACCCCGGGCAAGGTCCGGGCGCTCTCCGCCAAGGCCGTCAACCCCGATCCGACCGACCGCAGCACCCCGATGACGGCCGCCGTCTGCGTGTACCCCGACATGGTGGCCACCGCCAAGGCGGCGCTGAACGGCGCCGACGTCAAGGTCGCCTCCGTCGCCACCGCGTTCCCCGCGGGCCGCGCCGCCCTGCCGGTCAAGCTCGCGGACACCGCCGACGCCGTCGCCGCCGGCGCCGACGAGATCGACATGGTCATCGACCGTGGCGCCTTCCTCGCCGGCCGCTACCTGGAGACGTACGAGCTGATCAAGGCCGTCAAGGAGGCCTGCGTCCGCCCCGACGGCACCGCGGCCCGCCTCAAGGTCATCTTCGAGACCGGTGAGCTGTCGACCTACGACAACATCCGCCGCGCCTCCTGGATCGGCATGCTCGCGGGCGCCGACTTCATCAAGACGTCGACCGGCAAGGTCGGGGTGAACGCCACCCCGGCGAACACCCTGCTGATGCTCGAGGCCGTCCGCGACTTCCGCGCGCAGACTGGAATCCAGATCGGTGTGAAGCCGGCCGGCGGCATCCGCACCACCAAGGACGCGATCAAGTTCCTGGTCCTGGTCAACGAGACCGTGGGCGAGGACTGGCTGAGCAACCACTGGTTCCGCTTCGGCGCCTCCAGCCTGCTCAACGACCTGTTGATGCAGCGGCAGAAGCTGAGCACCGGCCGTTACTCCGGTCCCGACTACGTGACGGTGGACTGATCACCATGGCATCTGTATTCGAGTACGCACCGGCTCCCGAGTCCCGCTCGGTCGTCGACATCGCCCCCTCCTACGGGCTCTTCATCGACGGCGAGTTCACCGACGCCGCCGACGGCAAGGTCTTCAAGACCGTCTCGCCGAGCAGCGAAGAGGTCCTGGCCGAGGTCGCCCAGGCGGGCGCCGCCGACGTGGACCGCGCCGTCAAGGCCGCCCGCAAGGCCTTCGCGTCGTGGTCCGCGCTGCCGGGCTCCGAGCGCGCCAAGTACCTCTTCCGCATCGCCCGGATCATCCAGGAGCGCAGCCGCGAGCTGGCCGTCCTGGAGACCCTGGACAACGGCAAGCCGATCAAGGAGACCCGCGACGCGGACCTCCCGCTGGTCGCCGCGCACTTCTTCTACTACGCGGGCTGGGCCGACAAGCTCGACCACGCCGGCTACGGCCCGAACCCGCGCCCGCTGGGCGTGGCCGGCCAGGTCATCCCGTGGAACTTCCCGCTCCTCATGCTCGCGTGGAAGATCGCCCCGGCGCTCGCCACCGGCAACACGGTCGTCCTGAAGCCCGCCGAGACCACGCCGCTGTCGGCGCTGTTCTTCGCGGACATCTGCCGCCAGGCGAGCCTGCCCAAGGGCGTCGTCAACATCCTCACCGGCTACGGCGACGCGGGCGCGGCCCTCGTCGAGCACCCGGACGTCAACAAGGTCGCCTTCACCGGCTCGACGGCCGTGGGCAAGAAGATCGCCCGCCACGTCGCCGGCACCGACAAGAAGGTCACCCTGGAGCTGGGCGGCAAGGGCGCCAACATCGTCTTCGACGACGCCCCCGTCGACCAGGCCGTCGAGGGCATCGTGAACGGCATCTTCTTCAACCAGGGCCAGGTCTGCTGCGCGGGCTCGCGCCTGCTGGTCCAGGAGTCGATCCACGACGAGCTGCTCGACAGCCTCAAGCGCCGCCTGTCGACCCTGCGCCTCGGCGACCCGCTCGACAAGAACACCGACATCGGCGCGATCAACTCCGCCGAGCAGCTCGCCCGGATCACCGCGCTCGCGGACACCGGCGAGGCCGAGGGCGCCGAGCGCTGGTCTCCCGCGTGCGAGCTGCCGTCCGCCGGCTACTGGTTCGCCCCGACGCTCTTCACGAATGTCACCCAGGCGCACACCGTCGCCCGCGACGAGATCTTCGGCCCGGTGCTGTCCGTGCTGACCTTCCGTACGCCCGACGAGGCCGTCGCCAAAGCCAACAACAGTCAGTACGGCCTGTCCGCGGGCATCTGGACGGAGAAGGGCAGCCGCATCCTCGCGGTCGCCAACAAGCTCCGCGCGGGTGTCGTCTGGGCCAACACGTTCAACAAGTTCGACCCGACCTCGCCCTTCGGCGGCTACAAGGAGTCGGGCTTCGGCCGCGAGGGCGGCCGCCACGGCCTGGAGGGCTACCTCGATGTCTGAGTCTTCTGCGACCCGACTGAACGTCTTCAAGACCTACAAGCTGTACGTCGGGGGCAAGTTCCCCCGCTCCGAGAGCGGCCGGGTGTACGAGGTGAAGGACTCCAAGGGCAACTGGCTGGCCAACGCACCGCTGTCCTCCCGCAAGGACGCGCGTGACGCGGTCGTCGCGGCCCGCAAGGCCTTCGGCGGCTGGTCGGGCGCGACCGCGTACAACCGCGGGCAGGTCCTCTACCGCATCGCCGAGATGCTGGAGGGCCGCCGCGACCAGTTCGTGCGCGAGGTCGGCGAGGCCGAGGGCCTGTCCAAGTCCAAGGCCGGCGCGGTCGTGGACGCGGCCATCGACCGCTGGGTCTGGTACGCGGGCTGGACCGACAAGATCGGCCAGGTCGTGGGCGGGGCCAACCCGGTCGCGGGCCCGTTCTTCAACCTCTCCACCCCGGAGCCGACCGGAGTCGTCACGGTCATCGCCCCCCAGGACTCGTCCTTCCTGGGCCTGATCTCCGTGGTCGCCCCGGTCATCGCGACCGGCAACACGGCGGTCGTGGTCACCTCGGAGAAGGCCCCGCTCCCCGCGCTCTCCCTGGGCGAGGTGCTGGCCACCTCCGACCTGCCCGGCGGCGTCGTCAACATCCTCTCCGGCAAGGCCGCGGAGATGGGCCCGCACCTGGCGGCCCACCAGGACGTCAACGCGATCGACCTGGCGGGCGCGGACGCGGCGCTGGCCAAGGAGCTGGAGATCGCGGCGGCCGACAACCTCAAGCGCGTCCTGCGTCCACAGCCTGTGGACGACTGGACCGCCGACCCGGGAACCTCCCGCATGACGGCTTTCCTGGAGACCAAGACGGTCTGGCACCCGACGGGTTCGCTGGGCTCGGGCGGCTCCTCGTACTAGAAGCCCGTACGAGAAGGCCCCATGAACCGGCCCCGGCAGCGTCCCCCGCGCTGCCGGGGCCTTCCCGTGCCTCCCGGCCGTACTACTGCTTGGGCAGCAGTGGCCCGAGCAGCGAGGACGCGGCCGCGGCGGGCAGTTCGCCGACCGACGGGCCCTGCGTCAGGATCCCCGTGACCGCCTTGGTGCTGACGGCCGGGAAGTCGGCCACCTGGGTTCCCACGCCGTTGTCCAGGGGGTCCACGCCGGTGTGGGCGAGGGGGTTCACCTTCAGGTTCGCGATCGGGTCCGTGACCCCGGCCAGGGCCGCCGGAACATCGAGCTCCCCGGCCTGCGCACCCCCGGCCGCCATCGCCAGGGCCGCGCCGGCCATCGAAACCGTCAGCCCGGCGCTGCGGAGCCGGCTGCTTGCGGAGGGGGCTGCTGCTGAGTGGCGTGCCATGGGTTTCCCGCCCTGTGGGTCGTCGTACGGACGTACTCGGTCGTAGTCGGTCGTAGTCGTGCGCGCACGCAGCGTAGTGGAGATGTGATCCTGGATACCAACCCTGCACCGGGAGGATCCCCTACGCGGGGTAATGCCCCACACTGGTGTCCCGTGAGCTGTTCCTCTCCTTCGCCGACCCGTGTCGTCCTCCTGACCGGTCCGTCGGGCTCCGGAAAATCCGTACTGGCCGCCCGCTCCGGGCTGCCCGTGCTGCGCCTCGACGACTTCTACAAGGAGGGCGACGACCCCACCCTCCCGCTGGTCGACGGCAGCTCCGACATCGACTGGGACTCGCCGCTGTCCTGGGACGCGGAGGCGGCGGTGGCCGCGATCGTGGAGCTGTGCGCGTCCGGCCGTACGGACGTCCCGGTCTACGACATCGCGACGAGCGCGCGTACGGGAGCCGAGGTGCTGGACATCGCGCGGTCGCCGCGGACACCGCTGTTCATCGCCGAGGGCATCTTCGCCGCCGACATCGCGGCGCGGTGCCAGGAGCTGGGGCTGCTCGCCGATGCGATCTGCCTGCGGGGGCGGCCGTCCACCACCTTCCGGCGCCGGCTGGCCCGTGACCTGCGGGAGGGCCGCAAGTCCGTCCCCTTCCTGCTGCGCAGGGGCTGGCGGCTGATGCGCGCCGAGCGGGGCATCGTGGCCCGCCACATCGCGCTGGGCGCCCACGCCTGCGGCCGGGACGAGGCGTTGGGCCGCCTGGCCGCCGCCGCAGCGGGCCGCCACCGAGCCGCAGCCCCGGCCGCATAGCCGCCCGGCTTGCCGACGCCACCATCTCCGTGCGGCGCCGTTGCCGGGGCTCCGCCCCGGACCCCGCGCCTCAAACGCCGGCGGGGCTGGGATTTGCTGCGCAAATCCAGCCCGCCCGGCGTTTGAGGGCACGGGCGCGGAGCGCACGTACGGGG
>NZ_JBHUSC010000051.1:0-48675 GCF_042673805.1 Streptomyces sp. NPDC057010 | reverse complement strand
ACCCCAGGGCGCCGAACATCGAAGCCCGTCCCGGACGACACCCCACCCCGTCCCCGACCCCGCCCCCACGAAGCCCTGCCCGGGAAAACCGCCGAGCCCCCATCGGGTGACGTCCAGGGGCCCGCCAACCCCGGCGGAGCCGGCACCGCATAGCCTCCCTCGGGAGGAGACCGCCCCACCCCTCCGGAGGAGAAGACATTGCCCCCCGTCGTGCACGCCGCCCAGGCGGCCGGGATCCACACCCTCACCCTCGACTCCCCGGCCAACCGCAACGCCCTCTCCGCCGCGCTCGTCGACTCGCTCCGCGCCGCCCTGACCGACGCCGCCGCGGACCCGGCGGTCCGGGCCGTCGTCCTCACCCACACCGGCGGCACCTTCTGCGCCGGCGCCGACCTCAAGTCCCCCTGCGACCCCGCCGACTTCCTCGCCCTCCTCGGCGCGATCGCCGAGCTGCCCAAGCCCGTCGTCGCCCGCGTCACCGGCCACGTCCGCGCCGGCGGCCTCGGCCTGCTCGGCGTCTGCGACATCGCCGCCGCCGGGCCGCAGTCCTCGTACGCCTTCACCGAGACCCACCTCGGCCTCGCCCCCGCGGTGATCTCCATGCCGCTGCTCCCGCGCCTCGACCCGCGCGCCGCAGCCCGCTACTTCCTCACCGCCGAGCGCTTCGACGCCGCCGAGGCCACCCGCATCGGCCTGCTCACCCTGCACGCGCAAGCCCCGCAGGACGTGGACGACGTGCTGGCCCCCGTCCTCGCCGGACTCCGCGCCGCCTCCCCCCAGGGCCTGGCCGCGACGAAGGCACTGACCTCCGCCACCGTCCGCGAGGCCCTCGCCCGCGACGGGGCCCGCCTCACCGAGCTGTCCGCAGGACTCTTCGCCTCCGCCGAGGCACGCGAAGGCATCACCGCCCGCTTCGAACGCCGGGAGCCGTCATGGGCACTGTGACCGACCCCCGCCACCCCAAGCAGGCCCGCAGCCGCGTCACCCGCCGCCACCTCCTGGAGGCGGCCGTCTCCTGCCTGGCCGAACACGGCTGGGCCGGCTCCACCGTCGCCGTCGTCGCCGAACGGGCCGGGGTGTCCCGGGGCGCGTCCCAGCACCACTTCCCCACCCGCGAGGACCTCTTCACCGCCGCCGTCGAGTACGTCGCCGAGGAACGCTCCACGGCCCTGCGCGAGCTCTTCCAGGCCGGCCCGGCGGCCCGCCCCGTCGTCGTGGAAGCCCTCGTGGACCTGTACACGGGCACCCTCTTCCGGGCCGCCCTCCAGCTCTGGGTCGCCGCCTCCAACGAGGAGCAGCTGCGCCCCCGCGTCTCCGAGCTGGAGGCCCGGGTCGGCCGCGAGACCCACCGCATCGCCGTCGAACTGCTGGGCGCCGACGAGTCCGTGCCCGGCGTACGGGAGACCGTGCAGGGCCTGCTGGACATGGCCCGCGGCCTGGGCCTGGCCAACGTCCTGACCGACGACACGGCCCGCCGGGCCCGCGTGGTGGCCCAGTGGTCCCGGATCATCGAGACGACCCTGGCCCCCTGAACGCGAACGCGACAGGGCGCCGCACCCCCGAACCGAGGGGGATACGGCGCCCAGGCCATGCGGGACAGCGAAACAGCGAAACAGCGGGACAGCAGGATCAGGCCGTGGAAGCGATGTCCGCGTAGCCCTCGATCTCCTGCGGGTTGCGGCGCCCCGGCCCGATGTAGCGGGCCGACGGCCGCACCAGGCGGCCCGTGCGCTTCTGCTCCAGGATGTGCGCCGACCAGCCGGCGGTACGGGCGCAGCTGAACATCGAGGTGAACATGTGCGCCGGGACCTCCGCGAAGTCCAGCATGATCGCGGCCCAGAACTCCACGTTGGTGGCCAGCACCCGGTCGGGGCGACGCGCGTGCAGCTCCTCCAGCGCGGCCTTCTCCAGCGCGGCGGCGACCTCGTAGCGCGGCGCGTCCAGCTCCTTGGCCGTGCGCCGCAGCACGCGGGCGCGCGGGTCCTCGGCACGGTAGACGCGGTGCCCGAAGCCCATCAGCCGCTCGCCCTTGTCCAGGGCCTTCTTCACGTACGCCACGGCGTCGCCGGTGCGCTCGATCTCCTCGATCATGCCGAGCACGCGGGACGGCGCCCCGCCGTGCAGCGGCCCGGACATCGCGCCGACGGCACCCGACAGCGCGGCGGCGACGTCGGCACCGGTGGAGGCGATCACCCGCGCGGTGAAGGTGGAGGCGTTCATGCCGTGCTCGGCGGCCGAGGTCCAGTACGCGTCGACGGCCTTGACGTGCTTCGGGTCCGGCTCGCCCCGCCAGCGGATCATGAAGCGCTCGACGACGGACTCGGCCTTGTCGATCTCCTTCTGCGGCACCATCGGCAGGCCCTGGCCGCGCGCGGACTGGGCGACGTACGACAGCGCCATCACGGCCGCGCGCGCCAGGTCGTCGCGGGCGGTCTGGGCGTCGATGTCGAGCAGCGGTTTCAGACCCCACACGGGCGCGAGCATGGCGAGCGCGGACTGCACGTCGACGCGGATGTCACCGGAGTGGACCGGGATGGGGAAGGGCTCGGCGGCCGGCAGGCCGGGGTTGAAGGCACCGTCGACCAGCAGACCCCAGACGTTCCCGAAGGAGACGTGCCCGACGAGGTCCTCGATGTCGACCCCGCGGTAGCGCAGCGCACCGCCTTCCTTGTCGGGTTCGGCGATCTCCGTCTCGAACGCGACGACCCCTTCGAGCCCGGGTACGAAGTCGGACATCAGGCGGCTCCTCAAATAGTGCGAACACGCGCGGTTCCCGGCGTGATTCGCGGTCCGTCGCGGTCATCCCCGTTGATGCCCGGCACGGCCGAAGGTCACCCGTGTGGACACCCTCGGACCGGCCCCAAGATTTTGTCCGTTCCGGTTGAACTGGGGAAGCGTGACATACGGCACACCCCCGGCGGGGTTCCTGCGGCAGGATGGCCCGCGTGACCGACCAGGACCTTGATCCCGCCACCATGCGCAAGCAGTACCGCTCGCACATCGTCCACGAGGAGAGTCTCGCCGAGGAGCCGATGCAGCAGTTCTTCCGGTGGTTCCAGCAGGCCGCCGATGCGCACGTCTTCGAACCGAACGCCATGGTGGTCTCGACGGCGACCCCCGACGGCCGCCCCAGCTCCCGCACGGTGCTGCTGAAGCAGTTCGACGAGCGCGGCTTCGTCTTCTTCACGAACTACGTGTCCCGCAAGGGCCGCGAGCTCGATCTGAACCCGCAGGTCGCGCTGCTCTTCCCCTGGCATCCGATCGCCCGCCAGGTCGTCGTCACCGGCACGGCGGCCCGGGTCGGCCGCGACGAGACGGCGGCGTACTTCCGCTCCCGCCCGCACGGCTCGCAGCTGGGCGCCTGGGCGAGCGAGCAGTCCAGCGTGATCGGCTCGCGCGCGGAACTGGACCGGCGCTACGCCGAGCTCGCCGCCCGCTACCCGGAGGGCGAGCAGGTTCCGGTCCCGCCGCAGTGGGGCGGTTTCCGGGTCACCCCGCTGGAGGTGGAGTTCTGGCAGGGTCACGAGAACCGCCTCCACGACCGTCTGCGCTACGTCCTGGACGGGGAGAAGTGGCGCATCGAGCGCCTGTGCCCGTAGCCGTCCGGCGCTGACCGCTGACCGCTGACCGCTGACCGCTGACCGCTGACCGCTGACCGGTCGGGCCCCGCGGGCCCGGCCCGTCTCCCGCCTCCCCGAGCGGGAGCGGAAAACGCAGACGACCCGCGGACTCGGGTCTCTCCCCTGCAGTGGGAGAGGCCGGCCGGACGTGCCGGCGAGCCCGCGGGTCGGGTGACTGCTGTGGATTGGCGCCAGGCGATCCGCCGGGCACCGCACTGGGTGCGTGCGACGACGGGCGCTTAGCCCGCAGCCACCTCACGCGTCCGGTTTCCGTACATTTCGGGAACCACCTCCCTTCTCGTGTACGGCAGAGCCTAGGCACCCGCCCCGGCCGGCACAACCGTTTATTTCTTGCACCCAATCCGCGGAAAGCGGTGTGGGCTGCGTCACGTTCCAGTTGAATGATCTGACGTGCCGCACACGCGAACACCTGCAGGGGGTGCCAGGTGAGTGCCTACGGACGTGGTGAGACCGCCGACGATCTGCTCGCAGCGCTGCTGGACGGGATGGACGCCGCCCTGTGCGCGTTCGACTCCGACGGCGTGATCACCCACTGGAACCGCGAGGCCGAGCGGATCCTGGGCTGGTCCGCGGCCGAGGCCGTGGGCCGCAAGGGGTTCGCGGGGTGGGCGGTGCGGGCCGCCGACGCCCAGGACGTGCAGGACAGACTCATGGCCGCCCAGGAGGTGCCCGGGCGGCAGGTGCACGAGTTCGCGCTGCTGACCAAGGACGGCGGGCGCGTCCTCGTACGGACCCAGTCCGCCGGGGTGCCGGGCGCCGACGGGAAGCCCGCCGGCGTGTACTGCGCCTTCAGCGAGGTGCACGCCCAGATCGACCTGGAGCGGTCCATCGCGCTGAGCGAGGCCCTGCTCGACGACGCCTCGTGGGGGGTCGTCCTGGTCGACGTGGACCTGCGCCCGGCGGTCGTCAACGCGCACGCGGCGCGGGCCTTCGGCTCGGGCCGCACCGCCCTGCTCGGCCGGCCGCTGGGGGAGCTGCTGACCCAGGGCGTGGAGGAGCTGGAGGGTGCCCTCCAGCACGTGCTCGCCGAGGGGGCACCGCCCGGGCCCGTCGAGCTGTGGGTGTCGGTGCGCACGTCGGAGGGGGTGCGGCGCCGGTGCTGGCGGTGCGGGTTCCTGCGGCTGGCGTCGCCGCTCGCGGAGGAGCCGGTGCCGCTCGGTGTGGGCTGGCTGTTCCAGGACGTCACCGAGGCCCGGCAGGCCCAGCTGGACACCGCGCAGCTGCGGTTCCGCACGCACCAGCTGCACCGCGCGGGGCGGGCCGCCGCCGAGTGCGAGGACCCGGCGGAGGCGGCCGCCGTACGCCTGGAGTACGCCCTCGCCGGCTTCGCCGAGCACGTGCTGCTGGACGTACTGGACCCGTCGGCCGGCCCCGAGCGGCGCAGGCTCGTACGGTCGGCCGCCTCGCCGCCGGCGCTGCCCGGGCCGGGTGCGATCCCCGTACGGTACGAGCCCGGGCATCCGGCGCTGCAGGCGCTGGACCGGATCGGCTCGGTGCGGACCAGCGTCCCGCGCGGGCAGGCGGACGGCGAGTGGGCGCGGGCCCGCCAGTGGCCCGAGGGCGCGGCGCACGTGCTGTGCACGGTGCTGCGCAGCCGGGGGAGGACGGTGGGAGCCCTGACGTTCGTACGCGGCCCCTCGCGGCCCGCCTTCGAGCGGGCGGACGCGGAGTACGCCGAGGAGGTCGCGGCCCGGGTGGCGGCGGACCTCGACCTCGCGACGGGGGGCCCGGGGCCGGCCTAGTGGCGGAAGAAGATCCGGTCGCCGTACTCCTGCATCACGCGGCCGTTCCACTCGTGGCCGCCGTCGACGTTGCCCGAGCGCAGCAGCGGCGGCTCGATGCCCCGGGCGGCGAGCTCGCCGGCCGCCGTGGCCATGACCGCCTGCATGATCGCGCTGGTCACGACGGTCGAGGCGGGGGCGAAGGGGGCGTCGATGCCGTCGAGGCTGAGCTCGGCGTCGCCCACCGCGATCTTGCTGTCGAGGACCACGTCGCAGTGGTCCTTGAGGAAGGTGCCCGAGACGTGCCGCGACTTGGTCTCCGTCGCGTACGCCACCGAGGTCACGCCGATCACCTTGAGGCCGATCGCGCGGGCGTTCATGGCCATCTCGACCGGCAGGGCGTTGCGCCCGGAGAGGGAGATGATCACGAGGACGTCGCCCGCGGAGGCGGGGCTGCTGTCCAGGACCGCCCCGGCCAGGCCGTCGACCCGCTCCAGGGCGCTGCCCAGCGTCGCGGGCATGACGTCGACGCCGGCCGTGCCCGGAACGGCGAGGAAGTTCATCAGGGCGAGCCCGCCGGCCCGGTAGACCACGTCCTGGGCGGGCAGCGAGGAGTGCCCGGCGCCGAAGGCGAAGAGCCGGTTCCCGGCCGCCACGGCGTCGGCGACGAGGGTGCCGGCCTCGGTGATCCGCGCGGCCTCCTCGTCGCGCACCCGCTCCAGCAGGCCGATGGCCGCGTCGAAGAACTGACCGGCCAGCTTGCTCTCGCTCATACGCCGAAGGCCCTTCCAGAAGTGGGGTGCGTCCGTGTCCGCCGCTCACCGTGCGGTCTGGACCAAGGGCCTGTCAATACGGGCGTCAATCCCGGCCGTGCGATCTCCGGGGCGTCTCCGCGCGATCTCCGGGGGGTGTCCGGGGGATGTCCGGGACTGGCCTTGACCGTCGGCACGGGACGGTTGTCGGCCCGATGCGTCAGAATTGGGGGCAGGGCCAGCGCACGCAATCCGAGGGGCACGAATGTCCGGACTGATCGATACCACGGAGATGTATCTCCGCACCATCCTCGAGCTGGAAGAGGAAGGCGTGGTCCCCATGCGCGCCCGTATCGCCGAGCGGCTCGACCAGAGCGGTCCGACGGTGAGCCAGACGGTGGCGCGCATGGAGCGGGACGGGCTGGTGTCCGTCGCCACCGACCGCCACCTGGAGCTGACGGACGAGGGGCGGCGGCTGGCGACGCGCGTCATGCGCAAGCACCGGCTCGCCGAGTGCCTCCTCGTCGACGTCATCGGCCTGGAGTGGGAGCAGGTGCACGCCGAGGCCTGCCGCTGGGAGCACGTGATGAGCGAGGCGGTGGAGCGGCGGGTGCTGGAGCTGCTGCGCCACCCGACCGAGTCCCCGTACGGGAACCCGATCCCGGGGCTGGAAGAGCTGGGCGAGAAGGCCGAGGCGGACCCGTTCCTGGCGGACGGCATGATCAGCCTGTCCGAGCTGGACCCGGGCACCGAGGGCAAGACCGTGGTCGTGCGCAGGATCGGGGAGCCGATCCAGACGGACGCGCAGCTCATGTACACGCTGCGCCGTGCGGGCGTGCAGCCCGGCTCGGTGGTGAGCGTGACGGAGTCCCCGGGCGGTGTGCTCGTCGGCTCCGGCGGGGAGGCCGCCGAGCTGGAGGCGGAGATCGCCTCGCACGTGTTCGTGGCCAAGCGCTGAAGCGAAGCGGCTGTCGCGTTGACGCGGATTTCCCCGCAACGCCCCCCGCACGGTTCAGGATGTGGATAGTGGACGGTCCCGGCGCCTCGCGGCGCCGGGACCGGTCCTCCCCTGTTGACCTGGAGCCCCGAGCTCTCAAGGTCATCCCCTTCGGACCGTCTTCCCCGAGCGGCCCGCCTCCCTGTTGAAAGGATCTCCATCGGCAGCGGCGGCCAATCCTTGAGCAAGGTCACTCGAAAGAGCGGTGTTGAAGGCAGGACACCTGTTTTCGAATACGGGTTCGATAGTCTGGCCGGGAGTGAAGGGGGTGCATCCTCGGTGGAACAGCGCATCGATGTGACGGCGGCCGACGGCGTGCGTCTGGCCGTCTGGGAGTTCCGCGCACCGGCGGCCGAGCCGGCCCCCGGCCCCGGAGCGGGCGCAGCGCGGGAGCCGGCCCCCGGGCAGGACTCCCGCCCCGCCGTGCTGTTACTCCACGGCCTGATGGGCCGCGCCTTCCACTGGGCCGGCACCGCCCGCTGGCTCGGCGAGCACCGCCGCGTCGTGGCCCTGGACCAGCGCGGCCACGGCCAGAGCGACCGCCCGCCGGCCGACCGAGACGTTCCGACCGCCCTCGGCCGCGAGGCCTTCGTGGCCGATGCCGAGACCGTCGTCGAACAGCTCGGGCTCGCCCCGGTCACCCTGATCGGCCACTCCATGGGCGCCCTCACCGCCTGGCAGCTCGCCGCCCGCCGCCCCGACCTCGTCGAAGCCCTCGTCATCTGCGACATGCGCGCCTCCGCGCTCGGCGAAGCCTCCCAGCAGGAGTGGGAGGACTGGTTCCGCCGCTGGCCCCTGCCCTTCCCCACCCAGGACGCCGCCCGCCGCTGGTTCGGCGAGGACGACCCCCGCGTGGAGCGCCCCGACCCCGGCCGCGGCGCCTTCTTCGCCGAGGTCATGCACGAAGCCCCCGACGGCTGGCGCCCGCTCTTCTCCCGCCGCCAGATGCTGACGGCCCGCGAGACCTGGGTCCACGACGCCCACTGGGAGGAGCTGGCCCAGGTCCGCTGCCCGACCCTCGTGGTCCGCGGCCTGGACGGCGAGCTGGGCCGCGCGGAAGCCCAGGAGATGGTCCGCGTCCTCCCCGCCGGCCAGTACGCCGAGATCCCGGACGCCGGCCACTACCTCCACTACGACCACCCAACGGCCTGGCGCGCGGCCCTGGAACCCTTCCTGAACGGAATCAGAGCCGACGCGCCTTGACGGCGTGCGGCCGGGCAGCCACACGACCCGGGTGTCAGCGGGCTGTCAGTGGGGTCTCCGGGGTCTGTCAGGGGGCGCTGTCACCGTGACGGCGTCACCAGGCAGACCCCGAGGGAAGAAGGACCACGATGAACACGACGACCGCCGCGCTGCAGATCCTGATCGCGCTGGCCTTCCTGAGCATTCCGCTGGTCCGCAGCCGCTACGGGGCCCGCGCCCAGGCAGCCGTCGAGGCCGAGTTGGGCCGGCAGGGGGTGCGTACGACGGTCATGGCCGAGAACGGGATGCGGCTCGACGCCGGCGGCCACGAGACCTGGGCGCCGGTCGGCATCGCCACGGCCCTGCTGGTCCCCGCCGCGTTCACCCTTGCCGGCAGCCCGCTCGGCGAGACCCTCTCCTGGATCATCCAGCCGCTGGTCGTCCTCGTGAACTGCGCGATCCTCTACTCGAACCTGACCGCCGTGCCCGCCGTCACCGCCGCCTTCGCGAAGACCGGTGACGCCGAACTGCAGCGCATCGACGTCAGGTCCATGCTCGGCGCCGCCGAGAAGGGCTTCCCCCGCTGGGTCATGCCCTACCTCCAGAACCTCCGGCACGTCGTCGTGTTCGCGGGCTCCCTCGCGGTCTTCGCCGTCCTCGCCGCCGGCTGACCCGCATGGGCCGGGAAGCGCCGCCGGCCGGAACGCACGCGGCCCTCCCTCAGCCCTTGCTCACCGCCAGCAGGATCTCCGGCAGCTGCCGCGCCACCGTCGGCGCCGCCAGGCGCAGGCCCGCCCAGGTCGCCAGCGTCCCCCAGGCCACGCCCAGCGGGAGCAGCAGCCACGAGACGCCCTGGTGCCCGGCCAGGTTGAGCCAGATCGCCGCCGCGATCACCGGGGCGCAGATCACCGCCGAGGTCAGCATGCCGCCGAAGATGCCCGCCCAGGCCAGCCCGGCCTGCCCCGGGGCGACGCTCTTGAAGGCGCCCTCCGTCGGGATGGAGTACGGGAAGCGGGCCGAGGCCAGCGCCCCCGTGCAGAGCATCGAGCCGAGCAGCGCCAGCGTCACGCCCAAAGCACCCGGAAGGACGGGCCAGTCGTCGAGCAGCGCGGCCGTGACCACCGTGACCAGGATCGTGTACGGGACGGTCACCAGCGCCAGCGCGGCGGCCCGGGCACGCAGTTCCACGTACGCGTCACGCGGCGTCGAGATCGTCTGCGCGACCATCCAGAACGCCGACGTGTCCTGCCCGAACTGGTTGTACATCTGCACGCCGAGCATGCCGGTGCCGAAGCAGGCGAGGTAGATGGAGCCCGTCCCCTGCAGGGCGTTGAAGACCGGGACGATCACCCCGATCGCCAGGGCGGTGACCCAGGCCGACTTCGTCTTCGGATCGCGGACCGCGTAGCGCAGGGTGCGCTGCATCGTCGCCCCCGTGCGCCCGCCCGGCAGCAGCGACCAGAAGCCGCCCGCGCCGCGGTCCTTGGCCGGCTGCGCCGCCGCGAGGGTCGAGCCGTCCGGTGTGACCATCAGCTTGGTCAGGCTGCGCTCCCAGAACCAGAGCAGCAGGACCAGCGCGCCGACCGTGAGGACGAGCTGCGCCGCCGCCACCCCGTAGGCGCCCTCGCTCGCCGAGTCGACCATGCCCACGGCGGTCGCCGGCGGCAGCCACCGCACCACCGCCTCGGCCGGCTCCAGCTGGGACAGGCCGCCCGCCTGGAACAGGCGCTGGCTGGCGAAGTTGGCCACCTGAGCGCCCACCGCGATCAGCAGACCGCTGAGCAGCGCCAGGTCGCGCCCCCTGCGGCTGGTCAGCAGCCGTACGTTGGCCGTGGCCACCGCCCGTGCGAGGGTCACGCAGCCGAGCAGCAGGAGCGGTACGGCCACCACCGCGGCCGCCACGCCCGCGGCGCCCCGCGCGACCGCCAGCACCGAGCCGACGGCCAGGCACAGCGTGAACAGCGGCCCGATGCCGACCAGCGAGGAGGCCAGCAGGGCCCGTACGAGCGGACGCGGGCGCAGCGGCAGCATGACCAGCCGGCTCGCGTCGAGGGTCTCGTCCCCGGAGGGGAAGAACAGCGGCATGACGCTCCACCCGAGCGCCAGGATCGCGGCCAGCAGCACGACGACCGTGCCCGCGTGGGTGCGGCCGTGCAGCATGGCCAGGCCGAGCGTGACGAAGAAGCCCACGACGAGGGCGAAGGCCAGCGTCGAGAACCAGACCACCTTGCGCTTCGAGGAGCCCTTCAGCCCGTTGCGCATCAGCGACAGCTTGAGGCGGACGAAGACCGCGGTCAGGGAGGCGGGGGCGGCGGCCGTGGCGGTCGTGCCCGCCGTGCCTCCGGCCACCGTCGCGTTCGCGGTCATCGGGAGGCCGTCCCGGAGCCGCCCAGCCATTCCAGCGAGTCCCCGGCCGCGTCGCGCCCGTGCGCGCCGACCAGTTCGAGGAACGCGGCCTGGAGGGAGGGCGCGGAGCCCCGTACGTCGGCCAGCGGGCCCGCGGCGCGGATCCGGCCGGCGGCCATGACGGCCACCCAGTCGCACAGCGACTCCACGAGCTCCATCACGTGGGAGGAGAACACGACCGTGGCGCCGGAGGCGGTGTAACGTTCCAGCACCCCGCGGATCGTCTGCGCCGACACCGGGTCGACGCCCTCGAACGGCTCGTCCAGGAACAGCACTTCGGGGTTGTGCAGCAGGGCGGCCGCCAGCCCGATCTTCTTCCGCATGCCCGTCGAGTAGTCCACGATCAGCTTGTGCTGCGAACCCGCCAGGTCCAGGACGTCCAGCAGCTGCGTCGCCCGCTTGTCGGTCTCCTCGCCCGGCAGCCCCCGCAACCGGCCCATGTAGCCGAGGAGTTCACGCCCCGACAACCGCTCGAAGAGCCGCAGGCCCTCCGGCAGCACGCCGATCCGCGACTTCACCTCCGCCGGGTCCGCCCACACGTCGTGCCCGGCGACGACCACCCGCCCCATGTCCGGGCGCAGCAGCCCGGTCACCATCGACAGCGTCGTCGTCTTCCCGGCGCCGTTCGGGCCGACCAGACCGATGAACTTGCCCGCGGGCAGCTCCAGATCGATCCCGCCGACGGCCACCTGCTCGCCGAAGCGCTTCCACAGACCTTCCACCCGTACGGCGGACGGCGCGGATCGCGCGCCACCCGTCCCGTACGTCCCGCCCGTCGCATCACCCTGGTCCGGCATGCGCCTGCCTCTCATTGCGTCCCCGTTGGTCGTTCTTTCCTCACGATAGGAGGAGGGGGAGAGGCCCGAGCAGTTACTTATGTCATCAGTTTCCGGTCGGTAATGTCCTTGCCGGGCAGCGCCGTGGCTCCGGAACCCCCGGCGCCGGGCGCGTCAGCCCTGGCGCCGCTTGCGCTCGGCCGCCGCCTCGCTGCCGCACGCGTACGCCAGCGCGTCGATGAGCTCCTCCGTGTCGGGCAGCCACCGGTTCGCCGGCGTGGGGCGCCGCGCCCACTGCACCGCGCCGCGGCCGCCGAAGCGGGTGGGCGGAGCGGCCACGTACTCGCCCTCGCCGCGCGCCACCAGGTCGAGCGCGGACGGGGTCCAGCCGAGCTTGCGCACCAGGTCCGGCACCTTCGCCCCGGCGCCCGGCAGTACGAAGAACAGCATCCGGTGGTCGGGCGTGAGGGTGACCGGCCCGAGCGTGCGCTCCATCCGCTCCAGCCGCGCCAGCGCCAGGAATCCGGCGGCGTCGGGCACGTCCAGCGCGTCGAACGTCCGGCCCGTCGGCATCAGGATCGAGGCCTCCGGGCGCTTCGCCCAGATCCGCCGCACCTGCACCGCGCTGCCGGTCGCGTGCGCCGCCCAGTCCTTCACCGCGGGGTGCGCCCCCGGGGCCACGCAGTCCTCCGCCCCGCAGGAGCACAGCTCCCGCCCGTCCCCGGGCTCCAGCCAGGTGCCGGCGAAGACGTCCCAGTGCCGTTCTTCCGCGTACCGCACGGCATGGTCCAGCAGCAGTTCGCCGCGCTGCTTGGGGATGGGCGCGGTCTCCGTGACTCCGATGGTCTCTTCCACGCCCATCACAACTCCCCGGGTCACCCGGGGTTACGGGCGTAAACCAGCCGGTGGGCGGAGCATCGATCCTGCATACGGGGCGCATCGGAGCACGCGTGGGGGCGCGTGGGAGGCCGGGGCGCTGGAGTTGGGTAGCGACACGACGCAGAGCGGAAGATTCTCCGCACATCAGGCGGGAAGTGATCATTCCAACGATCACCCGCGGCCTCAGGGGGTTTTCATGGCAGCCAGGCCTCTCGTCGCCCGCCAGCCGAACGAACGGCTGCAGGCGCTCATCCAGGAAGCCGGGTGCTCCAATGCCGGGCTCGCCCGGCGCGTCAACATGTGCGGGGCGGAACACGGTCTCGACCTCCGCTACGACAAGACCTCCGTGGCCCGCTGGCTGCGCGGCCAGCAGCCGCGCGGCCGGGCCCCCGGCATCATCGCCGAGGCGCTCGGGCGCAAACTCGGCCGGACCGTCACCATCGACGAGATCGGCATGGCCAACGGCAAGAACCTCGCCTCCGGCGTCGGCCTCCAGTTCTCCCCGACCGTCATCGGCGCCATCGAGCAGGTCTGCGAGCTGTGGCGCAGCGACGTCGGCCGCCGCGACTTCCTCGCCGGATCGAGCGTGGCCGCCTCCGCGCTCGTCGAGCCGAGCCGCGACTGGCTGATCACCGGGGCCGACACCCAGGTGGCGCGCAGCGGCGGTTCGCGGGTCGGCATGTCCGACGTCGAGGCCGTACGCGCCACCACCGAGGCGCTCAAGGACCTCGACCACCGCTTCGGCAGCGGGCACGTGCGGCCGGTGGTCGTGCACTACCTCAACTCGGTGGTGTCCGGGCTGATCGGCGGCTCCTACCGGGAGCCGGTCGGCCGGGCCCTGTTCGCGGCGGTGGCCCGGCTCACGGAACTCGCCGGCTACATGGCGGTGGACACGGGCCAGCCGGGCCTGGCGCAGCGCTACTACATCCAGGCGCTACGGCTGGCCCAGGCGGCCGGCGACCGTGCGTACGGCGGCTACGTCCTGGCGGCCTCCATGAGCCACCTCGCCGCCGAACTGGGCAACCCGCGGGAGATCGCGCAGCTGGCGCGGGCCGCCCAGGAGGGCACGCGCGGGCAGGTCACGCCGCGGGTGGAGGCCATGTTCTACGCCGCCGAGGCGCGCGGGCACGCGCTGCTCGGGGACGCCCGGGCCACGGCGGTGCTGTCCTCGCGGGCCGTGACGGCGCTGGAGCGGGCGGAGCCGGAGTCGGGCGACGACCCGGCGTGGATCCGCCACTTCGACCAGGCGTACCTCGCCGATGAGCTGGCGCACTGCCACCGGGACCTGGGGCAGGCGGACGCGGCGGCGAGGAGGGCGGAGGAGGCACTGCGGGGTCTGCCGGCGGGCAAGGCCCGCCGGCGGGCGATCGGGCTGCTGCTGCTGGCGGCGGCGCGGGTGCAGCAGCGGGAGGTGGAGCAGGCGTGCCAGACGGCCACGCAGGCCGCTGATCTGCTGGAGGGGCTCCGGTCGAACCGCGGAGCGGAGTACCTGGAGGACTTCCGCACCCGCCTGGAGCCGTACCGGGAGGAGGCGGCGGTCCGCGAATTCGGCGCCCGCCTGGAGGTGCGGGTGGCCTAGCCCGTCTGCGGTGCCGCCGCGCGAGCGACCCCGCGCCTCGAACGCAGGCGGGGCTGGAATCCCGGAACCGGGGGTCCGGGTGGTCTGACGGTCGCCGTGGGTGACCAGGTAGCGTGAGCCGACGGTTCCGTAGGTTCGGGCAAGTCGGAGAAGGAGTCCCCGGTGACGGAGAGCGGACAGGGGGGCGCGCCCCAGCAGGGTGCCCCGTGGGGTCCGGCGTACCCGGAGCAGCCGCCGGCGCAGCCGGAGTACCAGGAGCCGGGCTACCCGGCGCAGGCCCAGCCCCCCGCCCAGGCCCCGGACGGGCCGGCCTACGGCTACCCGCACGCCTATCCGGCGGGCCCGGGGGAAGCGGGGCACGTGGTGGGACCGGGCTACGAGGGGCCGGGCCAGCCGCACGGCTACGGCTATCCGCCGCTGCCCGAAGCGGTCACCCAGTACATCCCGCCGGTCCCGGCCGCCCCCGCGGGGCACGAGGAGGCGGCGACGCAGTACATCGCGCCGGTCCCGGCTTCCCCCGCGGGGCACGGCGAGGCGGCGACGCAGTACATCGCGCCGGTCCCGGCCGCCCCTGCCGGGCACGGGGAGGCCGCCACGCAGTACATCCCGCCGGTTCCGGCCGCCCCCGCCGGGCACGGGGAGGCCGCCACGCAGTACATCCCGCCGGTTCCGGCCTCCCCCGCCGGGCAGGACGAGGCGGCCACGCAGTACATACCGCCCGTGCCGGGCGGGCCCGCGGCCGGCGGGTTCCCGGGGGACGACTCCGTCGGGCAGACGCAGCAGCTGCCGCCCGTCCAGGAGCCGGTGCTCCGGCAGCAGCCGCCGCCGCGCCCCTATCCGCCGCGCGCGCAGGGGCCCGTACCGCCCCGGCAGCCGCACCCGCACCAGCAGCCGCAGTACGCCCCGCCCCCGCCGCCGGAGGCGAACCGGAAGGTGTCGCCCGGGATCATCGCGGCGGTGGTCATCGGCCTGGCCGTCGTAGGACTCGGCGTCGGCTCGCTGCTCGGCGACGGCAAGCCGCAGAACAACGACCCGGGTGCCGTGCCCTCCGCCCCCGCGTCGAGCGGCGGCTCCGCGGCGCCCGGCGGGGAGGCGCCGGTGGATCCGGGCCGCCCGCAGGCCGTCCAGCTGGACAAGCTGCTCGCGGACAGCAACGACAGCCGAGCCTCGGTGATCAAGGCCGTGGACGACATCAAGAGCTGCAACAACCTCGACCAGGCGGCATCGGACCTGCGCGACGCGGCCCGCCAGCGCGAGGAGCTCGTCACCCGCCTCCAGGAGCTGAAGCTGGACCAGCTCCCGGACAACGCCCGCCTGACCGCCGCGCTCACCAAGGCCTGGCAGTCCTCCGCGGCCGCCGACAACAGTTACGCGGCCTGGGCGGGCGACGTGGCCGCCGACCGCGGTGACAAGGGCGACAAGGGCTGCAAGGACGGCAAGGCGAAGAACAGCGAGAACGCGGCCGCCGGCAACAAGGCGAGCGGCGAGGCGACGAAGGCCAAGGAGTCGGCCGCGACCCTGTGGAACAACATCGCGTCCAAGTACGGCCTCACCAAGCGCGACAAATCGCAGCTGTGAGCGGGACGGCCGCGGGTCAGGCCGCTCGCGGGGCCTGCTCCAGGGTGGCCGTCATGTCCACGGCCTGCTCGCCCGGCTGGGCGACGAGGCGGCCCGACTGGACGACCTGGAAGCTGACCCGGCCGTTGACCATGCGGGGGAAACCGGCGACGGCGCGCATGTCCTGGTAGCGCCAGCTCAGATCCGGGGTGAGGCCGCCGGTCTTGACCGCCTGCGACTGGTTCAGCGCCCGTGAGAGCTTGCGGGCGCTGATCTCCTCGCCCTCCTTGAAGCGCTTCACGACCTCGTTCAGCACCGTGTACGCGATCCAGGTGGTCTGCGTCCCGCTGTCGTCGGGGTCCACGGAGTCGTCGCCGAACGCGTAGTCGGAGATGACCTTGCGCATCGGCTGCCAGAGCGGGTCGGTGGACACCGGGTACCAACTGGTCACGTACGCGCCCTCGAAGGGGCTCTCGCGGCCGCCGGTGCGGTCCACCACCGCCTGGCTGACGCTGCCGAGGACGGAGGAGATCTGCGGCTTCCTGTTCTTGACGTCCTCCCGGCGGAAGGCGTCGAAGAACGTCTCGGTGCGCTCGCCGAGCACCGCCGTCACACAGCCCCGCTCCTTGCCGGCGGTGGCGGTGGCGGTGGCGTTGGTGAGGGCCTGGCGGGCCTGCGGCGCGAAGTCGGCCGAGTCCTCGGCGGCCCGGATGTCGGAGGCGTCGGCCATCTGGTTGGCCCGGAGCCCGGAGTTGAGCAGGACCGGCAGCGAGTCGCCCGCGAGGGTGTCGGGGCGGACGAGGGCGACCTGGCTGCAGGCGCGGCCCAGCTGGTGGCCGGCGCCGGCGAGGAGGACGGGCTGGCCGCCGTTGACGGGGTAGGAGAGCGGGGACTGGAACTCCTCGGAGGAGACCCCGTACCCGCCGATGAAGGGGATGCCCTCGGCCTCCAGCGGGGCCATGAAGGCACGCCCGTGCTGGCTGTAGGAGCCGACGACGGCGACGGCCTTCTCGGTGATGGCCTTGCGGGCGCAGTCGGCGGCGCCGTTGGCCGTGTTCTTCTCGTTGCAGGTCAGGACGCGCAGCTTGTGGCCGTTGATGCCGCCCTTGGAGTTGACCCAGCGCTCGTACGCCTTGGCCATGCCGGGCATTCCGGCCATGTTGGTCGCTTTGGTGCCCTCCGGGGCGAAGGTCATGACGGTGATGGTGTCCCCGGAGCCCCCCGAGCCTCCGGGGAGCACCCCGCATCCGGCGACGAGACACGCACCCAGGGTCGTGGCAAGGAGGGTGCGGGAAAGGTGTGCTGTGCGTCGCCGATCGGTCATGTCCATGCACCATTCCGCCCCACGGGTAACGGAGTAGTGAGGTGTACACAACATTCGGTGACGCCAAGGTGAATTGCCGGGGGGAATCTATGCCTCCGTTTGTTCACCGGCGCCTGAAGATCGCGGAGAGCGGGAACGTACGATCGAGGACGTGACATTCGCCCAAGGTTCGAAGAACTCTTCCCGCCGCGGCGGCCGCTCCTCCACCATGGGCGGCATGCCCCTCAACGACATGCCGTGGTGGCGCTGGCGCAGCAACGTGCGCTCGGCGCTGCACATGCTCTCCGACCAGGCCTTCCACGAGGACACCTGGCTGGCCGGCACCGAAGGCTACGGGGACGTCACCGACGCCGTGTACCGGCTCGTCGAGGACACCTGGCTCGACAGCTGGTCCGCCGAGAAGTACGTCGGCACGATCTTCCGCGACTCCCAGGAGGCGGCCCTCGTCGACCTGGCCGTGCTGCGCGTGCTGCGCATCCTCCACCAGGTCGGCCCCGACGCCCCCGTCTCCGCCTACCTGGAGCACCACGCCTGGCCCGAGGCCGTCCGCGCGGCGCGCGAGGCCCACGTACGCCTGGCCGCGGCGGACGGCGACGACCCCGACGCACGGCCGCGGTCGCTCGAAGTGTTGAGAATCCTCACGCGCACCGTGTGAAAAACTGTCGGGTCATGAGCGACCCGCACCCCGAGGCCCCGGCCCAGCAGCAGCCCCAGTACGTCCTGACCGTGTCCTGCCCCGACAAGCAGGGCATCGTGCACGCCGTGTCGAGCTACCTCTTCATGACCGGCTGCAACATCGTGGACAGCCAGCAGTTCGGAGACCGGGAGACCGGGCTCTTCTTCATGCGGGTGCACTTCGAGGCCGAGCCGTCGGTGACGGTGGAGAAGCTGCGCGCCAGCTTCGCCGCGATCGGCGACTCGTTCAAGATGGACTGGCAGATCCACCGCTCCGAGGAGCGCATGCGGATCATCCTGATGGTGTCGAAGTTCGGCCACTGCCTCAACGACCTGCTGTTCCGCTCCAGCATCGGGGCCCTGCCCGTCGAGATCGCGGCCGTGGTGTCCAACCACACCGACTTCGCGGAGCTGGTCGGCTCGTACGAGATCCCGTTCGTGCACATCCCGGTGACGAAGGACACGAAGGCGGCGGCGGAGGCGGAACTGCTGGAGCTCGTGCGCGCCGAGAACGTCGAGCTGGTGGTGCTCGCGCGGTACATGCAGGTGCTGTCGGACAACCTGTGCAAGGAACTGAGCGGGCGGATCATCAACATCCACCACTCGTTCCTGCCGAGCTTCAAGGGCGCGAAGCCGTACCACCAGGCGCACGCGCGGGGTGTGAAGCTGATCGGCGCCACCGCGCACTACGTGACGGCGGACCTGGACGAGGGGCCGATCATCGAGCAGGAGGTCGAGCGGGTGGGGCACGAGGTGACCCCGGACCAGCTGGTGGCGATCGGGCGGGACGTCGAGTGCCAGGCGCTGGCGCGGGCCGTGAAGTGGCACAGCGAGCACCGCGTCCTGCTGAACGGCTCCCGCACGGTGGTGTTCGCGTAGGCCGCTGCCCTGCGGCCGGGGCGCGGTTGTCGGGCCCCTGCGGGCCGGGTGCCGGGGCGCTGCCCCGGACCCCGCTCCTCAAACGCCGGAGGGGCTGGACTTTCCCCGCCTGAGTGCCCACGTGCGGCTCAAGGATCGGGGCCCCGCCCCGGACCCCGCCGGCGGGGCTGGAGGCGGCTTCCCCCGAAACCCCGCCGAGCGCGCCGCAGGCGTCAGGCGTCAGGGGCCTCCACGCCGCAGTACGCCGCGAACGCCCTCAGGACGTCGTCCTCCGCGAGGCGGTCGTCGCCGTCCGGGTCCAGGGCTGCGGCCACCTGGGTGGCCAGGGCCGGGGCCGTGCCGAGGACGCGCAGGACGCGCGCGGCCGCCGCCGGCGTGGCGCCGGCGCCGTCCTCGTCCGCCACCGCGATCACCGCCCGCAGGAACGGCCGGGCGATCTCCGCGAACCGCTCCGGACTGTCCCGCAGCCGCTTCGCCGCCCCGGTGATGAACTCCTCGCGGGACACCCGCTGGTCACCGTCGACATCGGCGATTCCGGCCATCCCCTGCCAGAACGCCTCCGCGCCCGCGAAGACGGCCTGGCCCTTGTCCGACCGGGCGGTGGTACCGAATTCGGCCAGGACGGCCTTCGCGGCCGCGCTGAAGTCCTCCCGGTCGATATAGCCGGACCCGTCCTGGTCGAAGGTGGCGAACCGGGCGGCGATCTTGCGCTCGTATTCTGCGCTGTCCATATGCGGCGTTCCGCCTTCACGTGTGCGTGGGGTACAGATCAAGACAAGGCAGGAGCGTAAGGCCTCCGTGGCCTGCGCGTTAAGCGAAGTGGTCAAGGAACCGGCCGCATCGAACCAGCGCACGGGAAGCGCGGTGGGGCGCGCACACCTGTGCCCATGTGCCGCCCGGTCCAACGGGGTTCGTACGGGTTCACGCCGCGCCACACCCCTATCACGGAGGGCTCACTTCGAGGGCGAGGTTCTCCCAAAACGGGCGCGCCGGGCCGAGTGCCGACTACATTCGATGCGTCGACACACGGCCACGGCTGGGGGCACTATGCCGAAGGACGTACCACCGCGCTGGGACCGCCGCATGCAGCAGCGCCTCGCACGCGGCGAGGCCGCCGCGCTCGGGGAGCTGTACGACCGCTTCGCCTCGCTCGTGCACAGCCTCGCGCACCGGGTGCTGGGCGACGAGAAGGCCGCGGACCGGATCACGCGCGAAGTCTTCGGCTACATCTGGGAGAACCCCGACGCCTACGACCCCAAGCAGGGCTCCATGCGCTCCTGGGTCGCCCGCATCACCCAGGGCCAGGCGGTGGCCCGGCTGCGCCAGGCCGAACTGGGCCGGGGCTCGCGCGAGGAGCTGGAGCAGAAGGTGCGCAGCGCCAACGCCGCCGCCCGCGCGGACTACATCGTCACCTCCATGCCGGCGCCGCTGCGCGCCGCGCTGGAACTCGCCTACTTCAAACGCCGCGACTACCGGCAGGCCGCCGCCGACCTCCAGATCAGCGAGGACGAGGCGCGGCGCCGGCTGCGCCTCGGACTGCAGCTGCTGTCGACCGCCAACGCCCTCCCGCCGGAGGACACCACCCAGCCCGGATACGGCCCACAGGAATACGGAACGCGCCGATGAACGGCCCCGCCGAGTCGCCCGACGACCGTTACGAGCTGCCCGGCGGCCCGAGGCGGATACCGGGTCCGCGCGGGCCCGCCGACGACCTCGACCCGCGCTGCGCCCCCGAGCCTGCGCCGGCTGCGGCCGAGAGGTTCCCCCAGCCGTCGCCGCCGCCCTCGCACGCCGTACTGAAGTCCCTCCTCGGCGCGTGGGCGTTGGCCGCCTGCTCCACCGAGGAGACCCAGGCGGTCGAGGACCACCTCACCGAGTGCGCGCCCTGCGCGGAGGAGGCGCTGCGGCTGCGCGACGCGGTGGGGCTGCTGCATCCCGAGGAGAGCCTCGACCTCAAGCCGCTGCTGCGCTCGCGGGTGCTGGAGGACTGCCTGGGCAAGCGGCCGGCCCGCATCCCGGTGCCGGCGTGGGCGAGCCCGTACGACACCGAGACCGCGCGGCTCGACGCACTGCTCCAGGACTTCGGGGACTCGGAATGGCACACCCCGGTCCGGTTGAAGTGGTTCGAGGAGGAGCGGCGCAGGTCGCACCGGACGACGGTGGCGGGCGTGATCGGGCACCTGCTGACGGTGGACGGCCTGATCGCCGGCGCGCTCGGACTGGACGACCCGCTGGGAGCGGACGCGCCGGCGGGCGACCCGGCCGCGCGGACGGAGCACTTCTGGAAGGCGTCGGCCTACCCCGCGACGCGGCGGGTCCGCGAGCCGTGGCGGGAGCAGGGGCACACGCTGGTGCGCACGGTCTCCTTCGCGGGCCGGGGCGTGGCGGAACTCTCCGTGGACTACGGGAGCTTCGCGCTGCCGCTCGGGGACGCGTTCCTGGAGCGGGCCTTCGAGTGCTGGGTGCACGCGTGGGACATCGCGGACGCGGTGGACTACCCGTACGAGCCGCCGTCCGGGGCGCACCTGCACGGGATGATCGACCTGGCGGCGCGCCTCCTGCCGGGGGCGCTGGCCTCGCGGCGGCGTGCGGGACTGGCCGCGCCGGCGCGGGGCCTGGTCGCGGCGGGCGCGCCGGGCCGGACGCTGCACCTGGAGATCGAGGGCGCGGGCGGCGGCAGCTGGGACATCGCGCTGGACTCCCCGGCGGCGAAGCCGTCGGCGGACCGGACGGTGGCGGAGATCGCCCTGGACGGCATCGAGTTCTGCCAGCTGGCCGCGGGCCACATCGCCCCGGAGGACGCGGCCGCAGGCCAACACGGCGACCGCGAGGCCATCCGCGACGTCCTGTTCGCGGCGGCTTCGCTCAGCCGGATGTAGGGGGTGTACGGGCCGGGGGTAGGGACGGGTGGGGTTGCGGCAGAGACTTCTGTACGTGTTCACGCGCCTTCGGGGCCTTCACCCCCCTGGCTCCCCGCCCCAGAGCGGCGGTTGCCCACCCGCCCCCCTCGGCGGCGGAACCGAGCCTCGGTCAACTGTCGGGCGGGGTCGGCGACACCGGCATCTCGCTCAGGCAAGCCGAGCAGCGAGTCGGCGGCTTCGGGGTTCGGGGGCCGATCCCATCGGCATCGGAGACGGTTTGGGGGTTTCCCGCCAGTCCCATAGTCCTTCCGGGGCGGGCCGGCCTGTCAAGGGCGCTCCTTCGTCGCGTCGCTTCGCGATGGCCTACGGCCACCCTTGACAGACCGTCCCACCCCGGAAAGACAAGGACTGTCGGGAAGCCCCCAAAGGGATGGTCACCGGGCTCACTTATTCGGGCCCAGGGCATCAGCGATGCACTCCCCCGGTTCCGGGGCCGGGATGCCCACGCGGGCCCGCCACCAGGGCCCTTCCGGGCCGGGCGGGCTGTCTTCCCGCACGAAACGGCGGCGAGAGCCTCATCGGCAGCGGGCGCGCGTCACATCGCTACGCGCTCCTGCCCCTCAGCGTCAGCCGGCCTCTTGGGCTGGTCATAAGCCGCCCACGATCGCTACGCGCTCCTCAATCACGCGTCCGGCGACTGTCGTGGGTTGTTCTTCGTCGAGGAGACGGGTATCCGGGAGCTGGTTCAGCCGGTGCTGTGGCGGGGTTCGTTTGCCCACGCTTTGGCCGCCGCGAGATTGGGAGCGGTACCGGCCGGGGCATAGGTGAAGCCGTCCCATTCCTCCAGGACACGGGCCTCTTCTGGCCGCACGTGCTCCGCGCCCCCTCCAGCCGGCCGGTGGCGGCGGTAGACGTCCATGGGTGCGCGGCGGCGTTTGTCGTACGCGGCGAGCGGGTCGGAACCGTCCAGGCGGGGAACGGCACGGGAGGGTTGGTTCGGAGGCCCTGGTCTGCGGTGCTTGCCCATGGGGGCAGAATCCCACAGCAGTGGAGGGGAGTCGGCGTGCTTTCGCGGGTGGCTCAGATGTTGGTCTGCGGCATGGACGTGCAGGGTGAACGCCTCCTCGGTCGTGATCCGCTCCGGAGTGTGCCGGGTGGCCCGGCCTGTGTCCCGTAGGTCCGCTGCCGGTGGGAGCGGGGCTGCCGGAGGCTGGTGCGGCGTGGGTGAGGGCCGCGATGAAGGAGACCGTGCCGCAACGCAGTTGACCCTCACCAGTGCCGTTGTTGTGCATCCGCCTCAGACGTCGAGCGGGCCAATGGGTTAGCGAAGGGGGTGCTCCCATCGCAGGTCCGGGTAGTTTGCGAGGCGGTAGGTGTGGTGCCCCTCAGCCACGTGGATGCTGACCTCCGAAATGCCCGGCTGCCCGATGCCTGCCCACCCCAGGAGCGCCCGCTCGATGTCGTCCCAAAGCCGGACCGGGCCGCCCTGGCGTACGGTCCACTCGGCGCCGTCCTGGATGAGCTCGGCGAAGCTTTCGCGGTTCGGGTCGAAGAGGTAGACGCGAGGCGTGCCGTCGCCGGCCCGGACCCGAAGGATTTGGGCCGCCGGAGCCGCGAGCTGGGCCAGGAAGGCCGGCATCGGCTCATCGAGGTCGGTCGGGGCTACGAGGGCCCGCCGTTCGCTGTCGGGGTACGCCGCCCGGGAGGAGAGATCCCCGGCGATCGGTGTGACCGCCTGGGAGCGCGCCTGCATGAAGCTGGCGTGCGCGATGAACCGCCCGTCGGCTGTCCCGTCCTCGCGCACGGTGACCTTGGCGAGGCCGGTCCCGGTGGCGAGTGACCCGATGGTGGCGAGGATGATGCCGCCGGGGCGGGTCTGCCGAACCCAGGTGTAGGGGATGCGCCGGACGCCGCAGGTGGCGATCGCTCGGTCGTACGGGGCGCGGCGGGGCAGGCCGAGGAGTCCGTCCCCTGTGACGGTCCAGGTGGAGAAGCCTGCGGTCTCCAGGGCGGCGTCGGCGCGTGCGGCGACTCCGGGGTCCAGCTCGATCGTGGTGACGTTGTCCTCGCCCAGGCGGTGGCACAGCAGGGCCGTGGAGTACCCGGTCCCGGTGCCGATCTCCAGCACGCGGTGCCCGTCCTCGACGTCCAGGGCCTCGATCATCTCCAGCACCAGTTGCGGGATCGTGGACGACGAGGTCGGGATGCCCGGTACCGGGCCTGACGTCTGGTCGGTGGTGAGGTGGTTGTCGAGCTGCGTGACGAGGGACGCGTCGGAGTATGCGATCTTGATCCACTCCGCCGGGTCGGTGCCGGCGGCGGTTACCGGCCGCCAGAGTCCGTCTCCGGTGGGCAGGAAGACGCCCGGGTTCAGGAAGAGTTCGCGGGGGACGGCCTCGACGGCCTTTCGCCATGTGGGAGTGCGGATGGCGCCTGCGGCTTCGAGGCGGTCGGCGAGCGCCTGCCGCTCGGGGCTGGTGTCGATCAAGGGGCTTCTCCTTGGGCGAGCAGGTCAGCGAAGGCGGCCGCCATGGGGAGCCCGGTGTGCTCCTCCAGCCAGCCCCACTGTCCGTTGGGGTTGAGTTCCAGGAACCAGTACGTGTCGGCGTGGTCGACGGCGAGGTCGAAGGATCCGGACGCGAGGTCGAAGGTGTCGAGGAAGGCGAGGAGGGCCATTTCCAGAGGCTCGGGCAGGATGATGGCCGAGTACGTCAGGGCAGAGTAGTCCCGCCGCCAGTCCAGGAGATCGGACTCGATGCGCACGGCGAAGACCTGGCGGCCCACGACCAGGACGCGGATGTCACAGGCCTTGTCGATCCGTGTCTGGAAGAGGTGCGGGATGACGCGTACCCGGTCGTCGATCTCGCCGGCGGCGACCGGCTCCACCCAGGACATCACCGGGACGCCATCCCGCTGGTAGGGCGTCGCCCGGAGCGTCTTGTGGATCACGCCGGGATGGGCTGCCACGAATTCCCGGGCCTCGGACGGGTCGTTGGTGATGAGCGTGGACGGTACGGTGAGGCCGAGCCGCTGCGCCACGGCCAGTTGGTGGGGTTTGTAGTCCGCTTCGGCGTTCCTCGTGGGCAGGTTTACCCACAGCGTGCCGTCGAGGGCGTGCAGGATGCCGCCGAGCCCGTATCGCGTCTGAGCGGCAGCGAACCGGGCGTCGTCAGGGCTCATGGCGGGGAAGGCCGGCCAGGTCGGCCGGCGCCAGTACACGGCCCGTACGTCATCCAAACGGGCGGATCTCGACGGGGTGAGCACCCGCCCGGCCGCGTGGGCCTGGCGGGTGCCGTACCGAGCCGAGACCGTCAGGCCGTCGCCGATGTCGGCGGGATTGAACCTGACCACCGGCACACTGCGCCGGTTGAGTTCGGTGATGACCATGTCGGCGGTGACGTCGTTCGCCTCCGTCGCGACGAGGACCGGCCTCTTCTCGGTGGTGGTCATCAGTCCTGCTGGTCGTCCTGGTCGGTGCCCTGGTCGGCAGTACCGGGTCCCCCGTCCGGGCTGGTCTGGGTCTGGGTGCCCGTGGAGCTTGCGGTGCCGTGCTGGCCCATCTCCACGACCTGGCCGTTCCGGTCGCGGAAGATGCCGGTCTGGGTGGCGGGGTCGATGGTGACGGAGGCGTGCGGGAGCTGGATGGTGGTGGGGTGGGGGGCGAGGCGGCTGCTTCCCCACGGTGCAACGGGGGCAAGGGACGTGATGGTCATGGTGTCTCCTCGTTGGTTGGTCAGATCAACTGGTGCTGGCGACGATCACGGCAAGCACGCCGAACACGATGGCCACGTGCGAGGCCTGGTGGACCCGCTCTGTCACTGGCTGGACCGGCCCACGGAGGCGTCGGGCGTCCGCTGCTCGCGGAGTGCCTTGAGCATGTTTCTCGCGATGAGCGCCAGCATGCGGGCGTACGCGAGGTTGTCGGCTGTGCCGTACCAGGGGCCCTCTTCGGCCTGCGAGGCCAGGGCCGCCCAGTCGAGCAGGGCGCCGACCGCGCGTGTGGACCGCTTGGACTCGGGGATTTCGCTGAGGCCGACCGCGAGGGTCTTGCAGTGCGTGATCACCCGCGAGGTCAGCTCCGCAAGCTCTGCGGCCTCGGGCTCGGTTGTGAGAGCCGTGGTGATGTCCTGCTCTGCGCCGTCCTCGACGGCCGCCTCGATTACGTCCGCGAGCTCCTCGAGTAACGCCCCAAGGTTCGTGAATCCGTCACTCAGGGCCCCTCGGCTGTGCTCGTGCACGGCTGCTCCCTACTGTCGTCAGCGGGTGGAGACATCACGATGACGGCAGGGAACACGAAGAAGGGGCCCGATTCGGGCCCCCTCGCTAAGCGGCCAGCAGGCCGATGTCGACAGCCAGCCGACTTGCCCTCCGACGCCGCTCCGGAAGACGAGACGCCGTCTCCTCCAGCAAGATCGAGCGGGCGTACCCGTTGTAGCGGATCGTCTCGGACGCCGCCGCGTGTGCCTGTTCCAGCGTGGCGAGCGCGGTTTCCTGCTGGCCGTCGAGGTAGTAGGCGCGGGCCTGCTCGATCCGATGCCGGGCCCGCCGGGGCCGGGACGGGATCGCCTCCGCCTCCGCCCGGTTTGCCTGCCGTACGGACTCGCCGCCAGCCCGAAGCTCGACCGCGACGGTGACGCCGTGCGCACCCATCACGGCCCGGCCGAAGCTGGTCACGCGGTGGAAGTAGCCGGCGGGGAGCCGCTGGGAGATGCGGTCGGCGCGGTCCCACCATCCCCACGCAGTGCCCGTGGCGCGGCGCTTCGCCGCTGTCAGTCCCGCCTCGACGCGGAGCGCGCCGGTGATGGCCCGCACGTCGGGGGATGCGTCCGCCAGTCTCGGTTCCAGCAGGCGCAGGGCCTGCATCACCACGTCGTCGGCTTCGTCGTAGTGTCCCGGTCCCGAGTCCCGGTGAGCCTGCGCAGACAGCCAGGCAGCCACGCCGATGGCGTGCGGGTCCTCTGACTCCTGCGCGGCGGCCATGCCGCGCTCGGCCACTCGCCACAACAGGGACGGGTCAGGCTGGTAGGCGACGAAGAACTGGGCGAGGAAGAACGTCTCGGCCTGGAGCGCCAGTGCGGCGCGGCGGTCGGTCGAAGTCTCGGCCTGCCGGACGGCGAGCTGCGTGTCCCGGATCAGGCCGGGGAGCAGCTCTCCGAGTACCGCACGGTGATTCGGCGCTCCGTGACGAGCCGCCCACGCGGCATCCAGGGCCGCGCGCAGGAAGGCCTGGGACGGTGACTCTCGGGTGCCCGGGGCCGGGTACGTTGTGAGCGCAGCCCGGACCGCAGGGAGCTGATCGTGACCGGGGCCGACGAAGAGATCGGTGTGCGGCTCGGCGCCGACATCACCCACGAGGTCATTCAGGCGGCGAACGCGCAAGACTTCAGCGATGCGGAGGATCTCCGGCAATCGCGGCATTCTCAGGGTCCCGGTCTCAATCTTCTTGACCCATGAGGCGTGGTGGCCGAGGAGTCCGGCAAACTGCTCGCGAGTCATGCCTCGACGGTTGCGGTAGATCTGGACGCGTTGCCCGAACGCGACGGGGTTGTCGTACGGGTCGGGGGTAGCATCAGATGACACGGCCTTGCCCCTTCTCTGTGCAGCTCGACGCTGAACAGCGTAGGGGGCAGGGCCTCTTCCGTGCGCCCCCAGACGCACGGAAGCGCCTCGTCCCGCCCTCAGCGGAAGGGGGGATTGCGCGGCCGGGAGATGCCGTACCACTGGAGGCCCAGCCGGTGTTGGTGGAACTCGTCGGATGGCTCGCCTTGATGAGGCTGTGCGAGGGCTGGGGCTACCGAGGGGCTTCGCGTGTGAGTCGCGGCCTGCTCAGGAGTAGCGCTCGCGGAGTTTGTACTTCAGGACCTTGCGGAGCGCGTCGTTGCGGGGGAGGGCGTCCACCAGTTCCAGTTGTTCCGGGAGTTTGTGGGTGGCCAGGCCTGCCGTGCGGAGGTATGTCGTCAGTTGGGGGAGGGTCAGGGGGGATGCTCCCGGGGGTTGTTCGACGACCGCGCAGACGCGTTCGCCGCGGGTGGGGTCCGGGAGGCCGATGACCGCCACGTCCGTGATGTCCGGGAGTTGGTGGAGGAGGTCTTCGATCTCCTTCGCCGAGATGTTCTCGCCCTTGCGGATGATGACGTCCTTGCTGCGGCCGGTGAGGACCAGGTAGCCGTCCTCGGTGAGGTGGCCGAGGTCGCCCGTGATCAGGTAGCCGTCGGTGTCGAAGACCTCCGCCGACTGGTCGGGGTTCAGGTAGCCCTGGCAGACCGCCTCGCCCTTGAGGCGGACCTCGCCGTCCGTGTCCGGGGGCAGGGGCGCTCCGTCCGCCGTCGTGATGCGGATGGACATGCCGGTCGGGGGGCGGCCCTCGGTGGTGGCGAGGTGGTCCGCGGTGTCGTCCGGGGCGCCCATGGTGATCATCGGGACCTCGGTCATGCCGTAGCCGTGGGTCAGCTGGCAGCCCAGCTCCCGCACCACCGCGTGGTAGATCTCCGGCGGTTTGGGGGCGCCGCCGCCGGCCAGGAGGCGCAGGGTCGGGATGAGTCTGGTCGCGGGGTTCTTGCGCTGCTCCGTGAGGAACATGGAGTAGAAGGCCGTGGAGCCGCCGGCCACCGTGACCCCGTGGCGGCGGTAGCCGTCCAGGGCGTCCGGCATCGCGAACTTCTCGAAGAGGACCGCCGGGAAGCCGTACAGGAGGAGCATGACCGTGTAGTCCGGGCCGGCTATGTGGGCGAAGGGGAAGGCCATCGAGCCCACGTCGGACGGGGTCAGGTGCAGGGCGTGCGCGAGGCAGGAGCCGCCCGCGATCAGCGAGCGGTCCGTGTGCAGGACGCCCTTGGGGTCGGAGGTGGTGCCGGAGGTCCAGTAGATCCACCGGACGTCGGTGCCGGAGGCGGGGGGCGGGGGGAGTGCGGACGGGTCGCCGTCCGGGAGGGCGTCGTACGCCTCGAAGACGCCGCGTGCGCCCAGCCGGCGGGCCATGGCGGGGTAGTCGAAGCCGCGCCACACGCCGGGGACGGCGAAGTACTCGGCCTTGGCTTCCTGGAGGGCGAAGCCGACCTCCCGGTCCCGGTAGAAGGGGATGACGGGGGACTGGACGGCTCCGATCCGGGCGAGGGCGATCGACAGCAGTACGGTCTCGATGCGGGTGGGGAGCTGCCAGGCGACGACCGTGCCGGGGCGTACGCCCATGGCGTGGAGGCCGGCCGCGACGCGTTCGGAGCGGTCGCGGAGCTCGGCGAAGGTGCGCCGGCGGTCGCGGGCCGGGTCCTCGGCCGCCTCGATGAGGACGGTCGTGTCCGGGGTCAGTGCGGCCCGGCGGGTGATCAGCTCCCACAGGGTTGCCGACCGGCTCAGTTCCGTCGCTGTCGCTGTCGCGGTGTCCGTCATCCCGGCCTCCCCATAGCTGACGGATAGTCAGATCAAGCGGAGAGCGTAGAGCGCCGGCGCTTGTCGGTCCAGGGGTGGCGGGGCTAGCTTGTTTCTGACGATCCATCAGATTGGGGAGACCGCATGGGACTGGAACTGCCTCGGATCATCAGCGTCGACGACCACGTGATCGAGCCCGCCCACCTCTTCGACGTGTGGCTGCCCGCCAAATACCGGGACCGCGGCCCCAAGGCGCTCACCGCGGGCATCGGCGAGCTCGAGTACACCGGCGGCAAGTACGTGATCTCCATGGACCCCGACGGCCCGCCGACCGACTGGTGGATCTACGAGGACCTGAAGTTCCCGTACAAGCGCAACATCGCCGCCGTCGGCTTCGACCGCGACGACATGACCCTGGAGGGCATCACCCGCGAGGAGATGCGGCGCGGCTGCTGGGACCCCAAGGCGCGGCTCGCCGACATGGACCTCAACCACGTCGAGGCCTCCCTGTGCTTCCCGACCTTCCCGCGCTTCTGCGGGCAGACCTTCGCGGAGGCGCACGACAAGGAGGTCGCCCTCGCCTGCGTGCGCGCGTACAACGACTGGATGGTCGAGGAGTGGTGCGGCGACAGCGGCGGCCGGCTGATCCCGCTGTGCATCATCCCGCTGTGGGACATAGACCTCGCGGTCGCGGAGATCCGGCGCAACGCCGCCCGCGGGGTCCGGGCCGTGACCTTCTCCGAGATCCCGACCTACCTCGGGCTGCCGTCGATCCACTCCGGCTACTGGGACCCCTTCTTCGCCGTCTGCCAGGAGACCGGCACGGTCGTCAACATGCACATCGGTTCCAGCTCGCAGATGCCCGCCGCCTCCCCCGACGCGCCGCCCGCCGTGCAGGCCTCGCTCAGCTTCAACAACGCCATGGCCTCGATGATGGACTTCCTCTTCAGCGGGGTGCTGGTGAAGTTCCCGACCCTGAAACTCGCTTACAGCGAGGGCCAGATGGGCTGGATCCCCTACGCCCTGGAGCGCGCCGACGACGTGTGGCAGGAGCACCGCGCCTGGGGCGGGGTCCGCGACCTGATCCCCGAGCCGCCGTCCACCTACTACTACCGGCAGATGTTCTGCTGCTTCTTCCGCGACAAGCACGGGATCGCCTCGCTGGACGTCGTCGGGCGAGACAACGCGACCTTCGAGACCGACTACCCGCACGTGGACTCGACCTTCCCGCACACCAAGGAGGTCGCCCTCGACCACGTGAAGGGACTGGACGACGAGACCGTATACAAGCTGATGCGCGGCAACGCCATCCGCATGCTCGGCCTGGACCTGGACAAGGAGCGGGCCAAGTAGTGGACCTGACCTACACCGAGGAGGAGCAGGACTTCCGCGCCCGGCTGCGCGAATGGCTCGCCAAGGCCCTCCCCGAGCTGCCCGCCAAGCCGTCCCCGGACGACTGGCCCGGGCGGCGCGCCTACGACCTCGGCTGGCAGCGCCGGCTGTACGAGGCGGGGTACGCGGGCCTGCACTGGCCGGTGGACGCGGGCGGGCGCGGCGCCACCCCGACCCAGCACCTGATCTTCCTGGAGGAGACGGAGCGCGCGGGAGCCCCGTACGTCGGCGCGAACTTCGTCGGACTGCTGCACGCGGGCCCGACCATCGCCGCCGAGGGGACGGCCGGGCAGCGGGCGCGCTGGCTGCCGCCCGTGCTGCGCGGCGACGAGGTGTGGTGCCAGGGGTTCAGCGAGCCGGACGCGGGCTCCGACCTGGCCTCCCTGCGCACGCGTGCGGTCCGCGACGGCGACGACTACGTGGTCACCGGGTCGAAGATCTGGACCTCGCACGCGGAGGTCGCGGACTGGTGCGAGCTGCTGGTGCGGACGGATCCGGCGGCCCCCAAGCACCGGGGGATCTCCTGGCTGGCCATGCCGATGGACGCGCCCGGGGTGACGGTCCGGCCGCTGCGCACGCTCGCCGGGTCGACGGAGTTCGCCGAGATGTTCCTCGACGAGGTGCGCGTTCCGGTCGAGAACCGGGTCGGGGCCGAGAACGACGGCTGGCGGGTCACCATGGTGACGCTGTCCTTCGAGCGGGGCACCGCCTTCGTCGGCGAGGTCGTCGCCTGTCGGCGCACCCTGGGCGAGCTGGCCCGTGCGGCGAAGGCCAACGGGCGGTGGGACGACCCGGTGCTGCGGCGCAGGCTGGGGTGCCTGTACGGGGAGTTCGGCGCGCTGTGGCGGCTCACGCAGTGGAACGTCAGCGAATCGGAGCGGTCCGGCGGGGTCCCCGGTATCGGCGGCTCCGTCTTCAAGCTGGCCTACTCGCACGCGCGCCAGGAGCTGTACGACACGGCCGCGGAGGTGTTGGGGGCCGGGGCGCTGTCGCTGGACGAGGAGTGGGTGCTCGACCGGCTCTCCTCGCTCTCGTACACGATCGCGGCGGGCACCTCGCAGATCCAGCACAACATCGTCGCCGAGCGGATCCTCGGCCTCCCGAAGGGCCGGTGAGGGCCGTGGACTTCCAGCCGACCGAGGACCAGAGGGATCTGCGGGCGGGCGTACGGGACCTCCTGGCGGGGCGGTACGGGCGCGAGGCGCTGCGCGCGTCGGTGGACACCGGCGTGGCGGTGGACCGGGAGCTGTGGCGGGAGCTGGGGGAGGCGGGGTTCTTCGCGCTGCGCCTGCCGGAGGCGGAGGGCGGGGTCGGCCTCGGGCTGCCGGAGGCGGTCCTCGTCTTCGAGGAGGCGGGGCGGGCCCTGCTGCCGGGGCCGCTGGTGGCCACGCACCTGGCCGCCGGGGTGGTTGCGGGGGCGGCGGCCGGAGCGGCGGTGGTGACCGCCTTCGACCTGGGCGGGAGCGGCCTGGTGACGTACCTGGCGGAGGCGGACGCGGTGCTCGGCGCGGCCGAGCGGCCGGCCGGCGAGCCGGTGCGCTCGGCGGACCCGCTGACGCCGCTGCACCGGGCGGACGGTCCGCCGGTCCCGGTGGCGTACCGCGCCGCGGGAGCGCTGCTGACGGCCGCGCTGCAGCTCGGCAGTGCGCTGCGGACGGTGGAGCTGGCGGTGCGGTACGCGGGGGAGCGCGAGCAGTTCGGGCAGCCGATCGGGGCGTTCCAGGCGGTCAAGCACCTGTGCGCGGGGATGCTGGTGCGGGCGGAGGTGGCCCGTACGGCGGTGTACGCGGCGGCGGTGACGGCGGAGGCCGGGGAGATCGCCGCGGCGAAGCTGCTGGCGGACGAGGCGGCCGTGCGCAACGCCCGGGACTGCCTCCAGGTGCACGGCGGGATGGGCTTCACCTGGGAGGCGGACGTGCACCTGCACCTGAAGCGGGCGTGGGTGCGGGCCGAGCAGTGGCGGACCGCGGCGGAGGCGGAGGAACTGCTGGCGGCGGAACTGCTGGCCTCGGCCTCGTAGCCCCCGTCGTCGCCGTAGGGCCCGTAGCCCGCTGTGACGGCACGGGTGGGACAGGGGCACGGGAGGAACGGCGCGGGACGCATGTCCGATTACAGAGAGTTGATATCGGTTTGTGTCCTTCGCCCCACTCCCTACGGACCGGAGTCGGGGGCCTGCTCCGGTACGCTCCCACGAATGCGAGCGGTTGAGCGGCGCGGGCGCCGCACAGTATGCACCACGCCTACTCCTTCGCGCGGGAATATGCCCGAAGCGCTTGTTGTGGTGACTGTATGTCAACCATGCTGCTCCGCAAGGGGATCACAGTGGGTGATCCCGTCCTGTCGCGAGGCGAAGTGTCCGCCGGTTCGGATGGTGTGAGCGGTGCAGGTGCTTCAGGTTCAGCTGGAGGTAGGACCGGATCCCGCCGAGGTCGGCCGGGCGCGCCGGTGGGCCCGGTCCCGGTTGGCAGGGTCGGGCATAGGGGACGACGAGCCGCTCGCCGAGACGCTGATCCTGCTGATCTCCGAGCTCGTCACGAACGCGGTCGTGCACACGGGCTGTCCGGCCGTGCTGCGGATGCTGTTCGGGGGGCCCGGGGTGCGGGTCGAGGTCGCCGACGCGAGCGACCGGGCGCCGGCCCGCCGGCAGGCCGCCGGGGACGACACGGGCGGTCGCGGCCTGGAGCTGGTGGACGGCCTGGCCGACCGCTGGGGCTGGCAGCGCGAGGGCGCGGGCAAACGGATCTGGTGCGAGGTCGACCGGGCGGCGAAGGCCGCGTCGGACTGCGCGGCGGACGGCCCGGACCGGGCGCAGGAGGAATGCACCGAAGGATGTGCCGCCCTGCGGGAACCGCGCGTGTACCTCTAACGAGGTGTTGACGGTTCGTCACATGTTGATCACCCTGGTGTGGAGCGATTCGACGCGAGGGGACGCCAAGGGCAGGCCTTGACGAGTGCGGGTCGCGGGGTGGCGGCTGCCGTGCCGCGCTCGGGGCGTGCATGCGCGTACGCCGCCACCCGCAGGTCCCCTTCTCGGCGGACTCCGCCAATTCTCGACGGACTCCGCCAAAAAGATGCAAGCCCCATTGAATGGGCGCCGGTTGCGTGGCTATGGTGGCGGCGCGTGCCAAAAGGAACCGTCCGCGCTCTTCTCCTACCGGAGGAGTAGGTGCGGGATTTGGCCTGCTACCCACAATTCGGCCATCAGCCATACATGGGAGAGGGGGTGCGGCGATGAAGATGCTTTTCGCCATCCGCAACGCCGTTTCCGGTCACAAGAGCCTCAAGGCAAGCGCCTGGTATTTCTGGTACTAGGCCGGCACGGCCGCCGCCCCGGTCGCAGGCCGGCCGGGGCGGCGCCCGACGGCACCGACCGGCCCCATCGGAGTCCCGCATGCCCCTCTCCTCCCCGCCGGCGGCCCGCACCACGGTGTTCGCGCCCCGGCTGGCCGCCCTGCTCCGCGACCACACCGGCAAGGACGCCTTCCGGCTCGAACCCGACACCATGGGTGTCGCCGGTCCGGAGCTCGCCGACCGGATCCTCGCCGCCCGGCGTGCCACCGAGACCGAACGGCCCACGTTCAAGCCGCTGCACGGCCGCTCCATCGAGCGGAACGAGGCGTCGTCGGTGATGCGGATCATCGGGCGCGACGTACGGGAAGCCCTGGAAAAACCGCTGCCGAAGGAAACGGACCTGTCCGGTCCGTGGCCGATAACCGGCCATTTCTTTCTCAGGGACCTCATTCTCGGCGACGACCCCTACCGGCTGCGCATTCTCATGAGCCGCAATCTCGAACTCACCCCGAAACTCACCTGGTCCGTCATAGCGGCCGGCGCCGCGATTCCCTGGCGGAAAAGGGCGGGGGTCAGGACAACCGGAATATCCGGGCTGATGGCCGAGGCCGCCGGGTACCACGACCGCCGTTATGCGATGGGCATGTACCGGAGGGCGGCCGCCCCGCTCTGCTTCACCGTCTCCACCCTCGTCGCGAACGCGCTGTGGCTGGGCTCGCCCTTCGACGACGGCGTACCGAACCGGCACCTCATCCACGAGGCCGCCCGCCTGCTGCCGCCGTCGTGGAACATCCTGCGCTACGCCTCCCCCGAGTACACCGCCCTCGACGCGCGCATCGGCACGGGCGACGACGTCCTCGTCCTGCCCCTGCTCTCCCACCGGGATCCCGCGCTGTGGGAAGACCCGGAGGAGTTCCGGCCCGAGCGGTGGGACCGCCTCGACCCCGACACCGCGCCCGGATACCTGCCCTTCGGGCACTCCTCCGAGCGCTGCTGGGGCCGGCACATGGTCATGCCGCTCGCGGAACTGCTCCTGGACCTCATCCGGGACGCCGGGCTGGTGGTCGACCCAGGGCAGCGCAAGGCCAGGGTCCCGCTGGTCGGGCTGCTCGGGGTGGAAGACGTACGGCTCGTCCATGCGCGGTGACGGCACCGAGGAGGTCGACACCTCCTTCTTCGACCACCCGCACCCCGCCCTGCGGCGCTGGCGGGAGCAGGGCGGCGCACACCGGGTGCGGATCCTGGGGGAGGCCCCGCTGGAGGGCTGGGTGATCACCGGGCACGCCGCGTGCAGGGCGGCGCTCGCCGATCCGCGGCTGAGCAAGAACGCCGCGACCGAGGCCTTCGACCGCAGGGGCGGCGCCGACGAGGGACCGGGCCCGGGGCGGGCGCTGACCGCGCACATGCTCAACACCGATCCGCCCGACCACACCCGGCTGCGCCGGCTGGTCCAGCAGGCCTTCACCGTACGGAGGGTGGCCGCGCTGCGGCCGGTGATCGAGGCGCACGTCGAGCGGCTGCTGGGCCGTCTGGACGGGCCGGCGGGCGGCGATGAGGTGGACCTCGCAGCGGAGTTCGCCGTACCGCTGCCGCTCGCGGTGGTCTTCGACCTGCTCGGCGCGAGCGACGGGGCCGGGGAGGTCCTGGAGGCCTGGGCCGCCACGCTGAACGGCGAGGAGGGCGACGGCGAGGTGTCCGTCGGCACGGCCGAGGCCCTGGTGGGCCACATCCGTGCCCTGCTCCGGCACAAGCGCGCCCGGCCCGGCGACGACCTGCTGTCCGAGCTGATCGCGGCCCGCGACGCGGGCGACCGGCTCACCGAGCAGGAGATCACCTCGATGGCGTTCCTGCTGGTGGCGGCCGGCCACCAGACCACCGCCAACCTCATCGCCAACGGCGTGTACGCCCTGCTCACCCACCCCGACCAGCTCGCCGCACTGCGCGCCGACCCCGCGCTGACCAGCGCCCTGACCGAGGAAGTCCTGCGGCACGAGAGCCCGTTCTCCATCGCCACCATGCGCTACGCCACGGAGCCCGTGACCATCGACGGCACCACGATCCCCGCCGGTGACTTCGTACAGATCGCGATGCTGGGAGCCAACCGGGATCCGGCGGTCTTCCCCGACCCGGACCGCTTCGACCTGACCCGTCCCGCGGCCGGCCATCTGGCGTTCGGGCACGGCGTCCACCACTGCCTGGGCGCGCCGCTGGCCCGCCTCCAGGCCGAGATCGCCTTCACGGCGCTGCTGAGCCGCTACCCGGGCCTGCGGCTGGCCCCGGCCGCCCGTACGGCCGAACCGCGCTGGCGGCAGAACCCGCGGCACCGGGGCCTGCGCAGCCTGCCGGTCCTGCTGCGCTAGGCGCCGCGGGCCCGGCAGGTCAGAGGACGGCCACCGGGGACACCGGGGTGCCCGTGGCGCCGACGAAGGGTTCCGGCATCGCCGAGAGGAGGAAGGCGTAACGGTTCTCTTCTGCACAGGCTGTGGACAACTTTTCGAGGTTCCAGTTCTGGCCCTGGTGCATGCCCATCTCGACCAGGTCGAGGGCGTGCACGGGCAGCCACAGGTTCTCGATCTCAGGCGGGAAGATCTCGAAGGTCAGGGTGTCGTTCGCGACCGCCGCCACGTCCCGCGCGTGGAACCACTCCGGTGTGCGGACGGACAGGCCGGGGGAGGGGAAGCCGTAGCCGTGCTTGTCGCCGGCCAGGTAGACCTGCACCTGGCCGGTGCGGACCAGGACGATGTCGCCGGCGCGCACCCGCACCCCGCCGAATTCCTCGGCCTCCGCCAGGTCCTCCGGGGTCACCGCGTGCCCGCCCTCCAGCCGGTCCAGGCCCTTGGCCCGCGCCACGTCGAGCAGGACGCCGCGCGAGACGATCGGGCCGGCCTTGTCGATGCCGCTGAACTCGGCGCGGCCGTGCGCCGTGATCGAGGAGGCCGGTCGGCCGTTGTAGATCCGCCCCGAGTGCGAGACGTGGGTGAGGGCGTCCCAGTGGGTGCCCGCCTGGAGCCCCATCGTCACGGCGTCGTCGCTGCACGCCACCGTGCCGGGGCCGAAGATCTCCTGGTTGATCTGCACCATCGTGTGCAGCGGGTTGATCCGGCCGGGGATCATGCCCGCCTGCACCCCGTCCTCCTTCAGCGGCAGGGCGAGCGGTATCCGGCGGCCGGTGCGGATCTGCGCCGCGGCCTGCCGTACGACCTCGTCGGTGATGAGGTTGAGGGTGCCGATCTCGTCGTCGGCGCCCCAGCGCCCCCAGTTGTTGACGCGCTTGGCGATGTCGTGGAACTCGGCGGGCAGGGTCATGAGGTCCCCCAGGGCTTGTGCTCCGGTATCTGACTGGTCATAGAATCTAACGGTCCGTCAGAAAACGCGGGAAGGGGCCGGACGTGGGGAACTTCTTGGCAGGCAAGGTCGTGGCCGTCACCGGGGCCGGCCGGGGCATCGGGCGGGCCGTGGCACTCGCCGCGGCCGCCGAGGGCGCCAAGGTCGTCGTCAACGACTACGGCGTCGGCATCGAGGGCGGGGAGCCGACGAGCGAGATAGCCGACGGCGTGGTGAAGGAGATCCTCGCCGCCGGCGGCGAGGCCGTCGCCGTCGCCGACGACATCTCGACGATGGAGGGCGGCCAGCGCATCGTCGACACCGCACTCGCCCGCTACGGACGCATCGACGGAGTCGTCTGCGTGGCCGGCATCCTGCGCGAGCGGATGCTGTTCAACATGTCCGAGGAGGAGTGGGACCCGGTGGTCGCCACCCACCTCAAGGGCACCTTCACCGTCTTCCGCGCCGCCTCCGCCGTCATGCGCAGGCAGGGCGGCGGCACCCTCATCGGCTTCACCAGCGGCAACCACCAGGGCTCGGTCGCCCAGGCCAACTACAGCGCCGCCAAGGGCGGGATCATCTCCCTCGTCCGCTCGGCCGCGCTGGGCCTGGCCAAGTACGGGGTCACGGCCAACGCTGTCGCCCCCGTCGCCCGCACCCGCATGTCCGCGGGCGTCCCCATGGAGCTCAAGGAGATCGGCGAGCCCGAGGACGTCGCTGCGCTCGTGACCTACCTGCTCTCCGACAAGGCCGTCGCCGTCGGCGGAGAGAAGATCACCGGGCAGGTCTACACGATCGCCGGCCCGAAGATCGCCGTCTGGGCGCAGCCGCGCGAGCTGCGCGCCGGCTACGCCGAGGGCTCCTGGACCCCGGAGAAGATCGCCGACTTCCTGCCCGGGACGGTGGGCACCGACCCGATGCCGATGCTCGCGCAGCTGGAGGCCATGGCGAAGGCGGCGGCCGCCAAGGACCGCCCCAACGCGTAGAGGGGGGACACGGCGTGGACTTCGGCTTCGGCGACGGGGACGAGGAGCTGCGCGGCCGCGCCCGGGCGTGGCTCGCGGAGCACCTCGTGGGCCCGTACGCGCAGGCCCGCGGCCTCGGCGGGCCCGGCAGCGAGCACGAGGGCGTCGACGCCCGGCGCGCGTGGGAGCGCGAACTGGGCCGCGGCGGCTGGATCGGGCAGGGCTGGGAGACGCGGCCCGGCGCGTACGGGCAGCAGCGGCTCTCCCTCACCGGGCAGGTGGTGTGGGCCGAGGAGTACGCGGCGGCCCGCGCACCCGGCCGGGTCGGGCACATCGGGGAGAACCTCCTCGCGCCCACCCTGATCGCGTACGGCAGCCAGGACCAGCGGGACCGCTTCCTGCCCGGCATCGCCCGCGGCGAGGAGCTGTGGTGCCAGGGCTACAGCGAGCCGGGCGCCGGCTCCGACCTGGCGGGCCTGCGTACGGCCGCCGTGCGCGACCATGCGGACGGCATGTTCCGCGTCACCGGGCAGAAGATCTGGACCTCGCTCGCCCAGGACGCCGACTGGTGTTTCGTCCTGGCCCGCACCGAAGCGGGCTCGCGGCGCCACCGGGGCCTGTCGTTCCTGCTCGTACGGATGGACCAACCCGGCCGGATCGACGTGCGGCCGATCCGGCAGATGTCGGGCACCTCCGAGTTCAACGAGGTGTTCTTCGACGGGGCGGTAGCGGCGGAGGTCGTCGGCCGGGAGGGCGACGGCTGGACCGTGGCCATGGGACTGCTCGCCCTGGAACGCGGGGTCTCCACCTTGGTCCAGCAGATCGGCTTCGCCGCCGAACTGGAGCGGGTCATCCGGCTCCACGCGGCTTCGGGCACGGCCGATCCGGTGGTCCGGGAGCGCCTCGTACGGCAGTGGGCCGAGCTGCGCACCATGCGGTGGAACGCCCTGCGCACGCTCGGCGGCGGCTCCGCGCAGGACCCGGGGGCGCCGAGCGTGGCCAAGCTGCTGTGGGGCGGGTGGCACCGGCGGCTCGGCGAGCTGGCGGTGGAAGTCCGCGGCGCGGCGGCCTCGGCCGGGCCGCGGGCCTGGGAGCCCGGGCTCCCGTACGAGCTCGGACTCGACGAGGAGCAGCGGCTCTTCCTGTTCACCCGCGCCGACACGATCTACGGCGGCTCGGACGAGATCCAGCGGAACATCATCGCCGAGCGCGTGCTCGGCCTGCCTAAGGAGTCCAGGTGAGAGGCGTCGTGTTCGACGGCAAGCAGGCCCAGGTGGTCGACGACCTGGAGATCCGCGATCCGGGGCCGGGGGAGGTGCTGGTCGCGATAGCGGCGGCCGGCCTGTGCCACAGCGACCTGTCGGTGATCGACGGGACGATCCCCTTCCCGCCGCCGGTGGTCCTCGGGCACGAGGGCGCGGGCGTGGTCGAGGCGGTCGGCCAGGGGGTCGCGCACGTGGCGCCCGGCGACCACGTGGCGCTGTCCACGCTCGCGAACTGCGGGGCGTGCGCGGACTGCGACCGCGGCCGGCCGACGATGTGCCGCAAGGCGATCGGGATGCCCGGGCAGCCGTTCTCGCGCGGCGGGAAGCCGCTGTTCCAGTTCGCGTCCAATTCGGCCTTCGCGGAGCGCACGATCGTCAAGGCCGTCCAGGCGGTGAAGATCCCGGACGACATCCCGCTGACGTCGGCGGCGCTGATCGGCTGCGGGGTCCTGACGGGCGTGGGCGCGGTGCTGAACCGGGCGAAGGTGGACCGCGGGGACTCGGTGGTCGTCATCGGGACCGGCGGGATCGGGCTGAACGTGCTCCAGGGGGCCCGGATCGCGGGGGCCACGACCATCGTGGCGGTCGACGCGAACCCGGCGAAGGAGGCGGTGGCCCGGCAGTTCGGTGCCACGCACTTCATCGACGCGTCCACCGTCCCCGACTCCTCGGCGGCGGTGAAGGAGATCCTCCCGACGGGCACCGACCACGCCTTCGAGTGCGTGGGCAACGTCAAGCTGATCCGGCAGGCCGTGGACCTCCTCGACCGGCACGGGCAGGCGGTCCTGCTCGGCGTGCCCGGTTTCCGGGAGGAGGCGGCCTTCCAGGTCTCGTCCATGTACCTCGACAAGACGATCATGGGCTGCCGGTACGGGTCCTCGCGCCCGCAGCGTGACATCGCGCTGTACGCCGAGCTCTACCGGCAGGGCCGGCTGCTGCTGGACGAGCTGGTCACGGAGGTCTACCCGGTCGAGGACTTCGCCAAGGCCGCCGACGACGCCCACCACGGTCGGGTGGCCCGCGGGGTGCTCACCTTCTGACGTCAGTCGTCGTCCGGCCGGGGGTGGCGCCAGAACCGCTTGGCCACCCAGGTCAGGGCGAGGGCCGGGGTCGGCACGGCGAGGGCGGCGGGCAGCCGGTCGAAGCCCGCCACCTCGAACTCCAGCGCCACCGGCAGCAGCAGGACGAGGCCGGTGAGGAGGATCGCGAGCGCCGGCAGATGGGTGGCGGGGTGGAAGCGGCGCAGCCGGTCCAGGTCCTCCGGCTCCGTCTCGCTCTTGATCAGGGCGCCCCCGATGATGAACCACGGGCCGAGGGTGATCGCCAGGATGCCGAACACCAGCAGTACGCCGCGGTCGTGGGCGGGTTCGGTGCCCACGCCGAGCTCCGGGTGGCCGGGGGCGTAGTAGGCGTCCACGTGCACGCCCGGCTCGGGCGCACCCTTCGTGTAGGCGGCCTCCAGGGCGAGTTCCTGGGGGCCGCCGGCGTACGGGACGCGGACGATGACGTCGGTGGTGTAGTGGCCGGCGCTGTCGTCCGAAGGCGGCGTGTAGTCCGGTTCGCCGTCCAGCCGTACGATCTCCACCTCGTGGTGGTCCCAACCCGCCTGCTCGTACAGCTCCGTCCGGCGGCCGTCCTCGCTGGAACCGGTGACGGTGACGATGATGGCGGCGGCCGTGGCGAAGGGGACGGCGAACGCGAAGACCCACCGCAGCACCCTGCTCGTGCGCCGCCGGGCCGGCGGTTTGCCCACCGGGCCGAGGCGGGCCCGGTAGGAGGCCACCACCCAGCAGCCGGCGAAGAACGCGGAAGCGCCGGCGAGGGCCACCTCGACCGTCAGCGGCGGGTACGGGGACCAGCCGATCAGGCTGCACGCGAGTGCGCCGAGCGCGCTCGCCACCATCAGCCACCCGGTGGTGGTGGTCCACCGGCTGCGCCCCGGTCCGTACGTGTCCCGCATGCCCCTCAAGCCCCCCGCCTGGTCCGAATCCGCAGGATAAGGGCGGGGCGGGCGAGCCCGGAGGGCAGGGCGGTCAGTCGGCGAGACGCCCGAAGCGGCCCTTGTGGAAGAGCAGCGGCTCGCCTTCGCCGGCCGCGCCCATGGCGACGACCCGGCCCACGACGATGAGGTGGTCCCCGCCGGTGTGGACGGCGTGGATCCGGCAGTCGATCCAGGCGGGCACCTCGTCGAGCTGCGGCGACCCGGTGCCGGGGGCGGGGGTGTGGGAGACCCCGGCGAACTTGTCGGCGCCGCTGACGGCGAAGGACCGGCACAGCTCGCCCTGGTCGGCGCCCAGGATGTTGACGCAGAACACCCCGGCGCGGGCGATGCGGGGCCAGGTGGTCGACGTACGGGCCACCATGAAGGTGACCAGGGGCGGGTCGAGGGAGAGCGAGGCGAAGGACTGGCAGGCGAAGCCGGCCGGTCCTTCCTCGCCCTCGCCGGGCGGGGCGGTGATGACGGTGACCCCGCTGGCGAAGTTCCCGAGCACGGCGCGGAATTCGGCGGGGCTGACCGGCGCGCGCTCGTCCTCGCCGACGGCCCGCAGGTCGGGGCGCGGCAGGGCGTCGACGGGCTCGGGCCCCTGCTCCGGCGCGGCGGAGGTCGGGGAGCCGACTGACCTGAGGTATCGGACGACGGTGGCCGCCATCCCTGCGTGTCCCATCACACGGACGATTGAAGCTGACGGTTCGTCAGATGGGAAGGGTGGTGTAGGGTCCGGGTCGATTGAACACGTTCAAACGAGGGGCGGGCGGGATGAGCGGTACGGGTGGGGCGCCGCACGCGCACGGGACCACGTCACCGCACCGGTGGCCGGGGCGCGCGGGCACGGAGCAGCCCGGCCCGGCCGCCCGCCCGCGCCGCGGGTGGTGGTCCTCCGCACCCGGAGCCGAGGCGGTCGCCGGCGCGGAACTGCTGCTGGGCATGACCCTGTGGCTCATCTGGCCCTCGATGGGCGACGACTACGGACTGGGGGCCGACGACTGGGGTCCGTTCGCCATCGGCCTCCTCGTCCTCCTGGTGTTCGTGTGCGTGATCAGCGTCGTCGTGCTGCCGGTCCTCGCCTTCGTGCACGCCCTGGTCTTCACCCGGCCCGCCCTCCACCTGGCCCGGAGGACCGGCAACCCGGCAGCCGCACCCTCCTGCCTGCTGGCCGTGTCCGCGGCCTGCGCGGTGCTCCCCTGGGTGCTCGGAGCCCCGTACGCCGCATCCCTGGTCTGGATCGCGGCGGGCGGGGTGCCGCCGCTCGTGGTGGCCGGGCGGGCGAGCCGCCGCGGCCGCAGGCCCTGGTTCGTCGTGGGCGTGACGGCCGCGGCCACCGCACTGCTGCTGCCGGTCACCGTGGTGGGCGGGCTCATCCTCGTCGACCGGGGGGTGCTGACGGGCTACGAGCCGCCCCGGCTGGAGCACGCGGCGTACGTCGGCGAATGGCGCGGCGAGGACGGCGGCACGGTCCGGCTCCGCGAAGGCGGCCGGGTCGAGGTCGAAGACCTGCCGGTGGACCACGAGGACCGCACCGTGACGAGGTGCACGGCCACCGGCACCTGGAAGGAGTGGGCGGGGAGCAGCGGGCATCGGGGCGGCGTGCACCTGGACGTCGGCGGATGCGCGGAGTGGGAGAGGGACTGGGAGGTGACCGGCACCACGGAACACCCGGAGCTGTTCCACCTCGTCGGCGACCCCGACGTGGGCCGCGTGCAGAAGCTGATCCGTACGTAGCCGAACCCCGTGTGGTTGCCAACTCCCCTTGTGACAAAGGAGACATGACGCGAAACCTCACCCCGCCCATGGTGCGTCGGTACAGTCGACGGCGCCGACGGCAGCGTGGCCGCCGCGAGGGGGGAGGCTGGAATGGGGATGGGAAGTGATCTTCGTCAGCGCGCCGAGCGGACCGGGCTGGCCATGATGGCGGCAGCGGGCATCCTCGTCACGGTCGCCGACACCCTCGGATGGCTCGACAAGGTGGCCCCCGGCGGCGTCACCAAGCTCACGCTGCTGATCCTGAGCGTCGTCACCGGAACCGTCCTGCTGGAGATCGGCCGCCTGGGGTTACTGGACAACGTCAACACCCAGCTCTCCAGGCTCGACATGGAGGCCATAGCGCAGGGCCTCAAACGGGAGCACTACAGCGGTGTCGTGCGGGTGCACCGGCGCTTCCCCGAGGAGACCTTCACCGGGTACGTGGAGACGGCCCAGCGGGAAGTGGCCGTCCTCCAGACCTGGATCCCCAACCTCCACGAGTTCAAGCTCGCCCTGAAGCGGGCCATCGTCGACCGGCAGGTGCAGGTGCGCATCCTGCTGCTGCTCCCCTCCTCCCAGGTCGCCACCTTCCGCGAGGAGGCGCTGGCCGCCGCCGAGGACCGCCCGCCGGAGGCCGACGTCAACCTGGACGTCCAGCACTGCCTGTCCGTCCTGGCGGGCCTCTATGGGGCCGTACGGCCCGAGGACCGGGGACGGCTCCGGGTCAAGGTGTACAACTCCCTGCCCTCGATCGCCGTGTACAAGGCCGACGAGCACTACCTGGTCAGCTCCTTCCTGCACGGCCGGCTCGCCATCCAGTCCACCCAGACCGAGATCGACGGGTCCGACACCGTGATGGGCAGGGAGGTCCAGGGGGAACTGGACACGTTGTGGAACATCGGGGCCGAGATCGATCTCAGCGACTGGCGGGGATCGCTCGAACTCATCGTCAGGTGAAGAAGCGAGTACGAAGGGCAAGGGGTAAGGCCATGCGAGAACTCGACCGTTTCGAAGACGAACTGATCGACCGCTTCAAGGAGCACCCGGTCCTGGCGAACGTCGGACTGCTCTCGGAGGAGGACTTCGGCACGGTCCTGCTCCAGCGGCGCTTCCTCTCCCTCGCCTTCACCCCGGCCTACGACCTGGCCATCGACCTGCTGCGCGACGAGGTCGGCCTGCGCATCGCACGGGTCATCCTGCGCGAGGAGTACCCGGACGGCCAGGGGTACACGCGCTCGCACCGCGAGGACATGAAGGACGACATCCTCCGGCTCGGCGTCTCCCGGCAGGCCCTGGTCACCACCCGCCCGACGGCGGCGACGAAGCGCGCCATCGACGAGACCTTCGACCTGATCGCGGACGCGGGCGCCCACGAGGACTCCGACCTGCGGCTGCTCTCCATCCTGCGCTTCTGGGGCGAGATCCTCGTCTCCGTCGAGTACGGGTGCCTGTGGGAGCGGATGGAACCGGTCATGCCGCGCGAGGGCGAGAACCGCTCGCGGTTCTACTACCCGCACCACGTCCACGACGAGAAGCGGACCCCGCTCGCCTCCGTCTCCCTGCGGTCCACGACCCACCCCGACCGCCTGGCCAGGCGGCTCGGCGAGCTGTTCGCGGCCGGGGCGTCCGAAGACTGCTTCAGGGAGGTGGAGGAACGGTCCTTCCGGCTGAAGGCGAGCTTCTACGACCAGTTCCTGCACCTGCCGTCGCTGGAAGCGGTCACCGCCGCCCAGTCCGTGCGTCCGGTCGGGTGAAGCGCCTGCCCTGACAGGGGCCGGTACGCACACCCGCGCGCGGGGTTCGGCATCGTGTCGGGCGCACCGGAATCCGTACCCCCCGCACCTTCTGGGAGAGGCCCCATGCTCGGCACCGACTTCCGTACCGGATCACCCAACTGGCTCGACCTCGGCAGCCCCGACACCGCGGCCGCGGTCGAGTTCTACGGGGAGGTCTTCGGGTGGGACTTCGAGTCCGCCGGTCCCCAGGCGGGCGGCTACGGGTTCTTCCAGCTGGACGGCAAGACGGTGGCCGCCATCGGGCCGCTCACCGAGGAGGGGGCCGGCTCGGCCTGGACGGTGCACTTCAACACCCCCGACATCCAGGCGAGCGCCGAGGCCGTGAAGTCCGGCGGCGGCCGGCTCCGGATGGAACCCATGGACGTCATGGGCGAGGGCTGGCTGGCGCAGTGCACCGACCCGCAGGGCGCGCAGTTCGCGATGTGGCAGCCCGGGAAGACCGCCGGGCTCGGGCTGGCCTCCGCCGACAACACGCTGATCTGGGTCGAACTGCACGTACCCGACCCGGTGGCGGCCCTCGGCTTCTACTCCGGGCTGTTCGGATGGCGGCACTCGGAGATGGAGGCGCCCGGGATGACGTACCGGGTCCTGAGCACCGCCGACGGGGACCAGCAGGACACCTCCTTCGGCGGGATCGCACCGCAGCAGCCGGGGCAGGGCGAAGCGGCGCGCTGGACCCCGTACTTCAACGTCCCGGACGTGGACGCCACGGTCTCGGCGGTGAAGGCGAACGGCGGGTCCGTCGTCATGCCGGCCTCCGACGTCCCGGACGTCGGCCGGATCGCGTGGGTGGCGGACCCGGCGGGGGCGGTGTTCGCCCTGCTGAAGCCGAACCCGCAGATGTAGCGGGGGCCACCTCACCTCCCGAGGTACTTGGGCGTGCGGCGCTCGACGAAGCTCGCCACTCCCTCGTTGGCGTCGGCCGTGGTCATGTTGATCTCCTGGGCGGTGGCCTCGGCCGCCAGCGCGGCTGCGCGGTCGCCGTCCAGGGAGGCGTTGACCAGCTGCTTCGTCATCGCGATGGCCCGGGTGGGACCCTGCGCGAGCCGCTCCGCCCACTGCCGGGCCGTGTCCTCCAGCTCCTCGGCCGGGACCACCTTGTTGACGAGGCCGAGCCGCTCGGCCTCGGCGGCCGGGACGGCGTCGCCGAAGAACATCAGCTCCTTGGCCTTCTGCGGGCCGATGAGGCGGGGGAGCAGGTACGCCCCGCCGCCGTCGGGGACCAGGCCGCGGCGGACGAACACCTCGATGAAGCGGGCCGGTTCGGCGGCGATGACGAGGTCGCAGGCGAGGGCGAGGTGGGCGCCGATGCCGGCGGCCGTGCCGTTGACGGCGGCGAGGACCGGCTTCTCGCAGTCGAGGACGGCGGTGATCAGCCGCTGCGCGCCGAGCCGGATCATGCGGGCCACGTCCCCTGCGACGCGCTCACCGCCTGCGGCTCCGCCGCGGAGGTCGGCGCCTGCGCAGAAGCCCTTGCCGGTGGCGGTGACGACGACGGCCCGGATGGCCGGGTCGGCGGAGGCGTCGGCGAGCAGCGTGATGATGCGGTCGCGTTGGTCCCAGGTGAGGGCGTTCATGGCGGCCGGGCGGTTGAGGGTGATCCAGGAGACGTTGTTCTCCGTGCGGTGGAGGACTTCGTCCTCGGGGGCCGGGGGCATGGGGTGAACTCCGTTCGTGTGGGCCCGGTTCTGGGGCCGACGGTGTTGGTGCCGGTCTGGGGTGTGCGGGTGCCGCTGCGCGGAGCGGGCCCCCTACCCGCCCTTCCACCGTTCCCTGGGGCTCCGCCCCAGACCCCGCTCCTCAAACGCCGGAGGGGCTGAAAAACAGCCTCTCCGGCGTTTGAGGAGCGGGGGTCCGGGGCTGGTCAGCGGCAGATGGCCAGGGCGTCCAGGGCCACCGCGCCCTGGCCCCGGGGGAGGACCATCAGGGGGTTGATGTCCAGCTCCGAGAGTTCGTCGCCCAGCTCCAGCGCCATCCGCTGGATGCGCAGGACCACCTCCACCAGCGCGTCCACGTCCGCCGGCGGGGCACCCCGGACGCCCTCCAGGAGCGCCCGCCCCCGCAATTCGCCGAGCATCGCCCGCGCCTGGTCCTCCCCGAACGGCGGCACCCGCACCGCCGCGTCCTGCAGCACCTCCACCAGGACCCCGCCCAGTCCCACCGTCACCGTCGGCCCGAACAGGTCGTCCTGCGTGACGCCGACGACCATCTCCACCCCCCGCTCCACCATCTGGCAGACGAGGATCCCGTCCAGCGGCACGTTCTCGTAGCGCGCTATGTCGGTCAGCTCCCGGTACGCGTCGCGGATCTGGCTCGCCGAGGTCAGGCCGATCTTCACGAGTCCCAGTTCCGTCTTGTGGGCGAGCTGCGGCCCCGACGCCTTCATCACGACCGGGTAGCCCACCAGGCCGGCCGCCCGCACGGCGGCCGCCGCGCTCGTCACGAGCTGCTCCCGGGGCACCCGGATCCCGTACGCCCGCAGCAGCTGCTTCGCCGCGTGCTCGCTGAGCTGCTGCCCGGGTCGCATCAGCGCCTGTGCCTTGCGGTACGAGGGCGAGGGCGTGCGCGGTGCGTCCTCGAAGGGGGAGCGGTAGGAGGCGGTGAAGCGGTGGTGGCCGAGGTAGGCCCGTACGGCGGTGATGCAGTTGCCGAACGTACGGAAGGTGGCCACGCGGGAGGAGCCGAGGAGGGTGGTGCGGTAGGCCTCCTCCGTGCCGACCGGGGAGCCCCAGATCACGCAGATCAGCTTGTCCGTGGCCTCCGCCGCGTCCACCAGGTCCTGCGCGAGCTTGTCGCTCATGGGCGGGAACGGGCCGGTGATCGGGCAGATCAGCACGCCTACCGAGGGGTCGGCGAGGATCGCGTCGATTATCTTGCGGCCGCGCCAGTCGCCGACCGGGTGGCCGCCGTTGTCGACGGGGTTGGCGACGTTCAGGTACTCCGGGATCCACTGGTGGAGCTCGTCCTGCTTGGCCTGCGAGAGGGTGGGCAGGGTCAGGCCCGCCTCCGTGGCGAGGTCGGAGAAGTGCGCGCCCGTTCCGCCGGAGATGGAGTAGACGACGACTCCGTCGGCCTTGGGCTTGCGGGCGCGGGCGAGGAGCGCGGCCGTGTCCTGGAGCTCGTCCAGTCCGTCGACGCGGATCACGCCGAACTGGCGCATCGCGGCGTCCACGACCGTGTCCGCGCCGGTCAGCTTCCCGGTGTGGGAGGCCGCCATCCGGGCGCCGGTCTCGGTGCGGCCGACCTTGACGGCGACGACGGGGACGCCGTTGCGGGCGGCCCGGTCGGCGGCGAGCAGGAAGGAGCGGCCGTCCTTGAGGCCTTCGACGTAGCAGGCGATGGCCCCGACCTCGGGCTGCTCGGCGAAGTAGGAGATGAAGTCGGAGGTTTCGAGGTCGGCCTCGTTGCCGGTGGGGGCCCAGTGGGAGAGGCGGATGCCGAGCTCCTGGAGGGTGTAGACCGGGCGGCCCTGGTGGCCGGACTGGGTGATGAGCGCGATCGCCGGGCCGTCGAGGTCGTCGCGGAACTCCTCGAAGGCGTTGAGGTTGGTGTTGGGGCCGAGGAGCCGCAGGCCGGAGCGCTGGACCGCGGCGGAGAGCCGGGCCTGGGCGGCGGCGCCCGCGTCGCCGGTCTCGGCGAAGCCGGAGGCGAAGGCGACGGCGAACTTCACCTTGGTCTCGGCCAGTTCCTCGATGACGGGGAGCGGGTCGGCGACGAGGAGGACGGCGAGGTCCACCTGTTCGGGGAGCTCGGCCACGGAGGCGTGGCAGGGCAGTCCGAAGACCGTGGGGCGGGTGGGGTGCACGGGGTGGATACGGGCGCCGACGCGTTCGGCCCACGCGATGAGCTGGCGGGTGATGCCGGTGTTGGGTCTGCCGTCGGCGTCCGAGGCGCCGACGACGGCCACGGACTCGGGCCGGAAGAACCGGTCCAGGTCGGGCACGTCGGCGTGCAGGGGCCGTCCGCTGACGTCCACGACGGCCGCGTCCTCGGCGGTCGGAGCCGCGGTGGAGTGGACGGCCGTCCTGGGGGACTCCCCGCAGGCGTGGACACGTGCGCGGAAGTCGGTGGTGAGGGTGCCGTGAGTAGATCCAAGCATCGTTCCGCCCGCTCCTGCTCGATGAACCTCGATGGAACCTCAATAACTGACGCGTAGTCAGATTACTGAACTGACGTGCCGTCAGGAACAGGGATGCGTAGGAAAGGTGGTGGAGGTGGTGTGTGGAACGGTGCCAGGTCTGCCGGGGGTGGGTCCAGAGGGCCGTTTCGGCCGCCGGGGGTGGGGGGTGGGGGGGTGGGGCTGGCC
>NZ_JBHUSC010000050.1:25254-50286 GCF_042673805.1 Streptomyces sp. NPDC057010 | reverse complement strand
GCCCCCGAGGCCGAGGAGGCCGCCGAGGTGGAAGAGGCCCCCAAGGCCGCCGCCGCCCGGACCTTCACCGTCGCCGACGCGCTGGACTCCCCGAAGCGCGGCGGCCGCCGCCGCGCCACCCGGTCCTCCGCCCCGGCCGCCCCCGCCGCTGCGGCCGCCCCCGCGCAGCCCGCCGCCGAGGCGGAGGAGCCCGCCGCTCCGGCCCGTGGCCGTCGCGCCGTGCGTCCCGCCGTGCCCACCTTCCAGGCCCCGGTCTTCGCCGAGCCGATGTTCCAGACCCCCGAGACCGCCGCGATGGCCGCCCTGGCCGCGCGCGCCGCCGCCCCGGCCGATGAGGCCGAGGAGGAGGAAGAGCTCGAGACCGAGGCCGAGGCCGTCCAGGCCCCCGCCCCGCAGCCGGCCGGCCGCCGCCGTCGCCGTGGCCGCGGCGTCGCCGAGGCCGCCCCGGCGGCTCCGGCCGCCGAGTCCGCGCCGGTCTCCCTCCCCGAGGTGCTCGCCGAGGAGGAGCCGGAGGCCGAGGCCGCCGAGCTGGAGGAGCCCGACACGTTCGAAGAGGGCGAAGAGGGTGACGAGTCGGGCGAGCGCCCCTCGCGCCGCCGCCGTCGCGGTGGCCGTCGCCGCCGCCGTGGCGAGGCCGCCGACCTCGACGAGTCCGCCGAGGAGGAGGCCGCCGCCGAGGCCGCCGAGCAGGAGGCCGAAGAGGAGGAGGAAGAGGAGGCCGAAGAGGCCCTCGGTTCCACCTCCAGCCGTCGTCGCCGTCGCCGTCGCCGCCGCAGCGGTGAGCCCGCCGACGTCACCGCCGAGGCCGCGGGCGAGGAGGACGGCGTACGCACCGTCGTCAAGGTCCGCGAGCCGCGCCCGGCCCGTGAGAAGGCCGAGCCGTCCGACGAGGTCCAGTCCATCAAGGGCTCGACCCGTCTGGAGGCGAAGAAGCAGCGCCGCCGCGAGGGCCGCGAGCAGGGCCGCCGCCGCGTCCCGATCATCACGGAGGCCGAGTTCCTGGCCCGCCGTGAGGCCGTCGAGCGCGTGATGGTCGTCCGCCAGTCCGGTGAGCGCACCCAGATCGGCGTCCTCGAGGACAACGTGCTCGTCGAGCACTACGTCAACAAGGAAGAGGCCACCTCGTACGTCGGCAACGTCTACCTGGGCAAGGTCCAGAACGTGCTGCCGTCGATGGAGGCCGCCTTCATCGACATCGGCAAGGGCCGCAACGCGGTCCTGTACGCCGGTGAGGTCAACTTCGAGGCGCTCGGCATGGCCAACGGGCCGCGCCGCATCGAGTCCGCCCTGAAGTCCGGCCAGTCGGTCCTGGTGCAGGTCACCAAGGACCCGATCGGCCACAAGGGTGCCCGCCTGACCTCGCAGGTCTCACTGCCCGGCCGCTACCTGGTCTACGTGCCCGAGGGCTCGATGACCGGTATCAGCCGCAAGCTGCCCGACACCGAGCGCGCGCGCCTGAAGACCATCCTCAAGAAGATCGTTCCCGAGGACGCGGGCGTCATCGTGCGCACCGCCGCCGAGGGCGCGAGCGAGGACGAGCTGCGCCGTGACGTCGAGCGTCTGCAGGCCCAGTGGGAGGACATCCAGAAGAAGTCGAAGCAGATCACGACCTCTTCGCCGTCCCTCCTGTACGGCGAGCCGGACATGACCGTCCGCGTCGTGCGCGACATCTTCAACGAGGACTTCTCGAAGGTCATCGTCAGCGGCGACCAGGCGTGGGAGACCATCCACGGCTACGTGTCCCACGTGGCCCCGGACCTGGCCGACCGGCTGTCCCGCTGGACCTCCGAGGTCGACGTCTTCGCGACGTACCGGATCGACGAGCAGCTCGCCAAGGCGCTCGACCGCAAGGTGTGGCTGCCCTCGGGCGGCTCGCTTGTGATCGACAAGACCGAGGCGATGATCGTCATCGACGTCAACACCGGCAAGTTCACCGGTCAGGGCGGCAACCTCGAGGAGACCGTCACCAGGAACAACCTGGAGGCGGCCGAGGAGATCGTGCGCCAGCTGCGGCTGCGCGACCTGGGCGGCATCGTCGTCATCGACTTCATCGACATGGTCCTGGAGTCCAACCGCGACCTGGTGCTGCGGCGCATGCTGGAGTGCCTGGGCCGCGACCGGACGAAGCACCAGGTGGCCGAGGTCACCTCCCTGGGCCTGGTCCAGATGACCCGCAAGCGGGTGGGCCAGGGTCTGCTGGAGTCCTTCTCCGAGACCTGTGTCCACTGCAACGGCCGCGGTGTCATCGTGCACATGGAGACCCCGACCGCGGTCGGCGGCAACGGCAAGCGCGCCAAGCGCCGCGCCGGCAAGGCCGAGTTCGACCAGCACGAGCACGAGATCGAGACGGTCGAGGCCGAGGCCTTCGAGTCCGAGGCGGAGGTGGCCGCCGAGGCCGCCGCGCCGCGGGCGCTGCCCGAGCCCGAGTTCGTCGCGGACGAGGAGCTGTACAGCAGCCCGGCCGAGGCGGAGGCCGCCGCGGGTCTGAGCGGCCGCCGCAACCGCCGCCGGGCCACCCGCAAGGCGACCGCTCCGGCGGGCGCCCCGCGCGGTGGTACCGCTGCGGCGCAGGCACCGGCCCCCGTCGCCGAGGTCGTCGCCGAGCCGGTCACCGAGCCGGCCGACACCGTCCTGGAGCCGGCCGCCGAGGTCGTCGCCGAGGCCGTGGAGGCCGCGGAGACGGTCGAGGCCGCCCCGGTCGAGGAGGCCGCGCCCAAGGGCCGTACCCGTCGCCGCGCGACCCGTAAGGCCACCGCCCCGGCGGGTGCCCCGGCCCCCGCGGCCGAGGTGGCCCCGGAGCCGGAGCCGGTCGTGGAGCCCGAGCCGGAGGCCGAGCCGGTCGCCGTGGCGGCCGAGCCCGTCGCCGAGCCCGAGCCCGAGCCCGTGGCCGAGGCCCCCGTGGCGGAGGCCGCGCCGGCCCGTCCGCGCCGGCGTGCCACCCGTAAGGCCACCGCACCGGCCGGTTCCCCGGCGGGCGCGGCCGAGGCCGCCGTCGTGGTCGTGGAGTCCCCCGCGGCCGAGCCGGTGGCCGCGGCGGAAGCCGAGGAGGCCCCGGTCGAGGAAGCCGCTCCGGCGAAGAAGGCCGCCCGCAAGGCCCCGGCCAAGAAGGCGACCGCGGCGAAGAAGGCCACCACCGCCAAGAAGGCGACGGCGGCCAAGAAGACCGTGGCCAAGAAGGCGGCCACGACCAAGAAGACCGCGGCGAAGCGGGCGACGAAGAAGACCGCGGCGGCGGAGCAGCAGACGCTCCCGTCCGTCTCGGCTCCGACCGAAGCCTGATCCGCCACATGACCGTGGGCCCCGCCGCGAGGTGGGGCCCACGGCCTTGCGGGGCCCGGTTTGACCCTCCGGAACCAGCCCCGTAACCTAGACCGTCGGCGTGTCTTGAACGATTACCCGTTCAGCGTGCGTCGCGCTCCTGAGCACCTTCCTCCCGCATCGTCCGCGCAAGCGGCCGGGTCACGGGAGAGGCCGCTCGTCCATTCCGGATCAGCGTGGGTTCACACCCGCCTGAGCGGCTGGCTTCAGGAGCATCCGTCCCGAGTGAGAGAGAGATCCGCGTGTACGCCATCGTGCGCAGCGGTGGTCGCCAGCACAAGGTTGCTGTTGGTGACATCGTTGAGGTTGACAAGATTTCCACTGCCAAGGTTGGCGACACGGTCGAGCTCTCGACCCTGCTCGTTGTCGACGGCGACGCCGTGACCAGCGACCCGTGGGTCCTGGCGGGCATCAAGGTCACGGCCGAGGTCGTGGACCACCACAAGGGCGCCAAGATCGACATCCTGCGCTACAAGAACAAGACCGGCTACCGCCGTCGCCAGGGTCACCGCCAGCAGTACACGGCGATCAAGGTCACCGGTATCCCCGCGGCTGCGAAGTAAGAGGGACTGAGACATGGCACACAAGAAGGGCGCATCGTCCACCCGGAACGGGCGCGACTCCAATGCCCAGCGGCTCGGCGTGAAGCGCTTCGGCGGTCAGGTCGTTTCCGCCGGCGAGATCCTCGTCCGCCAGCGCGGCACCCACTTCCACCCGGGTGCGGGTGTCGGTCGTGGTGGCGACGACACGCTGTTCGCGCTGCAGGCCGGTTCGGTCCAGTTCGGCACGCACCGCGGCCGCAAGGTCGTCAACATCGTTCCGGCCGCCTGATCCAGCTTCGGCTGATCGCGCGTACGTAACTTCCCGAGGGCGGATCTCAGCTCTTCCCGGCGCGAGCCGGGAAGAGAGGTCCGCCCTCGGCGCGTTGTCACATAGACACGTTTAATGGGCAGCAAGGTCTGCCCGGGACATTCCCGTATGTATCTGGAGGAACACCCATGACCACCTTCGTGGACCGCGTCGAGCTGCACGTCGCCGCGGGTAACGGGGGCCACGGCTGCGCCTCCGTTCACCGGGAGAAGTTCAAGCCGCTGGGCGGCCCCGACGGCGGCAACGGCGGCCGTGGCGGCGATGTGATCCTGGTGGTGGAGCAGGCGATCACCACCCTGCTGGACTACCACCACAGCCCGCACCGCAAGGCCACCAACGGCAAGCCCGGCGAGGGCGGCAACCGCTCCGGCAAGGACGGCCAGGACCTGATCCTGCCCGTGCCGGACGGCACCGTCGTCCTCGACAAGGAGGGCAACGTCCTCGCCGACCTCGTCGGCCAGGGCACCACCTACGTCGCCGCCGAGGGCGGCCGCGGCGGCCTCGGCAACGCCGCGCTCGCATCGGCCCGCCGCAAGGCCCCCGGCTTCGCGCTCCTCGGCGTCCCCGGCACCACCGGCGACATCATCCTGGAGCTCAAGACCGTCGCCGACGTGGCGCTGGTCGGCTTCCCGAGCGCCGGCAAGTCCTCGCTGATCTCGGTGCTCTCCGCCGCCAAGCCGAAGATCGCGGACTACCCCTTCACCACCCTCGTGCCGAACCTGGGCGTCGTCACCGCCGGTTCCACCGTCTACACGATCGCCGACGTCCCGGGCCTGATCCCGGGCGCCAGCCAGGGCAAGGGCCTGGGCCTGGAGTTCCTGCGCCACGTCGAGCGCTGCTCGGTCCTCGTGCACGTACTGGACACGGCCACCCTGGAGTCCGACCGCGACCCGGTCGCCGACCTCGACGTCATCGAGGAAGAGCTCAAGATCTACGGCGGCGGCCTGGAGAAGCGCCCGCGCCTCGTCGTCCTGAACAAGGTCGACATCCCGGACGGCCAGGACCTCGCCGAGATGGTCCGCCCCGACCTGGAGGCCCGCGGCTACAAGGTCTTCGAGGTCTCCGCGGTCGCCCGTACGGGCCTCAAGGAGCTCTCGTACTTCCTCGCCGAGATCGTCGCCAAGGCGCGCGCCCGCAAGCCGAAGCAGGAGGCGACCCGTATCGTCATCCGCCCGAAGGCCGTGGACGACGCCGGCTTCACCGTCGCCTACGACGAGGCCGAGGACGTCTACGTGGTGCGCGGCGAGAAGCCGGAGCGCTGGGTCCGCCAGACCGACTTCAACAACGACGAGGCCGTGGGCTACCTCGCCGACCGCCTCAACCGTCTGGGTGTCGAGGACGCGCTGAAGAAGGCCGGCGCCCGCGCCGGTGACGGCGTGGCCATCGGCTCCGACGAGAACGCGGTCGTCTTCGACTGGGAGCCGACCATGATGGCCGGCGCCGAGATGCTGGGCCGCCGCGGCGAGGACCACCGCATGGAGGCTCCGCGTCCGGCCACGCAGCGCCGCAAGGAGAAGGAAGCCCGGCGCGGGGACTCGGCGCAGCAGGAGTACGACGAGTTCCGGCCGTTCTGATCTGCCCTTTTTGGAATGGTGGGCGGCCTTGAAGTGATGTTTACCCGGGTCGCCTAATATCCACCGGGTGAGCAGCGCAAACCCTCCTCCCACCGTCTCCGTCGTGGTGATCGCGTACAACGACGCCGGGCTCGTGGGCGAGGCCGTTACCTCGGCCCTCGCCCAGGGCCCGGTCGTCGCCGAGGTCATCGCGGTGAACGACGCCTCGTCCGACGGCACCGCGCAGGTGCTGGACGAGCTGGCCGCGGTACACCCCCGCCTCAAGGTCGTGCACCGCACGGAGAACAGCGGCGGGTGCGGCACTCCGCGCAACGACGGCATCGCGGCCGCCTCCTCCCCGTACGTCCTCTTCCTCGACAGTGACGACGTCCTGCCGCCGGGGGCGGCCGAGGCCCTGGTGCGCGCCGCCGAGGAGCACCGCGCGCCGGTCACCGTCGGCGCGTGCGTGCGGCGCGAGCTGCCGCTGTACCACGACGTGCCGTGGGTCCCGGGGCTCTACACCCCGGGCGAGGTGATCGAGCGGCCCGCGGACCGGCCGGAGCTGGTCCGCGACACGCTCTGCGTCAACAAGCTGTACGACCGCTCCTTCCTGGAAAAGCATTCGATCCGCTTTCCCGACGGACGGTTCATCTACGAGGACTTCGTCTTCACCTCGCGGGTCCTGGCCGCAGCCCCGCGCATCGCGGTGATCGGCGACCTCGTCTACGTCTGGCACGTGCGCCGCGACGCCGCCCAGGTGTCGATCTCCCTGGACCGCAAGGACGTGGGGAACTGGCGCGCCCGTATCGAGGCCCACCGCACCGCCTCGCGGATCCTCGCCGCCGCCTCCCCGGAGCTGGGCCGTGCCTGCCAGGTGAAGTTCCTGGAGTACGACCTGCGCATGTACCTGCGGGAGCTCGGCAAGGACCCCGGCTACCAGGCCGCCTGGTGGACGCTGACCCGCGAGTACCTCGACACCTTCGAGGGGGCCGCCGTCGAGGCCGCCGCCCCGCACGCCCGCTGGATCGTCCGCGTGCTGCGCGCCACCGCGACCCCGCCCGCCGACGTGGAGCGGCTGAGCAGCTTCGCGGCGGAGCCGCCGCGCCTGCTGCCCCCGTACGCGGCCACCGCCGACGGGGTGCCGGTGTGGAGCGAGGAGCTGCCGGTCGAGCTGGACGGGCTGCGCGACATCCCGACCGCCTCCCTGCCGGTCACCATAGACGCCGAACCCGCCGGCAACGCCGCCCTCCGGCTGCGCCTGCACGACCTCTACGGGCGGCTGGCCGCGGCCGGCCCGCGCACCGCGCAGCTGCGCTTCCTGCCCCGCGCCGGAGGGGATCCCGTACTGGCCCAGCCGGTCGCGCTTTCACCGGACGAGCACGGCTGCTGGACGGCCGTGCTGCCCTTCCGCCTCGCCGACCTGGCCGCCACCGGCCGCCGGCTGGGCCTGCGCAGGCTCCAGGCATGGCACGTCGGGGTGGTCGTGGAGTGCGAGGACGGGAGCTCCCTGCTCACTTCTCTGCGCCCCCGGGGCGGCCTGCTGCGCCGCCGCGCCCTGCCGAGCAGCCGGTACGGTGTCCTGCTGACGCAGCCGTACCGCACGGGTTCCGGTTCGCTGGCCCTGCGCCTCGCGCCGGGTGCCGCGGGCGCCCTCTACCTCGTACGGAACAGACTTGACCGGGCCAAGGCGGGCTGCGCCACTCGCTGACGGGCTTCAGCGACAGAACCGACGGACAGGATCGAGGAGTTACACATGACCTTTCTGATCACCGGTGGCGCCGGATACATCGGCGCGCACGTCGTCCGCGCGATGCTCCTCGCGGGGCAGAAGGTCGTCGTGTTCGACGACCTCTCCACGGGCAGGGAGGAGCGCGTCCCGGAGGGCGTCCCGCTGGTGACCGCCTCGGTGCTGGACCGGCTCGCCCTGGACGAGGCCATCGCCGAGCACAAGATCACGGGCGTGGTGCACCTCGCGGGCAAGAAGCAGGTCGGCGAGTCCGTCGAGAAGCCGCTGCACTACTACCACGAAAACGTGTACGGCCTCACGGTCCTGCTCCAGGCCGTGGCCGCCGCCGGCATCCGCAACTTCCTGTTCTCCTCCTCCGCCTCCGTCTACGGCATGCCCGACGTGGACCTGGTGACCGAGGACACCCCGTGCGCGCCGCTGAGCCCCTACGGCGAGACCAAGCTGGCCGGCGAGTGGCTGGTGCGCGCCGCCGGCAGGGCGCACGGCATCTCCACCGCCTGCCTGCGCTACTTCAACGTGGCGGGCGCCGCGACCCCCGAGCTGGCGGACACCGGCGTCTTCAACCTGGTCCCGATGGTCTTCGAGCGCTACGACGCCGGCCAGGGCGCCACGATCTTCGGCGACGACTACCCGACCCCGGACGGCACCTGCGTCCGCGACTACATCCACGTCGAGGACCTCGCGGAGGCCCACGTGACGGCCGCCCGCAAGCTCGCCGAGTGGGCCGCGGCCGGGGACTACAAGGACCTCACCGTCAACATCGGGCGAGGCGAAGGCGTTTCCGTCGCCGAGATGGTCGACCTGCTGAACGAGGGAACCGGGCACACCTACGCGCCGGTGATCAGGCCGCGCCGCCCCGGCGACCCGGCGAAGGTCGTGGCCTCGGCCGACAGGATCACCCGCGAGCTGGGCTGGAAGGCCCGGCACGACGTCCGCGAGATGGTCACCTCCGCCTGGGCGGGCTGGGAGGCCAACAAGGCCGCCCGCCGCGACGCGCACAAGGACGTCCACCGGACCTGACGCCCCGCCGTCAACGAAGCCGCCCGCCCCGGATCCATCCGGGGCGGGCGGCTTCGTCGTACGGCGCTCCGGGCGGTCAGCGCTCCAGGAAGGAGAACAGCGACTCCCACCGGTCGGTGATCTCGGCGCTGGAGTACCGCTTCACCGTCCGGAAGGCGGTGTCGCCGAGCCGGTCGCGCAGCTCACGGTCCGACATGAGCGCGTCCAGGTGCGAGGCGAGCTCCATCGTGTTGCCCAGCCGCGCCAGCAGCCCGTCCTCGCCGTGCGTCACGATCTCCCGTACGCCCGGCGCGCAGTCGAAGGCGGCCACCGGCAGGCCCGCCGCCATCGCCTCCAGCAGCGTGATCGGGAACCCTTCGGCCCGCGAGGCCTGGGCGAAGACCGAGGCCCCGCGCAGCGCGCCCAGCACGTCGCCGGTGCTGCCCATCCACTCCACGGAGTCGTCCAGCCCCAGCGAGGTGCAGTGCGCCCGCAGCGTCGGCTCCTCCACGCCCGCCCCGTAGATCCGCAGGACCCAGTCGGGGTGGTGGGGAACGGCGTCCGCCCAGGCGTCGAGGAGCAGGTCGACGCCCTTCTCGAAGGCGAGGCGGCCGACGCTGGCGACGACCTTCCCGGCGCGCGGGGCAGGGGAGTCCGGCATGAAGGGCAGCGGGTTCGGCATGCTCCCGACGTTCTCCATGCCCGCCCGGATCCACAGGTCCGCGTCCTCGGCGGTCAGCACCAGCAGCCGGTCCACCTCGGAGTAGTGGCGCCGGACCCGGTCGCCGCGGGTGGACTTCCGGCTGGCCTCGAAGGACTCGTGGCTCATGCCGATGACGGTGAGCCCCTTGGTGTCGGCGAGCGCCACCCACTCCATCGCCCAGACCTGCGTGACGATCACGACGGAGCCCGGGCCCGCGCCGCGGAACAGCTCGTTCAGCTTCTCCGCCTTGGCGCGCATCCCCGCCCGCCGGGCCGCCTGGCGGCGCCGCTCGGGTGCGTTCAGCCGGCCCTTGATGCCGCGCAGCCGGCGGGCCGCCGGCGGGTGGGCGTCGTAGAGCGTGGTCACCCCGTAGGGGAGGTCCTGCGGCAGCTCCTGGCGGATCTCCTCGGCGACCGGGGCGATGCCGACGATGTGCACCCGGTGGCCGCGGTCGGTGAACAGCCGGGCCATCTGGTGCGACCAGGTGGTCACGCCGCCGAGCTCGTCGACGTTGTTGGAGACGATGAAGATGTCACGGCCGCCCGGGGTGGCGGTCTGCTGGCTCACTTGCCGCTCCTGGTGAAGAACTTCTCGACGATCTGGCGGGCCGCGTCCCCGCGGTCGTACTCGCCGAACTCGGCGAGGAAGCGCTGGCGCGCCTCGGCGTACTTGGCGTCCGCCTCCTCGAAGGCGGCGAGCGCCTGGAAGAGCTCGTCCTCCGTGGCCACCACCGGCCCCGGGGCCTTGTCCTTCAGGTCGAAGTAGGTGCCGCGGATGTCGCCCGCGTACTTCTCGTAGTCGTACGCGAAGAACAGCATCGGCCGGTCCATGACCGCGTAGTCGAACATCACGGACGAGTAGTCGGTGATCAGACCGTCGGCGAGGGCCAGCAGCGGGGTGATGTCGTGGTGCCGGGACACGTCGATGACGCGGCCCGCGACCGACGGCGGCAGCGAGACGCTGTTGAGGTAGTGGGTGCGCACCAGCAGCGTGAAGCGGTCGCCGAGCCGGTCCGCGAACTCCTCGACGTCGAAGGGGAAGGTGAAGCCCTCGACCGAGCCGTCCGCGGCGGCCCGGAAGGTCGGCGCGTAGAGCAGCACCTTCTTCTCCGGGTCGATGCCGAGCTCGGCCGCCAGCGGGCCGCGGACCCGCTCGCCGCTCTGGGCCTCGCTCCGCTGCGCCTCGACCAGGGCGTCGTTGCGCGGGTAGCCCGTGCGCAGCAGCACCTCGTCGCGCAGCCGGAAGCCCTTGGCGAGGGTGCGGGTGTCGTGCTCGGAGCGGATCAGGAAGTGGTCGAAGCGGTCGACGGCCGCCTGGAAGCGGTCCTGGCCCGCGCGGCCCTGCGCCTTGGTGCGGGGCTCGTGGAAGCCCATCCGCTTGAGCGCCGAGCCGTGCCAGGTCTGGATGTACGTGGTCCCCGGGCGCTTGGCGAGGGCCAGCGGGAAGCCCTGGTTGTCGACCCAGAACTCGGCCTGGGCCAGCGCGCGCAGGTAGGCCCAGCCCCAGCGCCGCACCAGCGTGGCCTCCTTGGGGAAGCCGGTGGGCTTGGCGCCCGCGTACGACCAGATCGCCTCGAAGGGCACGCCCTGGCGCACCATCTCCTCGTAGATCGCCTTCGGGCTGTCGCTGTACTGCTTGCCCATGTGGCTCTCGAAGACGACCGTGCCCTTCTTGATCGGCAGCTTCGAGAAGACCTCGTGGTAGACCTTCACCTTCTGCTCGCCGGAGCCCATGTTCCGGCGGGCCCGCAGGGCCTTGCGCAGGCCCCGCTTGACCACGTTGGCCGCCTTGCCGTGTATGGCGTTGTTGATCAGGTTCTGCGTGCGGACGGTGGCGGCGCCCTCGGCGGTCAGGACGTAGGAGAGGTTGCCCTTCTTGGTCATCTCCGGCTCGAAGCGGTCGGAGACGAGGCGGGTCAGCCGCGGCCGCACGCGCAGCCGGGCCGCCGACTCCAGGTCGACCGCGCCGACCGAGACGCGGGTGGTGACCTTGTCGCTCCCGGCGGTCAGCTTCAGCCGGACGTCCCAGACGGCGTCGATGATGCCGAGGGGGCGGACGGTCCCGCCGACGTCGGCCGTGCCGGTCCACTCGATCGTGTCACCGGCGTGCCGGACGGTTGCCACCGGGAAGCTGAACGAGCGCACGCCGATCTGACGGCGGGCCCGGAACTCCAGGGAGGCCTTCAGCTCCGCGTCGGCCGGGATCCGGCCGAGCGGGTTCACGACGGCGCCGGACAGGGTGACGGTGCCGCGCCCGTCGTCCTCGTAGGAGGTGAGCCGGTTGCCGAGCTGGAGGGAGCCGAGCGGGGTGGTGTGGAAGCCCTGCTCCGTGACGTCCAGTATCCGGCGGGCCTCGGCGTCGTCGAGGTGCGCGGAGCACCAGTAGACGCGCCCGTCGCGCTCGGCCAGCGGCGAGGAGAGCCGGCCCTTGTTGGTCATGGCGTCGGCGGCCGGGAGCAGGTTGTCCCAGTCCTCCTTGCCCAGCAGGTAGGCGCAGATCGCCTGGAGGTACGTGACGTTCTCGTACGCGGCCGGATCGATCCCGGCGAGGTAGCCGTTGGCGAGGCGGGCGAACTCCTGGCGGTACGCGTCGCCCAGCAGGGGCAGGTCGCGCAGGTGCAGCACCAGGTCGTGCTTGAGGAACTTGGCGTCCTTCGCGGACTTGATGTCCGTGTGGCCGTTGGCCGCCAGCAGCTCGTCGACGCGGCGGTGGATCTCCATCCGGTGGACGAAGTTCGCGATCTCGTGGCGCCGGTTGCTGATCGACTTCGACGCGGCCTTCTCGACCACGTTCCAGAAGTAGACGTGGTTGGGGATCAGCGTGATGCGGCGGGCGGCCACGTACGCCTGGGCGGAGAACAGCAGGTCCTCGTAGTGGATCCCGACCGGGAACTCCAGGCCCTGCTCCAGCAGGAACGCGCGCCGGTAGCACTTGTTCGTGGAGAGGGTGTCGTAGACCAGCAGGTCGGGGAACTCGGTGATCGACTCCAGGGTGCGCGTGCGGGAGTAGATCCACGGGTACCACTCGGTGGTCTTGCCCCACCGGTTGTCGAGGTGCACGCGTACGCACATGCCCGAGACCAGGTCGGAGCCGGTGCGCTCGGCGGCGTCCAGCATGTTGCGGCAGGCGTTTCGTTCCAGCACGTCGTCGCTGTCCAGGAACATGACGTAGGTGCCGGTGGCCTGCCGGATGCCGTGGTTGCGGGGCGCACCGCAGCCGCCGCTGTTCTCAGGCAGCTGGAACGCGCGCACTCTCCCCGGATGCGAGGCCTCCAGTTCCTGGGCGACCGCGTACGAGCGGTCCTGGCTGCAGTCGTCGACGATCACGACCTCGACCCCGTGCAGGGTCTGGTCCAAAACCGACTGGACTGCTGTCGACAGACGCTCTGCGTCGTTGTAGACGATGACGACCACGGAGACGTCAGGCACGTGCACCTCGATCCCTTCGCTGCATTCCGCTTATCTCGCTCAACCCGTCAAAGCTACCGTGTGCCGCACTCGACTCGGGCAGGCCGACCGGCGGCGTGCATACTTCTAAGGAAGAGGTGTGTGGCGGGTCCGGTCGCCGATAATCACCCGTTCGGACCCAGCAGGAAGTGTTCATGACGAAGCTGTCCGTAGTTGTCCCTTGCTACAACGAAGAAGCGGTCATCGACAGCTTCGACGTGGAGATCCGGAGGGTTCTGGACGCTCTCCCCGTCGAGTACGAGGTCTGCTACGTCGACGACGGGAGCCGCGACGGCACCCTCGACAAGCTCCGGAAGATCGCGGCCGCGCACGCCGAGCAGACGCGGTACGTCTCCTTCAGCCGCAATTTCGGCAAGGAGGCCGGCATGCTCGCGGGCCTCCGCGAGACCACCGGCGACGCCGTGGTGATCATGGACGCCGACCTCCAGCACCCGCCGGAGCTCATCGCGACCATGCTCGACTACCACCGGCAGGGCCACGACCAGATCATCGCCCGCCGCACCCGCGAGGGCGACAAGAAGGTCCGCTCCGCCCTCAGCCGCCTCTACTACCGCGGTGTGAACCGCTGGGTCGACGTCGAGCTCACCGACGGGGTCGGCGACTTCCGCCTCCTCTCGCGCCCGGCCGTGGACGCGCTGCTGTCGCTGCCGGAGTACAACCGCTTCTCCAAGGGCCTGTTCTCCTGGATCGGCTTCGACACCGTCCACTTCGACTACCGCAACGCCCAGCGCGAGGCCGGCGAGACGAAGTGGAAGTTCGGCTCGCTGCTGAACTACGCCATGGACGGCCTGATCTCCTTCAACAACAAGCCGCTGCGGGTCGGGATCTGGATCGGCGTGTCGCTGGTCGCCCTGACCGGCCTGTACGCGCTGTGGATCACGATCACGGCGATGACCAACGGCATCGACTCGCCGGGCTACGTCACCCTCGTGGCGTTGATCGCCGGCATCGGCGGCGTTCAGATGATCATGCTGGGTCTGATCGGCGAGTACATCGGCCGCATCTACTACGAGACCAAGCGCCGGCCGCACTTCCTGGTGAAGGAATCGCACGGCGCGGCCCCGCTCCCGCGGACCGCGAAGGACGAGCGGACAGCGGACCCGGCGATCGCCGAGCGCAGCGGGCAGGGCAGCGCCCGATGAGCCGCAGGGAACAGCTCGGCCAGGTCTTCCGCTTCGGCCTCGTGGGCGGGGTCAATACCGCCACCTTCTTCGGTCTCTACCTGCTCCTGCACCCGTGGATGCCGTACTTCGCCGCCTACTCGCTCGCCTTCGTGCTGGCGATGGTCGGCTCCTTCTTCATGAACACCTACTTCACCTACCGGACCCGGCCGACCTGGAAGAAGTTCTTCCTGTTCCCGCTGACGAACATCACGAACTACGTGATCCAGTCGGTCGGCCTGTACGCCCTGGTGACGTGGGCCGGGATGGACACCCGGATCGCTCCGCTGGTCGCGGCGATCGTGGCCATCCCGTTCACCTTCCTGCTCTCCCGCAAGATCCTCGTCCCGGGCGCCGCCCGCGCCGAGGAGCCGCAGCACGCCGAGGCCGGGTCGTCCAGGGGCTGAAACCCCCGGGCGGCCGCCGCGCCCCACCCCGTAGATTGAGACGGCAGGCAATCCGGCGAGGGGCAAGGGGACAAGACGTGTCAGCGGCTAGGCAAGGTGTCGTGGACGCCCGCAGGATCGTGGTCAAGGTCGGCTCCTCCTCCCTGACCACCGCGGCCGGCGGCCTCGACGCCGACCGGGTGGACGCGCTGGTCGACGTCCTGGCCAAGGCCCGCAGCGGCGGCGAGAAGGAGATCGTCCTCGTCTCCAGCGGAGCCATCGCCGCCGGGCTGTCCCCGCTCGGCCTGCGCCGCCGTCCCAAGGACCTGGCCCGCCAGCAGGCCGCCGCCAGCGTCGGCCAGGGGCTGCTCGTCGCCCGCTACACCGCCTCCTTCGCCCGCTACGGCATCCGCGTCGGCCAGGTGCTGCTCACCACCGACGACACCAGCCGCCGGGCCCACTACCGCAACGCGTACCGCACCCTGGACCAGCTGCTGGCCATGGGCGCGCTGCCCGTCGTGAACGAGAACGACACCGTCGCCACCGACGAGATCCGCTTCGGCGACAACGACCGGCTCGCCGCGCTGGTCGCCCACCTCGTCCGCGCGGACCTCCTCGTGCTGCTGTCGGACGTGGACGGCCTCTACGACGGCGACCCCTCGCAGCCCGGCACCACCCGCATCGACGAGGTCCGCGGCCCCGAGGACATCGCGCACGTCTCCATCGGCAGCGCGGGCAAGGCGGGCGTGGGCACCGGCGGCATGGTCACCAAGGTCGAGGCGGCGCGGATCGCGGCCGCCGCCGGGATCCCGGTGGTGCTCACCTCCGCGAGCCAGGCCGCCGACGCGCTGGCCGGGCGCGCCACGGGCACGCACTTCCACGCGACGGGCCGCCGCTCGGCGGACCGGCTGCTGTGGCTCCAGCACGCCTCCACCCCGCAGGGGCACCTCGTACTCGACGAGGGCGCGGTCCGCGCGGTCACCGAGCGCGGCAGCTCGCTCCTCGCGGCCGGCATCGCGGCGGTCGAAGGCGAGTTCACCGCGGGCGACCCGGTGGAACTGCGCGACACCTCGGGCCGGGCGGTGGCGCGCGGCCTGGTCAACTTCGACGCCAAGGAACTGCCGCAGCTCCTCGGCCGCTCCACCCGAGAGCTCGCCCGGGAACTCGGACCCGCGTACGAGCGGGAGGTCATCCACCGGGACGATCTGGTCCTGCTCCAGGGCTGAGGTTCGGCAAAACCGCCGCGCGGCGGGCCGGGGACTGGTCAACTGTGAGGGGCGGGCGGACACGCGCAGCGGAGACAGGAGGCGACTGGTGAGACGAGCGCTGACCAGCGTCGGGCCGGGGGACGGTGACGGCGGCGGAGACGAGCGGGACCAGACCTCCCGCCTCTGGCACGTGACCCTGAGCGTCTCCGGCAAGCCGGCGCCGCTCGCCGAGGTCCGGCGGGGGCTGGAACAACTGGCCCACGACCACCCCTTCCTGCTGACCAGCCGGTACGCCGACGACCACGCGGAGATCCGCTACTGGGAGGAGGCCCGCGACCTCCACGACGCGGCGGCCGTCGCCCTGCGCCTCTGGGGCGAACACCGCTCCTCGGCGCAGCTCCCGCCCTGGGAGATCGTCGGCCTGGAGGTCATCGACCGGGCCACCTACCACCAGCGCGTGGCAGAGGGCTACGGCCCGCCCCCGGCCCACCCGGTGGGCGTCCACCCGTACCAATAGCCTCGCCGGCGTTTGAGGATCGGGTCCGGGCGGAGCCCGGGGAACGGTGGAAGGGCGGGTAGGGGACGGGCTCCGCGCAGCGGCAGGCCCACGGGAGCCATCTCGCGGGGTGAAACCCCATCGGTCGGGGCCCGGCCGGGGATTACCCTGGCGGCATGACCTCGCTGGATGCCACCACCTCACCCGTCCTCGCCACCGCGGCAGCGGCCCGCACCGCGGCCGCCGCCATCGCCCCCCTCCCGCGCTCCGCCAAGGACACGGCCCTGCTGGCGATCGCCGACGCGCTGGAGGCCCGTACGGCCGAGATCATCGAGGCCAACGCCGTGGACACGGCCAAGGCCAGGGCGGCCGGCACCAGCGAGACTGTCATCGACCGCCTCACCCTCACCCGCGAGCGCGTCGCCGCCATCGCCTCCGACGTACGGGACGTCGCCGCCCTCCCCGACCCCGTCGGCGAGGTCGTCCGCGGCAACACCCTCCCCAACGGCATCGACATCCGGCAGATCCGCGTCCCCCTCGGCGTCGTCGGCATCATCTACGAGGCCCGCCCCAACGTCACCGTCGACGCAGCCGCCCTCTGCCTCAAGTCCGGCAACGCCGTCCTCCTCCGCGGCAGCTCCTCCGCCTACGCCTCCAACACCGCGCTCGTGGCCATCCTGCGGGACGCCGTCCAGAGCGCCGGCCTGCCCGCCGACGCGGTCCAGCTCGTCCCCGGCGAGTCCCGCGACTCCGTCCGCGAGCTGATGCGCGCCCGCGGCCTCGTCGACGTGCTCATCCCGCGCGGCGGCGCCTCCCTCATCAAGACCGTGGTCGAGGAGTCCACCGTTCCGGTCATCGAGACCGGTACCGGCAACTGCCACGTCTACGTCGACGCCCAGGCCGACCTGGACATGGCCGTGGACATCCTCGTCAACTCCAAGGCCCAGCGGCCGTCCGTCTGCAACTCCGCCGAGACCCTCCTCGTGCACCGCGACATCGCCGACGCCTTCCTGCCGCGCGCCCTCGACGCCCTCGCCGACGCCGGCGTGACCGTCCACGGCGACGCCCGGGTCCTGGCCGCCGCCGAGGGCACCAAGGCCACCGCGCTGCCGGCCACCGACGAGGACTGGGCCGCCGAGTACCTCTCCTACGACATCGCCGCCGGTGTCGTGGACTCCCTCGACGACGCCGTCGCCCACATCCGCCGCTGGACCTCCGGCCACACCGAGGCGATCGTCACCACCTCGCAGGCCGCCGCCCGCCGCTTCACCCAGCTGGTCGACTCGACCACGGTCGCCGTGAATGCGTCCACCCGGTTCACCGACGGTGGCCAGTTCGGCTTCGGCGCCGAGATCGGAATCTCCACGCAGAAGCTGCACGCCCGGGGCCCGATGGGCCTGCCCGAGCTGACCTCCACCAAGTACATCGTCACGGGCGACGGTCACACCCGGTAGTCGCAGACCGAACGCGGTGTGGCCGGATTTCGGCTCACACCCTGCCCAAAGCAGCCCCCCAGGTCTAGGCTGGTCCTGTGCCGGACGACGTGGGGGGCAAGTTCCCGGACGACGGGGAGCCCGACGACGACCGCGGAGGCGCGGACAAGGACTTCGCCTCCGTGGTGTTCGACGAGGACTTCGTCCGGAACGCCGAGATCCATGAACCGAGCGCCGCCGAGCGCCAGCGGGCGGCCGACCGGGCACGCGCCGAGGCCGAAGCGGCCCGCGCCGTCGCCGGCGGCTGGACCGGCGACGACGACTACGACAGCTACGGTTACGGCCACCCCGACGGGTACGGCCCCGACGGCCACGGCTGGGACGACGACCGCGGCCACGGCCACGGCGACGGTCCCTACGGGGCCTACGGCGGCAGCCTGCGCCCCTACCGCGGCCGCTCGCCCTGGCTGCGTCCCGTCGCCTGGGTGCTCGCCTTCGTGATGGGCCTCGGCATGGTCGCGCTCGCCTTCAGCGCCGTCTACCGCAGCGCCGCACGCGAGGCGGACCCCGCCCCCGCGCCCGCCAGCACCCCCCTCGGGGAAGTCACCGGCGCCGGCGCGTTTACGTACCCCTCCGGCCGCCAACCCTGAAGGTACGACCCCACTCGCATACGCCGGAGCTGGGGGCTTCTCTGAAGCGGGGACAGCGGGGAGAAGCGATGGCCGTTCCAGGAGATCCGCCCAACGGCACCCCCGATGGCATCGGAGAGGGTGACGACGAATTCCGCTCGGACGAGTTCCGGTCGGTGGTGTTCGACGAGGACTTCGTCCGCGCTGCCCGGCTCCAGGAGTACTCCGCGCAGGAGCGCATGGGCGAGCACGCCCGTGCCGTCCGCAGCCGGTCCATCTGGGCCTCCGGCGGCGGCTCCGCCTCCCGTACGGGCACCCCTGGCCGGGGCGCCCGCCAGGGCATGCTGCTCGTCCTGCTCATCGCCACGGCCTTCGCCGCCGCCGTCTACATGGGGCTGCGCAACCCCTACGTCCCCCCGCCGAGCGGACCCGCCCAGCCCCTCGCCAGCACCGTCGTGCCGCTCGCGCCGGCCGCCGCCGTCCCCGGCGGGCGGCCCGCCGACCTGTACGCGGCGAGCCCGGCCGCCGACTACCGCGTCGGGGCCGCCGGGATCACCCTGCCCGCCGTGCGCCGCACGCACCACTTCACCGAGAGCCAGATCGTCACCGCGCTGTCCATCGCCAAGGACTACCTCGTGCAGTCCTCCCTGGACCCCGACGTCCTGGCCGGCACCGCCTCCCGGCCCGTGCGGGTCCTGCTCGACCCCGACCAGCTGGCGCAGTTCGACCGCAGCATGAGCACCCCCCTCGGCGACGGCAGGCACGCGGCCACCGGCTGGCTGATCCGCTTCGACCAGGGCACCGCAGTCCTCGCCGACTCCCGGGTCCGGGTGAACGGCACCCTCGCCTTCGAGGAGGTCACCCCGGACGTGCTGGAGGTGATCACCGACCACACCTTCGTCTACGCGGTGCGCCCGGCCACCGGAGCCCCCGCCGCGGCCGACGGGGCCTCGCTCTTCACCGTCCGCCGCGAGCTGAAGCTCCGCTTCGACCGCGAGGACCTCACCGCCCGGCGGGCCGAGGTGGCCACGGCCTACGTGATGGCCGGGCCGCAGGACTGCTCCACCGACCCGGCCGGGAGCTTCCGCCCGGTGCTGGCCGGAGCCGGCCCGACCACGGTGGGCCCGGCCGCGAGCGACCCGTACGCCAGCGGCCACCCGCGGCGCACGGCCGGACTGTGCGGGGTCCTGGCCCAGCCCACGGCCCCGGCGGCCGACCCGGTCAGCCCTGCTCCGTAGTCCCGCCCGTGCCCCCGCCCGGGGTCTTGCCGCCGGTCTCCGAGCCGCCGCCCCCGGTGGAGCCCGCGCCGGTACCGGTACCGGTGAACTTGTCGCGGAGCCTGCCGCCCAGGTCGCCCGCACCGCCGGCGATGTCGCCCACCAGCTTCATCAGCGGATCCTTGCTGGTCCGGACCGAATCCGCGTAGTGCGCGGCGGACTGCCGGAAGGAGTCGGTCACCGAGGTGTCCTTGTCCTCATCGCGCCGCGGGTAGTGGCCGTCCATGATCCGCTGGAAGTCGCGGCTCTCCGACCACTTCTTCAGTTCGGCCGCCCGCACCGTGGTGAAGGGGTGCGTCCGGGGCAGGACGTTGAGGATCTTCAGCACGGAGTCGCGCAGATCACCGCTCGACTCGTACTCCTCGGCCTGGGCCAGGAAGGCGTCGACGTTCATCTCGTGGAGGTGGTTGCCGCCCGCGATCTTCATCAGCCCCCGCATCGAGGCCTGCAGGTCCTGACCCACCAGCAGCCCGGCCCGGTCCGCCGACAGCTCCGACTTGCGGAACCACTCCCGCAGGGCCGTCACGATCGCGGTGATCGCCACGTTGCCCAGCGGGATCCACGCCACCTTCAGCGCCAGGTTCGTCAGGAACAGCAGCACCGTGCGGTACACCGAGTGCCCCGACAGCGCGTGGCCCACCTCGTGGCCCACCACCGCCCGCATCTCCTCCTCGTCGAGCAGCTCGACCAGGGCCGTGGTCACCACGATGATCGGCTCGTCCAGACCGATGCACATGGCATTGGGCTTCGGGTCCTGCTGCACGTACATCTGCGGGACCTTCTCCAGGTCCAGGATGTAGCAGGCGTCGCGGAGCATCGCGTACAGGTGCGGGAACTGCGTCTCGCCCACCCGGACCGAGTCCGACAGGAACAGCAGGCGCAGGCTGCGCTCCGGGAGCAGTCCGCTCAGGGCCTTGAAGGCGGTGTCGAAGCCGCTCAGCTTGCGCAGCGCGACCAGCGCGGAGCGGTCCGCCGGATGCTCGTACGCGCGCGAGGAAATACCGGGGAACCTCCTGCGGTCCCGCGCCGGCGTCTTCTCGAACCCTGTATCCGTCATAGCGCCCTCCCCTGGATCTGCCTGACTGCTCTGCGTCTATCCTCTCCAACGCCTGAGTCGGCGCGAGCGTGCCCCAGGCCCCCGCATACGATGTGAGCGAAGTCTCCGTCCGCTCCCCGACTCGATAGGTACCTGCCTGATGAGCCTCTCCTCCACCGCCCACAACCTGGTCGTCCTCGCCTCGGAGGGGGCCGAGCAGCACGGCGGCAACCACGACAGCCTCAACCCCTACCTGACCGGCGGCGGCGCGCTCTTCATCCTCTGCCTCATGCTGTGGATCACCACGCGCCTGAACCGTGACCGCTAGGCCCCGTCCGCCAGCAGTGCACGCGGCACCGGGCCAGTAGGCTCTGCGCTCATGGGAGAGCAGGAAGTGCCTACCGGCCCGGTCAAGCGCCGGCTCGGCGTGATGGGCGGGACGTTCGATCCGATCCACCACGGACACCTGGTGGCCGCCAGCGAGGTCGCCGCCCTTTTCCACCTCGACGAGGTGGTGTTCGTACCGACCGGCGAGCCGTGGCAGAAGTCGCAACGGGCCGTGTCGCCCGCCGAGGACCGCTACCTGATGACGGTCATCGCCACGGCGTCGAACCCGCAGTTCTCGGTCAGCCGCATCGACATCGACCGCGGCGGGCCGACGTACACGATCGACACCCTGCGGGACCTGAAGGCGCTGAACGACGACGCCGACCTGTTCTTCATCACCGGTGCCGACGCGCTCGCCCAGATCCTGACCTGGCGGAACGCCGACGAGCTCTTCTCGCTCGCCCACTTCATCGGAGTCACCCGGCCGGGCCACGTGCTCACCGACGACGGCCTGCCCAAGGGCGGGGTGTCCCTGGTCGAGGTGCCCGCGCTGGCGATTTCCTCCACGGACTGCCGCGCACGGGTCGCCGAGGGGGACCCTGTCTGGTACTTGGTGCCGGACGGCGTGGTGCGCTACATCGACAAGCGTGAGCTGTACCGAGGAGCCTGAGCTTCCGGAAGAGAGGGGCCCCGCGGTGAACGACCGACAGGATCCGTACGACCGGTACGACCCGTACGCAGCCCACGAGCAGCAGCTCATCGGCTACGACGCGTACGGGCGGCCGGTGTACGGCCAGGTGCCCGCGCAGTCCGCCCCCCAGTACGAGCAGCCGTACGCGCAGACGTACGAGCCGCAGCAGCCGTACGGCTACGACCAGCAGCAGCAGTACTACGCCCCGCAGCCCTCCGCCCAGGAGCACGGGCAGCAGGAGTACTCCCAGTCGCCCTCCTACGGGTACGACACGCAGCAGACCCAGCAGTGGATCCCGCAGCAGACCGCCCCGGAGCCGCAGCCCGAGCCGCAGCCCGAGCGGCAGCAGCCCCGGCCCGCCGCGGCGCAGGTCCCCGAGCCGCGCAAGGCGCCCGACTACCGCACCGAGCAGTTCTCCTTCATCGAGGAGCCGGACGAGGACTCCGAGGACGTCATCGACTGGCTCAAGTTCACCGAGAGCCGGACCGAACGCCGCGAGGAGGCCCGCCGCCGCGGCCGCAACCGCGTGGTCGCGCTGATCGTCGTCCTCGTCCTGTTCGTCGTCGGCGGCCTCGGCTACCTCTGGTACGCGGGCAAGCTGCCGTTCCTCGACGGCCCGGGGGAGAACAAGCCCGGAGCGGCCGCCGACGCCGGGGCCCAGAAGCGCGACATGATCGTCGTCCACCTGCACAACACCAAGAAGGGCGGCACCTCCTCCGCGCTGCTCGTCGACAACGTCACCGCGAAGCAGGGCGCCACCGTCCTGCTGCCCAACACCCTCGGCGTCCCCGCCGCGGACGGCACCACCACCGGCCTCGGCAAGGCGGTGGAGGAAGGCGGCCTCGGCACCCGCGAGTCCCTCGACTCGGTGCTCGGCACCCGCATCGGCGGCACCTGGCGCCTGGACACCCCCTTCCTGGAGAACCTGGTCGAGCTGGTCGGCGGCATCGAGGTCGACACCGACACCGCCGTCCCGGCCGACGACGCGGCCAAGGCGCCGGCGGTGGGGCAGGGCCAGAAGCAGAGCCTGAGCGGCGCGATGGCCGTCGCCTACGCCACGTACAGGGCCCAGGGCGAACCGGAGGCCAAGCAGCTGGACCGCATGGGCAAGGTGCTCTACGCGGTCCTGCGCAAGGTGCCGGGCGACCCGAAGGCGGCCGCCCTCACGGTCGAGAGCATGGGCCAGATCCTGGACCCGGCCCTGAACGCGCAGACCCTCGGCGCGCTGCTGTCCCGCCTCGGCGCGCACGCCAAGGTGGGCGCGTACCGCACCGACGTCCTCACGGTGAAGCCGGACGGCACGCTGACGGACGACGCCACCCAGAAGGTGGTCAAGGAGGTCCTCGGCGGCTCGGTCGGCGCGGCGCAGCCCGGAGCCACCCCGCGCGTCGGCCTCAAGGACGCCACCGGCGACGAGAAGACGCAGGCCGCGGCCAAGGCGGCCCTGCTCAACGGCGGCTACACCTTCGTGGAGGGCGGCAAGGCCGACAAGACCGCCGCCACCTCGCAGATCACGTACCAGGACGACGCGCAGCGGGACCGGGCGATCGAGGTCGCCAAGACGCTGGGGCTGCCGGAGACGGTCGTGAAGAAGGGCGAGAACGCGGTGAACGCCGATGTCGTGGTGACGCTCGGCAAGGACTACAAGGCGTCCTGACCCGGCGGCGGCGCAGGCCGCAGGGGCGCCGTCGGCCGCGCGGAACGTTCCGCGCGGGCGGTGTCGGCGGTACATGAGACCCTTGTAAGGATCTGCCCGCCAACCCGAAAGCATGGCCAGTGACCGCCACGGACCGCTCCATCGAGCTCATCACCACCGCTGCCCAGGCAGCGGCCGACCGGCTCGCGCACGACATCATCGCGTACGACGTCAGCGACGTGCTGTCGATCACCGACGCCTTCCTGCTCGCCTCGGCGCCCAACGACCGCCAGGTCAAGTCGATCGTGGACGAGATCGAGGAGCGCCTGCTCAAGGAGCTCGGCGCCAAGCCGGTGCGCCGCGAGGGCGACCGAGACGCCCGCTGGATCCTGCTCGACTACGTCGACATCGTCGTCCACGTGCAGCACAGCGAGGAGCGGGTCTTCTACGCGCTGGAGCGCCTGTGGAAGGACTGCCCCGAGATCGAGCTGCCCGAGGACGCCAAGCTCACCATCGGCAAGGCCGAGGAGCACGCCAAGCTGCGCGAGGCGGCGGGCGACGACGACCTGGACGGTGATCTGTTCTGAGCACGACCACCGCGGGCAAGCCCGGCAGGAAGATCGTCCTCTGGCGGCACGGCCAGACCTCGTGGAACCTGGAGCGCCGCTTCCAGGGCTCCACGGACATCGAGCTGACCGAGACCGGTGTGGCGCAGGCGCGCCGCTCGGCGCGGCTGCTCGCCTCGCTGAAGCCGGACGCCATCGTCGCCTCCGACCTTCGGCGCGCCTCCGCCACGGCCGCCGAGCTGGCCGCGATCACGGGGCTGCCCGTGGCGCACGACGCGGCGCTGCGCGAGACCTACGCGGGCGAGTGGCAGGGCCTCACGCACGACGAGATCCTCGCGAAGTACGGCGAGCAGTACGCGGCGTGGAAGCGCGGCGAGCCGGTCCGCCGGGGCGGCGGCGAGCTGGAGACCGAGGTCGCCGACCGGGCGGCGCCGGTGGTGCTGGAGCACGCCGGCCGGCTGCCGGAGAGCGGCACGCTCGTCGTGGTCAGCCACGGCGGCACGATCCGTACGACCATCGGCCGCCTCCTGGGCCTGGAGTCGTACTACTGGGAGGGCCTGGGCGGGCTCTCCAACTGCTGCTGGTCCGTCCTCGGCGAGGGCGCGCGCGGCTGGCGCCTGCTGGAGCACAACGCCGGCACGCTGCCGGAACCGGTGCTCGGCGACGACGACTGAGGGCCTCCGCGGGCAGTCCCGGACCCGGATTTCACTTTCCGGCTGGTCACAGGCTAGAGTTCTTCTTGTTCGCAGCGAAGAACACCGGAAGCGGGGGGAACGCAGCGGAGAGCGGGGCTATAGCTCAGTTGGTAGAGCGCCTGCATGGCATGCAGGAGGTCAGGAGTTCAATTCTCCTTAGCTCCACAATCAGGATCCCGTCCCCAACAGGGGGCGGGATCCTTGCTTTTGTACCCTTTGCGATTGCTGACCGGGCGCGTACCGGCATGGCAGAATCGGACGGCCGGAGGGGGAGACGACGGCCCGATTCGGGAGGGAGTCGCTGACGGATGGGTGCACACCGGCGCCGGTGCGACTGGTGCAACAATGGCACGCCGATCGTGCGGGACATGGACCCGGTCAACGCCGACTATCAGTACTGGTGCGAGGAATGTGCGCGGGCGCTGATCATAAAAGGCGACCCGATCGAGACGTACCGCGAACTGGAGGGGGAGCCGATCTATGGCCGGCTCCTCGACGAACACTGCACGCTCAAGCGGTTCTACCAGTTCGCGAGAGCGTGACGAGATGGGTCAAATCGGGCATGGCTCGGGCTCGGCGGAAACCGATTTTTGGACCAGGGCCATGACCGTGTAATGTTTGGGACGTCGCCAAGGGGAACCGGCAAGGGAAACCGAAGCGGCAGGCAAGGCAAGGGGCTATAGCTCAGTTGGTAGAGCGCCTGCATGGCATGCAGGAGGTCAGGAGTTCAATTCTCCTTAGCTCCACAGTGAAGAAGCGGGCCACCCGGATCGGGTGGGCCGCGTCTCGTTGTGCCCCCCCCGCGGAGCGCGCGCCCGTCGGAACGGCCGAGCGT